>JAUNNI010000006.1 GCA_030531555.1 Eubacteriales bacterium | reverse complement strand
ATGAATCGACTTTTTCCTGGAAATATCGATGGAAATATGACAGAGTATCTGGCTGCACAGATTATCGATGATGTTTCTGGTTCTGACGTAGTTTTAGATATTCATGCAAGTAATATTTATCTGACGGAAATTCCTCAGATTCGTATCAATGAATTACATGAAGATATTTTGGTTCCTCTTGCTAAGGAGACAAATATTGATTTTATCTGGGTTCACGGTGCAAGCACTGTTTTAGAATCCACATTTGCTTATAGTTTAAATAGCACGGGAACCCCGGTTCTTGTTGTGGAGATGGGTGTTGGAATGCGCATTACCAAAGAGTATGGGGAACAGATGGTAGATGGCATCTTCCATTTGATGGAAACCATGGGAATCTGGACAGGGGAAACGAAAGATCCCCGTACACCAATCATTTCCAGAGACCCTATGGATGTTAGTTTCTTAAATGCCAGCACCAGTGGACTTTTCATTCCTCATGTGAAACATTGGGAAAAACTGAAAAAGGGAGATCTGATTGGTCAGATTATCGATCCACTTCGCGGAGAAGTGCTGGATGAAATCCATTCTCCTGTGGATGGAATCCTTTTTACCATCCGTGATTATCCAATCGTGGACGAAGGCTCCCTCATTGGAAGACTGTTACGCAAGGAGGTTTATGAATCATGAAAAAGAAAACAATTTATGAGATCAAAGGACTCTATCGTGACAATTTCCGTGTGACAGGATACGAATTTGGAGAAGGAAAGAAATCCGTCTGTATTCTTGGCAGCCTCCGTGGAAATGAAGTGCAGCAGCTTTACTGTTGCTCTCGACTGGTGAAAAAATTCAAGCAGCTTGAAGAAGAAGGCCGTATTGCGAAAGGACATAAAATCCTCATTATTCCTTCCGGAAACCCTTATTCCATGAACATACAGAAACGATTCTGGAGTATTGATAATACAGATATCAATCGTATGTTCCCAGGATATAATCTGGGTGAGACTACCCAGCGTATTGCCGATGGAATCTTCAGCCACATTATGGATTATGAGTACGGAATTCAGTTTACTTCATTTTATATGCCGGGAGATTTTGTCCCTCATATCAAAGTGATGAAAGAAGGATATACAGATATCGAGCTGGCAAAACGATTTGATCTTCCATATGTCATCAAACGAAATGTTCGTCCTTATGATACAACAACCTTAAATTACAACTGGCAGGTTTGGAATACCCAGGCCTTCAGTTTATATACAACAACAACCAACAGAATTGATCAGAAGAGTGCTGGACAGTCTGTGCTTTCCATCATGAAATTCCTCTCCTCTCTTGACATCATCAAATACAATGGACCATTTTCTGGAAAATCCATTGTGGTAGATGATGCGAATATGGTAAATGTACAGACTGCCAAATCCGGCATCTTTGAAAGTCTTGTAAAAGCAGGACAGGAGGTGGAGGAAGGGCAGATGCTTGCCAATATCATCCATCCATATGAGGGGGAAGTGATGGAGACTTTGTATTCACCAGTCAATGGTGTGGTATTCTTCATGCACAATGATCCTCTCACTTATGCCAATACGGCTGTGTTCAAAATAATAGAAAAATAAATAAGGGAATTCATTTTTTCCCCTCTGGGACATGCGGTTTTTATTCTTATGTTCAGAGGGGTTTTTTGGTCCTTTTTCAATACTGCATTGACAGACGGTAGGATATGATTTAACTTAGACAAGAATGATTGGAATACGGATCTTTAAAAGTGATAAAAAATTATGATATTGACTACATTGGAAAGGTGGCAAAATAGATGAATAATGTTGATGTTGTATGTGTTGGACAGGCTTTGATCGACTGTATTACCAGGGGAAAAGAACCCTATAAGAAAAATGTGTATCGTGCCCATTCCATTAGCTTATCGGTGGGAGGAGATGCCATCAATGAGGCTTCCATCCTTCGAAGACTTGGAAAAAAAGTAAAATTGGTCTGTGGCTTGGGTAATGATATGGCAGGAAACCTTGTCTTAGATGCTGCAAGGGAACGTGGTTTAGATGTTTCCCTGGTTACAAGAAGAGAGGATATCGTGACACCCATTGCCAATCTGATGGTGGATGATCAGGCAGGAAGAGTTTCTTACAATAGCCCTGCAACCATGCTTCCTGATTATATTCCTGATCCATCGGTTGTAAAAGGAGCGAAAGTGCTTTCTCTCGCCAGTGTTTTTCGTGCTCCCCTTGATACAAAAGAAGCAATCATTGCTCTTGTAAAAGCTGCGAAAGCAGAAGGGGCATTGGTTTGTATGGATACAAAAATTCCAACTTATCGTGAAATCAGCATTGAGGATATTGCAGAGATTCTTCCATTTGTAGACTACATGTTCCCAAATGAAAATGAAGCGGCTTACATGACGGGGAAGACAGACTTTATGGAAATGGCGACATATCTCCATGAGATGGGTGTGAAAAATGTCATTGTAAAGACAGGAAAAGAAGGATGCACTGTCTGCGGAGAAAAGGAAGCTTTTCATATGCCGGCACTTGATGTGGAAGCCATCGATTCTACTGGTGCAGGAGATAATTTTGTGGCTGGATTTATTGCCGCTTTACTCGATGGAGAGGATTTGAAAAACTGCTGTAAAAAAGGAACCGCATGTGCAGCAGAATGCGTGCAACATGCGGGTGCCTATTAAGAAGAATGAATCTCCTGTGGGTATCTGATTGGAATGTCCTTATTTTGAAGGGCAGAATACGTATCCACTTATAAAACTATCAATAGGGGACTTTCAAAAGGGGCAGCAGATACGTATTCATTATAACTAGTATATCGATTTCAATACAATAACACTATGGTTACTGTTTCTATTATTTGCATTATTTTTTGTGAGAAGTAACCAAAATGAAAAGTGCACAATTATTTGGATAAAACTTGTGCAAATTAACTATTTTGATATGAGACATTTACATATAAAATAGTTTTGATAAATTGGGATAATGGGTTTCCCTATCATTATACTATTTGTTATAGGAGGAAATGATGAATAAAAGATTTAACATCACAGCACAATTTTTATATATACCAGTCCAGCCGGGCAAAGACCATCAGCTGGTAGAGTTTTTTGTTGAGAATGATGGAAAAGAAAATAAAGTATTAGAATTTTTAGTTCCAATTAATCAGGAAAATACCAGAGATTATATTTATGCATATAAAGCACAGATTCCAGTGGAAGAGTATGTGGGAAGTCAGATGATCATCAAAGCACAGGCTCCGGAAAGCTTTTTTGAAGAGATAGAGATTGGGGATGATCAGGAAGCAATCTTATCCAGAAGACCTGTAATCCACATGTCTGTAGATACCGGTTGGAGTAATGACCCAAATGGTTTAGTATATCAGGATGGAATCTATCATTTCTATTACCAGTATAATCCTGTAAACACCATATGGCAGAATATGTCCTGGGGACATTGTGTAAGTAAGGATCTGTTGCATTGGGAGCAGAAGGGAATTGTTCTTCTTCCAGAAGAAGAAGGAACCATGTACTCTGGCAGCGGGATTGTCAATGAAAAAGGAATGCTTGGACTTCCTGAGGATGCACTAATCTTTTTCTACACCATGGCAGGAGGTGTAAGTAACTGGAGTGAGGGTAGAGAATTCACCCAGAAGATTGCATACAGCTTAAATGGTGGGGAAACTTTACAGAAAATTGAAAAACCTTGTCTGGATACAGTAGCTTATGACAACCGTGATCCAAAGGTATTCTGGCATGAAGAAAGCCAGGCTTACATTATGGTATTATGGATTCGTGGATGTGAGTACGGCATTTTCCGTTCCAATGATCTGGAAAATTGGGAAAGAACACAGGCGCTCTTCTTTGAAGACACCTGGGAATGTCCAGATCTTTTCTGCCTTTCTTCCGAAACAGGTGAAAAGAAATGGTTCTTCTGGACAGCAGATGGTTTCTATTTCCCTGGAGATTTTGATGGATATACCTTCAAACATAATGGAGAAAGACATAAGGCTTATATTGGCAGTATTCCATATGCAGCACAGACTTACTCCAATGTTCCGGATCGCACTATTTCGATTCCTTGGCTTCGTCTTTCTGGTGACCGTCGTCCATTTAACGGGTCTTATGGTATTCCAATGGAATTCACTTTTGAGAAAAATGATCAGGGCCATCTCTTGATCCAGAAACCAGTTCGAGAAATGTTTGAACAAATGGTTCCTGTGACAGACCAGATGAGAAGGGATAACCATTATATTTATTTTGATACAAAACATACGAACGCATTGATCGTAAAAATGAGATTGCGCCGTGATCAGAGACTTCCATTTTCCTGGAAAGTCAATGGAGTGGAGATGACATACTCCAGAGAATCTGGTGAAATTATCATCAACAATGAAAAATTCATGGGTGGACACGGCCATAATGATATTATGCTGATTATTGATGATAAGATTTTGGAAGTTTTCTTTGAAAACGGTAAAAAATATGGCGTTTTTGAAACAGATTTCATTGGAAATAGTTTTAAAATCTCTAAAAATATGGTAGAATGGTGTGAATTCTTTAAATTAAA
Organism: Eubacteriales bacterium; assembly: GCA_030531555.1. Lineage (GTDB taxonomy): Bacteria > Bacillota > Clostridia > Lachnospirales > Lachnospiraceae > Anaerobutyricum. The sequence continues at coordinate 71,878 of JAUNNI010000006.1, read as the reverse complement.
ATAAAATACTATTACTATATTTTGGAGGAGGTTATATAATGGCAACCCTTAAAGACGTTGCAGAAGAAGCGGGGCTAGCAGTCAGCACCGTTTCCAGGATTATGAATAACCGCGGATATATCAGTGATAATGCTAGACAAAGGGTAGATGAAGCAATCAAAAAGCTCAACTATCAGCCAAATGAATTGGCAAGATCTCTGCAGAAAAAAACTAGCAATACCATTGGTTTGATTGTTCCGCATATTCAGCATCCTTACTTTTCAAAAGTAATCAGTGAAATCGAGCGCGTGGCTTCACTGAAGGGGTATAAACTCATTTTATGTAATTCCAAAGGTCTGGTTCATAAGGAACAGGAAGCTTTGGAAATGTGTATGAGTAACCGTGTGGCTGCAGTAATTATTTGTACAGGTGCAATTGAGGAAGAAAGCTTGTGTGATTTGGAAATTCCGATTATTGGATTTGAACGTTATTTAAAATACGGAGAGGCTTCCGTAGAATGTGATAACACACAAGGTGGTATTCTTGCGGCAAATCATTTGATGAAAAAAGGTTGTAAGCATTTACTTCACATGGGGGATTTAGAAGGTGAAGTTGCTATGCCGGCCGATGATCGTGGAATTGGATTCCAGCGTGTCTGTACAGAAAATGGAATTGATTTTCATAGTGTACGCTTTGAATTAAGCGACTATGAGGATCTGAACTTTTTAAAAGCTTTGGAAGCGGCCTTGGACAAATATCCTGAGACGGATGGGATTTTTGCAAACAATGATATTCTGGCAGCCCAGGCTATACAGATAATCAATAAAAAAGGTAAGACGGTACCAGATGATATAAAAATCATCGGTTTTGATGATTGTCAGATTTCTATGATGACATCACCAAGACTGACTACAATCCATCAGCCGGTAAAAGAAATGGCAGAGTTGGCATTGCAGATGGTAGAGAATTATACAAAGGGAAAAATGGTTCCAAAAAGAACGATACTTCCAGTTGAAATAATTGAAAGGGAGAGCACATGATGCTCTCCCTTTTTTTCGGTTATCTTATCTACCTTCCAGAAGGCAGTTGATTAATTTTAAGCTGTCTTCTTTATGTTTGGTATTGGAAAGAATGATGGCGTAAAGAGGTTCGTTCTTTTCATCTTCCTGTTTGTTGTATTTCTTTCCAAAAGAGGTGTTTGAAATGTCGATGGCATAGTTTCCATCTACTGCCTTTGAATAATCGATGCTACCGTCCTCATTATAGGAAAAATCCGCCCTTCCGAAAACAATCATCCCTGAGGAGTTAAGAGAATCATAGGTTTCGGAAGGAAGAATTTGCTCTAGAGGATAGCAGGCATTCAAATATAGTAGATAATCATACAGCGCAGGGCCGCCGATTGCAACATCAACACGATAGGAGGAAACCATTGCCTGCACCTCAACTTGCTGTAGATTAAAATAACTGTTGTTTGGATCAAATGGCTGGTCCTGGTTGACATCAAAAGCACCAGGGAGGCCGTCACTTTTTAAATCTTTTTCAAAATCGTCAAACCAGCTGCTACAATTTTCCTCGTTGTTCAAAACAACAAGTGTACGTAGTCGACATGGTTTTTGACCGTTATAAATCATTTGTGCAAATGTAATTAAAATTATCAGAATGGTGATTGCCGCCAAGATATACCATTTGAAATAATCAAAAATAAACTGGATTTTTTTCTTTACCGGCAAACGCTTGAATGTGTTAATATCTCTTTCCACTTCCTGACGGAAGATGGATTTTGGTTTCTTTTGTTTTTTCATGGTAAGCTTTTCTCCTGACAGCTTTTATAATAAGTACTTGATGTCGTCAAGATCCAGATCATCCATATCACCAGGGACAAACTGATCTTCCTCTTCTACCTTAGGGTAAAATGGTCGGAAAATGGTTGCCATGATGGTAGCAATAAACTGAGCAGACATACCAAACGCAATGAATATAAGTGCTGGTATGATATGTAAGAGCCACATTAAAATAGTGACTGCAATTACCATGGTGATGGTTAATGGGAAATTCTTGATGGAGAGGGTGAAAGCCCAGATCAGAATTTCTTTATTGCTACGCTCAAATTTGGCGAGAATTGGAAAGGCATAAAGTGCTGTAATTGCTACGACAAATAAAAGGAAGCCGAAGAAGAAAAGGAAAAAGGAATAGATTCCTCTGCCTGCATGGTAACAAAGGTACATATCAAGAAGAAGAAAGACAATCACCAAAGTAAAACCGATGCCAAGCTGCATGCCCTGTTTCAGGTTTCTCTTGAAAGATCTTCGGTAATCATAGGTGATGTAGCTTCCATGTTCTTGAACGCGTTCGATCAAAGCATAAAAAAGTGCACAGGTTGCAGGTCCGATTGTAACGATCGGAATACATGAAATCAGCCAGATCAGATTCATGACAAATAAATCGAAAACAGTTCCCATGGATGTCCAAAATGGATTTTTCGCATTGAATACTTTATCCCACATAGTAACGCTCCTTCTTATTATATATTTAGTTTTATGGTGTAATGGTTATTCGGGTTCATATTGATATATTTTATCAAATGCGAAATAATTATGCAACTAAAATAACAAACGATTGATATAAATAATAATGATGCTATATATGATATAAAACGATTTTTATAATTTCTAATAATAAATAGCAAGAAAAGAAAGTTTTGATTGACTCAATTAAAAAAATAAATGGACAAAAACACAAAAATAGTCAAAAAATGATTGACAAAAGTGGTAATACAATCTAATATGAAATATGTAAAACGTTTCTCATATCATATGTAAAAAACTTAAGAGGAAAAGTAGTTTTTACGATTTACAGTGACGTCGACGGCTGTGAGTGAGGGATGGAGAACGGTGTTAACCCAGGAAGGATCTGATCAATCTGACCAGGGCTAGTCTACAAAAGTGAATTATTAGGAGGAATAATTATGAAAAAGAGATTTTTAGCTCTCGCTATGGCAGCAACTATGGTTGCAGGCTCTCTCGTTGGTTGCGGTGGCAACGGCGGCTCCAGCAGCGATTCCAGCTCTGACGCTGTTAAGATTACTATCTTCAACTCTAAGAGTGAAGTACATGACCAGTTCTTAGAAATGGCTGAAGAATACAGCGAAAGCCACGAAGGCGTAGAAGTAGAAGTTTACATGAGCAATGATACAGTAGCTGCTCACCTTGCTTCTAAATATGCAGCTAACGAACCTTATACACTTTCCATGGTTGATGCAAAAGACGTTTACTCTTTAGCTGAAGATCACGCTCTTGACCTTTCCGATCAGGAATGGGTTGGCCATACAACACAGGCTGTTAGCGTAAATGATAAAGTTTACGGTTTCCCTGTATGTGTTGAAGCTCGTGGTATCATGTACAACAAAGATGCTATCGAAGCTATCACAGGCGAAGAATTTAAACCAGAAGATTATGCTACATTAACAGCATTCAAAGGTCTCCTTGACAAATTAGTTGCAGGCGGAATGGCTGCACCAGTTGGTATCATGAAAGAAGACTGGTCCTTAGCAGGACACTTCATTTCCCAGGTTTATGAAGAACAGGAAGATACATTCGCATTCGTTGATTCTTTATACGCTGGCGAAGCAGATTTAGCTAACAACGCTAAATTCAATTCTTTAATGGATACATTTGATGTATTAAAAGAATACAACTACGCTAAAGGTTCTGAAATCTCCGCAGAACGTGAAACATCCGAACAGAAACTCGCTATGGGCGAAATCGCATTCATGTTCGGTGGTAACTGGGATTGGTCCTTATTAAAAGACTTCGATGCTCCTGATACAATGGGTATGATGCCAGTTCCTCAGGATATGGACGACGGAACAAACACTAAATTAGTTGGTGGCGGTTCCAAATACTTCTTCATCGACAGCTCTGATGCAACATCTGATGAACAGAAACAGGCTGCAAAAGACTTCCTTAACTGGTTAGTAATGGAACCAGAAGGCAATGCTTTCTTAACAGAAAAATGTTCTTTAGTACCTGCTTACGACAACATCGGTGCAGACGCTCTTGATCCATTATCCAAATCTGTAAAAGCTTACGCAGATGCAGAAGCATTAGTTGACAACTACAACTACCTTCCAGATGATCATTACTCCATGATCGGTGCTAAAATGCAGGAATACTTAAGTGGTGGTATCGACCGTGCTAAACTTGCAGACGAAATTACATCTTACTGGAAATCTGTAACTCCTGTTGAGAGATAATATATTTATCATGTTTTTTACTTCAGTCAGGACTTCAAGTCCTGACTGATTTTTTCGTAGGAGGGATATTATTTTATGAATACAAATACAATGTCCTATAAAACAAAACAGTTCCTCATGTTTGCCGGAGTAACAACAGCAGTTTTCGTTGCCGTTGTAATCATTCCATTTATCTATGGTATTTACCTCACTCTGACAAGCTGGGATGGTGTTTCCCTTAGCAAACCTTTTGTAGGATTTGAAAACTATACTTCTGCATTCGCAGATGCTGCTTTCTGGTCAGCATTAGGCAGAACATTTATCTACACATTTATCGCAGTAATTTTAGTAAACGTAGTAGCATTTATCCTTGCATTCCTCGTAACAAGTGGAGTAAAAGGACAGAATTTCTTCCGTGCAGGTTTCTTCGTACCTAACTTAATTGGTGGTATCGTACTTGGTTACGTTTGGAAATTCATCTTCAACCGTGCATTCGTTGCAATCGGTACTTCTTTATCCGTTGGATTCTTATCCAACTCCTGGCTGGCAACTACAAAAGGTGCCATGCTTTGTTTGATCATCGTATCTGTATGGCAGTATGCCGGATACATGATGTTAATCTACGTAGCTGGTTTCATGAGCGTTTCTAACGACGTTATCGAAGCTGCAAAAATCGATGGCTGTACTAACATGCAGACTATCACACATATTTCTGTACCACTGATGGTATCTTCCTTCGTTCAGTGTTTATTCTTAACACTTACAAGATGCTTCATGGTATACGATGTTAACTTATCCTTAACAAAAGGTGAACCTTTCAACAGTACAGTAATGGCAGCTATGCATGTGTACAATCAGGCCTTCACATACAAGAAGTTTGGTCTTGGTCAGGCAGAAGCGTTTATTCTCTTCGTAGTTTGTGCAGTTGTTGGTGTACTTCAGGTTTACGTTGGAAAGAAAGCGGAGGTGTCAGCATAGTATGGAAACTTTAAATGAAAAAGCTGCACGTCAGCAAAAAATCATGGGCGTATTAAAATTCGTTCTTTTAGTTGCTTTATTCATCTGCTTCGTTTTCCCATTTGTTTTAGTTGTAATCAACGTATTCAAATTAAAAGCAGATATCACACTTGATCCTTTAGCAATCATCGGTACAACCAAAGGTTTCACTTTAGAAAACTTCCCTAATGCTATGGCGAAGATGAATTTCTGGTCTTCCTTTGGTAACTCCGCTTGCATTACTATTTTATCCACAATTTTCACACTCCTTTTAGCTTCCATGGCAGCTTACGTTTTAGTACGTAATAACTGGAAAGCTTGTGGACTTTTATTTGGATTGATGATCGCTTCTATGGTTATTCCTTTCCAGGTATTAATGATTCCTTTAGTATCCCTTTACGGTGGTATTCTTGGTTTATTAGGACATAGAGCAACATTGATTTTCCTTCATGTCGGATTCTCATTATCCATGGCTACTTTCATGTTCCATGGCGCAATCCATACAAATGTTCCAATCGCGTTGGAAGAAGCAGCAAGAATTGATGGATGTAACCGTTGGCAGACATTCTGGCAGATCGTATTCCCACTGTTAAAACCAACAATTGCAACAGTAGCGATCATCGATGCTATGGCATTCTGGAATGACTACCTTCTTCCATCCCTTGTATTAACAAAGAAGGAATTATATACACTTCCAATCGCAACACAGGTATTCTACGGCACATTCTCTACAGATATCGGTTTAATTATGGCTGCATTACTTCTTGCAATGCTTCCTATCTTAATCCTTTATATGTTCTTACAGCGTTACATCGTAGAAGGTGTTACATCTGGTGCTGTTAAATAAGAGAATTTATATGTATATGTATTTATAAAACGGGAGATGTTATGGATAAATTTCAGGAACTGGAGAAATCTTTACAACAATTAAAACAGATTACCGGACTGGATTTATCCATTCGTCTGGAAAATGATGAGCAGATCCCCGAAGTGATTTCTCAGGTGAAACAACTGTCCAGTGCTTTTAAGGAAAAATACAACAAAGATTATCTCGTTCGAAAATGGATAAAAGGGCAAATTTCCAGTGAAGAGGCCATAGATATTGCAAAAAAAATCCATGTTCCTATTCAGGAAAAAAGGGTGCTTTATCTTATTCAAACACAATCAGAACATAAAGAAGATATACTGACTATTTTAAAAAACATGTATCCTTATGAGGCGAATATCTGGATTCTGCAGGTGGAAGAGGATAAGATTCTTCTTCTTCAGACTTGCTATCGAAAGATGCCGAATATGGATAACATGGCAAAAGAAATCGTGGATACTATCGGTTCGGAAGCCATGATTTCAGTGAAAGTTTCCTATAGCCGTATCATCGGGTCTTTGTACGATCTTCCAAAAGCCTACAAAGAAGTAAGCTTTGCTATGGAAGTTGGTACCATTTTCCGATGCGAAGAAAACGTCTATGGTTACAATAATATGGGAATTGGGCGTTTGCTTTATACAATTCCGGATGAAATGTGTCGAGGATATCTGGAAGAAAGCTTGAATATGGTTTCTGATTATCTTGAAAGTGATGCATTTTCAACGAATATTTTAAAAATGGTGGATTGTTTCCTTGACAATAACCTTAATATTGCTGAGACAGCAAGACAGTTGCATGTTCACAGAAATACTTTGTTGTATCGACTGGATCAGATTGAGAAAGAGCTGGGCTTAGATATTCGAAAATTTAATCATGCTATGACATATAAGATGGCTTCTTTGGTGGTGAAAAAGATGTCCCGTGACGCCATATCTTAAATAAACATAGATTTGAGAACATTTTTGTATATTTCGAGCATTATGATACATAAATTTTGAATGGTATAATACTGATAAATTAAGTTACAAACATTTAGTATAGGAGGGAATTTTCAAGTGGCTAATTTAGTTTTAAAAGATGTACAGAAAATTTATCCAAACGGATTCCATGCAGTACATGATTTTAACCTTGAAATTAAAGATAAAGAATTTATCATCTTCGTAGGACCTTCAGGATGCGCAAAATCTACAACACTTCGTATGATTGCTGGTCTTGAATCCATTTCAGGCGGAGAATTTTATATCGACGGTGTTCTTATGAACAACATCGAACCAAAAGACAGAGATATCGCTATGGTATTCCAGAACTACGCTTTATATCCTCATATGACAGTATATGATAATATGGCGTTCTCTTTAAAACTTCGTAAAGTACCAAAAGACGAAATCGACAAAAAAGTTAGAGAAGCAGCTGCAATCCTTGACCTTGACCAGTTACTTGAACGTAAACCTAGCCAGTTATCTGGTGGTCAGAGACAGCGTGTAGCTATGGGTCGTGCAATCGTTCGTAATCCTAAAGTATTCCTTATGGACGAACCTCTTTCCAACCTTGATGCTAAATTACGTGTTCAGATGCGTGTTGAGATCTCCAAGATTCATCAGAAACTTGGTGCTACAATCATCTACGTAACACATGACCAGACAGAAGCTATGACACTTGGTACAAGAATCGTAGTTATGAAATCCGGTTACATTCAGCAGGTTGACACACCTAAGAACCTTTACAACAAACCATGCAACTTATTCGTAGCTGGTTTCATTGGTTCTCCTCAGATGAACTTCTTCGATGCAGTTTGCCACGTAGCTGGTGACAAAGTTACTCTTCAGATTGGTAAGAGCGTATTCCCAGTTCCTGCAGACAAAGCTGCTGCATTAAAAGCATACGATGGCAAGACAGTTGTTCTTGGTATCCGTCCAGAAGACGTATCTGAAGCTACAGCTGATGACATTGCTCATGGTCAGACTATCAGCGCAGAAGTTAAATTCTATGAACTTCTTGGTGCAGAAGTATACTTATACTTCGATCTTGAAGGAACAAGAATGACATGTCGTACACCATCCAGCACAGAGTTACAGATCGGTGATATTGCGAAATTCGCATTAGACATGAACAAGATTCATGTATTCGACAAAGAAACAGAACTTACAATTACAAACTAGTCTAGATTCATAATTGTTTTTTCTAAAAATAAATGCAAAGGGCCATATCTGTCAAAGGATATGGCCCTTTGTTCGTTCATAAGATAATTGATGAAAATTGTATTTTGATTAGAGAGATTTTTTGAATCAATGAAAGAAGATAGTGTTTTTCTAGATAGGTGATTGACCTACTGCTTTTTCTGGAATAAACTAGAAAAGATTGAAAGAAAGAATGGAGGAATCCCAATGGCAGATATTATTGTTGTACTCTTACTTATACTGGCAGTTGGAGCTGCAATCATCTATCTGAAAAAACAAAAGAAAAAAGGTTCAGGATGCATGGGCTGTCCATATAGTGGATCTTGTGGTGGAAACTGTAATCATACAAAAGAATAAGATGATTGATTTTCGAAAGGGATTTTTGTAAAATAGTAGATACTAATGTCAAGGAGAATCCAAATGAGTGTAAAAGAAGAAGTAAGAAAAATGAAATTAGATGCTCCATTTCTTGCGGCATCTTCCATAGAAACCAGAAATAAGGCCCTTGAGTTAATTGGAGAAAACCTCTTGGCTCATGCAGACGAAATTTTTGCAGCCAATGAAAAAGATTTAGCGGCAGCCAAAGAGAACCTGATTTCTCAGGCAGTGATGAAACGTTTAAAATTCAACGAAGGAAAACTTCAGGACGTAGTTGCTGGAATCAAACAGTTGATTTCACTTCCAGACCCATTGGAACGTACCACTCTTGCCAGAGAATTAGATGAGGGACTGACCTTATATCGTATCAGCTGTCCGATCGGTGTGATTGGGGTGATTTTCGAAGCCAGACCAGATGCTTTAGTTCAAATCTCTACTTTATGTATTAAAAGTGGAAACTGTGCCATCTTAAAAGGTGGAAAAGAAACAACCCATACAAACCGCAAATTATTTGCTTTGATTCATGAAAGCGTAATTGCTGCCGGACTCCCTGCGAATTGTATGATGCAGGCAGAACAGCATAGTGAGATTGATGAATTATTAGAATGTCACGACAGTGTAGATCTCTTGATTCCAAGAGGATCCAACCAATTCGTACAGTATATTATGAATAATACTAAAATTCCTGTTATGGGTCATGCAGATGGAATCTGCCATATCTATGTGGATGCAGATGCAGATCAGGAGAAAGCACTTCCGATTATCGTGGATGCTAAGACCCAGTATACTGCAGCTTGTAATGCAGTAGAAACTCTTCTGGTAAATCGTTCTATCGCGAAAGAATTTCTTCCAAAATTATATGCGGTTTTAAAAGAAAATGGAGTAACTCTCCGCGGAACACAGGAAGTCGCAGATATCATTGCGGTAGAAGCAATCGGAGAAGAAGAGTTTATCGAATATCTCGACCTCATTGCATCTGTAAAATTAGTGGATAATGTAGATGAGGCCATTAATCATATCAATACCCACGGATCCCATCATACAGATTCCATCATTTCTGAAAATGAGGAAACCGTATGTCGCTTCATGCAAATGGTAGATTCCGCCGGTGTTTACCAAAATTGCTCTACCCGTTTTGCAGATGGTTTCCGTTATGGTTTTGGTGCAGAAGTCGGTATCAGTACCAGCAAGATTCATGCAAGAGGACCGGTAGGCTTAGAAGGACTTGTAACCTATAAATATAAACTTTTTGGAAATGGTCACATTGTGAATGACTATGCGACTGGAAAGAAGAGTTTTCATTTCAAAAATTTATAAGTTGTTTGGCGGGGTTCGAAGGTCCCGAAAATCGTTTTGAGGCGGGGGTTGAATGCCTTGAAAATTGTAAAACAATCCGAAAATGACAGAGTATCCGAAAGGATCCTTTGTCATTTTTTTTGAATTCACTCAAAGAGAAAGTCCAATCAACCAACGTTGCTCCGTCTTACGTTTTTCTGCCCATCCGCTTATTCACACTGTCTCCACTAAAAACTCGCTTCGCTCGGACAACGCTCCGACAGTGTTGGCATTCTGGGCGGAAAAACGGACTCCACAAAGATGGTCTCATGAACTGTCTCTTTGGCTGAATTATTTACTTTTTTGAAGGATCCTTTTGAAAGTTTTAATTTTCGGATTGTTTTATTTGATTTTCTCGCCATGCTTGCAGCCACATTCGAAGGCCGCATTTACGGTTTGCTTCGAAAGGGAGAAAGCGAATGGAGCAGATAATAGTCTGAAAAAGTGAAGCTGTTGTTCTGTTGAGAGGTGAATGGGCGGAGAGAGAATATAGCAGCACAATTCGCCCAAACAGGAGAGTGTCATGGCTGATGAATGGGCGGCAGGAAGAGAAATGTGCTCAAAGCGACCAGCAGCCCGTAAAGTAATAGACACAACCTGTGGTCAGACGAAAGAAAGCCGCAATCACGTATTCCAATTCTATCTAAGAAGAGGATGTCTGTGTGATTGCGGCTTTGTTATTCTGGTTTTATTTATCTATTTCTAAAGTGTAGCTCTCAATATCAACTTTCACTTCTTTGTCTGCTGCGAATGTAATATCTTCTGCAGAAAGATCGGTGTAGATGACACCAGTGTGTGTCTGTTCTCCGTCATTTACAAAGAGTTCCATACTGTCTTTGTCCATGATCAGGCGAAGATCAATGCAGCCATCGCGGTCTGCCACATAGAATTCACGTTTGTGAACGATATCAAATCGAACCCCACTATCGGTACGGTCTACGGTGATGGTTCCTTTCTTGCGGTCGTAAAGAATGGAGGTATGGAAACGGTCATTCTTTGCAATTTTCATTTCAAAAATTTCATATTTAGCTTCGTCCGTGTCGGCAGGTGTTACTTTTACTGTAAGATCAAGATAGCGACCTTTTACCTGTTCGAAAGAAGTTTCTTCTTTGACGGAAGTGTCTTTGACCATGACAGGATTGATGCGGTATTGCTCTAATTCTTTGACTGGTTCCTGGCAGAGGCGTCCGTTGCGAACATGGAGTTCTCTTGGGAGAGTCATAGCGCTGAAATAGTGGATGTCTGGCATCTGGAAGCTTACGTTGGTCCAGTTCATCATCCAGGCAATCATGATGCGGCGGCCATCTTTTGTTTCCAGAGTCTGTGGGGCATAAAAATCAGTACCATAATCAATGGCATGAAGATGTTCTCTTGTGAATTTTAAAGATCCTTTATTGTATTGTCCGATGATGGTAAGGGTGCCGTAACCAGGGTGGAATTCCAGACCGTCATTTACCATTTCCTGAGGGCTTCCGAGGAGAACCCATTTTCCATCTAGTAGGAAGAAATCAGGACATTCCCAGATCTTTCCATATTCATTATGGCATTCATCTAAGATACCCATGTAGCTCCAGTTTAAGCCGTCTTCGCTTTCATACATAAGAACGCGGCCGCTGCCGTCATCCGGACGATTCGCAAGAAGAACGATATAACGGCCATCTTCTTTGTAAATCTTAGGATCACGGAAATCAAGCCAATTACCGCCTTCTGGAATATCAGTCACAGGGATGATTGGGTTGTTTTCAACTTTTGTGAAATTAATGCCATCACCGATGGCTGCACACTGCTGCTGAAGATCCTGGTTTTCTCTGCCTTTTTCGTCGGTCCCTTTACTTCCGCCTGTGTAGAGGAGAAGCTGACGACCGTCCTCTAATTCGATGGCGCTGCCGGAGAAGCATCCGTTTGATTCATATTCGTGTTCAGGTGCAATGGCGCAAGGAAGGTATTCCCATTTGATAAAATCTTTTGTTTTTGCATGGCCCCAGTGTGTAGGTCCCCAATGAACGTCAAATGGGTAATACTGATAGAAAAGATGGTATTCATCTTTGTAGATAGAGAAACCATTTGGGTCATTCATCCATCCGACCATAGGGGTTAAATGGAAAGCAGGACGCTCTGGATCCGCGTCTTTTTTATGTAAAGTTTCATATTCTCTGGCTTTTTCCAATGGGTTTTGCATGATTATAATTACTCCTTATCTCTTCGTATGTCAAACGATTGACATATTTGATTATATCATTTTATTGATACAATGAAAAGAAGAGATTTCAAAATATGAATAGAAAAATGATCGGACTAATTTCGATGTAAAGTATCCTTCATCAATCTATAAAATATATGGACCTCCATCACATTTTATTTGCATGTTTTGACGGATTAGGAAATCAATTATTCATAATGATGAAAGCAAAGCATGGGAGGAAATCTTTGAAATTTGTGATAAGATAACGAATAATTGTGACATGTTGCACATAAATTATTCTAAAACATTTTAATTTTCTACTATTCATTTGCTTAAAAATGTTCTATAATAGTACAGATAACTTCAATTATGAAAGGAAGGGAATCTTATGCCAAAAAGAACAGATATTAATAAAGTACTTATTATCGGATCTGGCCCAATCGTAATTGGCCAGGCATGTGAGTTTGACTACTCTGGTACTCAGGCTTGTAAAGCACTTCGTAAATTAGGTTATGAAATCGTACTTGTTAACTCCAACCCTGCTACAATCATGACCGACCCAGAGACAGCAGACGTTACTTATATCGAACCATTGAATATTAATCGTCTTACAGAGATTATCGAAAAAGAAAGACCAGATGCATTGCTTCCAAACCTTGGTGGACAGTCCGGTCTTAACTTATGTGCAGAACTTTACAAAGAGGGTATTCTTGATAAATATAACGTAAAGGTTATCGGTGTTCAGGTTGATGCCATTGAACGTGGTGAAGACCGTATTGAATTTAAAAATACAATGGATAAGCTTGGTATCGAGATGGCTCGTTCTCAGGTTGCTTACTCCGTTGAAGAAGGTTTAGAAATTGCAGATCGTTTAGGATATCCAGTTGTTCTTCGTCCAGCTTACACCATGGGTGGTGCCGGCGGCGGCCTTGTATATAATAAAGAAGAATTAAAAACAGTTATGGCTCGTGGTCTTCAGGCATCCTTAGTAGGACAGGTTCTTGTAGAAGAATGTGTTATTGGATGGGAAGAATTAGAGCTTGAAGTAGTCCGTGACTGTGAAGGTAACATGATCACAGTATGTACTATTGAAAACATTGACCCTATGGGTGTTCATACAGGTGACTCCTTCTGTGCAGCTCCAATGCTCACAATCTCCCAGGATGTTATCGATCGTTTACAGGAACAGGCTTACAAAGTAGTTGATGCTGTTCAGGTAATCGGTGGATGTAACTGTCAGTTTGCTCATGATCCAGTAACAGACAGAATTATCATCATCGAAATCAACCCTCGTACTTCCCGTTCTTCCGCACTTGCTTCTAAAGCAACAGGTTTCCCAATTGCTTTAGTATCTGCAATGCTTGCAACAGGTCTTACATTAAAAGATATCGAGTGTGGTAAATATGGCACACTTGATAAATACGTTGCAGATGGCGAATATGTAGTAATCAAATTCGCTCGTTGGGCATTCGAAAAATTCAAAGGTGTTGAAGACAAACTTGGTACTCAGATGAGAGCCGTTGGTGAAGTAATGAGTATCGGTAAAACATATAAAGAAGCTTTCCAGAAAGCAATCCGTTCCCTTGAAACAGGTCGTTATGGTCTTGGCCATGCAAAAGACTTCGATACTCTTTCCAAAGAAGAGTTATTAAGAAGACTTGCTCATCCATCCAGTGAACGTCATTTCCTTATGTACGAAGCACTTCGTAAGGGAGCAACTGTAGATGAAATCTACGATATCACAAGAGTAAAACATTACTTCGTTGAACAGATGAAAGAATTAGTAGAAGAGGAAGAAGCTCTCATGGCAGGCAAAGGTTCCCTTCCAGCAGATGAAGCATTGATCTCCGCTAAGAAGAACGGTTTCTCTGATAAATACTTAAGTCAGATTCTTGAAATCTCCGAAGATGATGTACGTAACAGACGTATTGAACTTGGTGTAGAAGAAGCTTGGGAAGGTGTTCACGTAAGTGGTACTCCTGACAGCGCATACTACTACTCCACATATAATGCAGAAGATAAATCTACAGCTTCCGACAACAAGAAGATCATGATCCTCGGTGGTGGTCCTAACCGTATCGGTCAGGGTATCGAGTTCGACTATTGTTGTGTACATGCTTCTCTTGCTCTTAAGAAGCTTGGTTTTGAAACAATCATCGTAAACTGTAACCCAGAAACAGTTTCCACTGACTACGATACTTCCGATAAGCTCTACTTCGAGCCACTTACCTTAGAAGACGTACTCAGCATCTACAAGAAAGAAAAACCTCTCGGCGTAATCGCTCAGTTCGGTGGTCAGACTCCACTTAACTTAGCTGCTGAGCTTGAAAAGAACGGTGTTAAGATCCTTGGTACTTCTCCAGCAGTCATCGACCTTGCAGAAGACCGTGATCAGTTCCGTGCTATGATGGATAAACTTGAAATTCCTATGCCAGAAGCTGGTATGGCTACTACAGTAGAAGAAGCCATCGAAATCGCTAACCAGATTGGTTACCCAGTAATGGTTCGTCCATCCTACGTACTTGGTGGACGTGGTATGGAAGTTGTATACGACGACAGTGCTATGGCAGATTACATGGCAGCTGCAGTTGGTGTAACTCCTGATCGTCCAATCCTTATTGACCGTTTCTTAAATAACGCTCTCGAATGTGAATCCGATGCGATTTCTGATGGAACACATGCATACGTTCCTGCAGTTATGGAACACATCGAGCTTGCTGGTGTTCACTCTGGTGACTCCGCTTGTATCATTCCTTCCAGACATATCTCTGAAAAGAATGTGGAAATCATCAAAGAATACACAAGAAAGATCGCAGAAGAAATGCATGTGGAAGGTCTTATGAACATGCAGTATGCGATTGAAAATGATAAAGTTTATGTACTTGAAGCCAACCCACGTGCTTCCAGAACTGTACCTCTTGTATCTAAAGTATGTAACGTAAGAATGGTACCAATCGCTACAGATATCATCACTAGAGAATTAACAGGAAGACCATCTCCAGTACCTGCATTAGAAGAAAAACAGATTCCTTACTATGGTGTTAAAGAAGCTGCTTTCCCATTCAACATGTTCCAGGAAGTTGACCCAATCCTCGGACCAGAAATGCGTTCCACAGGTGAAGTTCTTGGTTTATCTAAACATTGGGGAGAAGCTTTCTACAAAGCACAGGAAGGTGTTAACTCTGAACTTCCAACAGAAGGTAAAGTTCTCATTTCTGTAAACCGTAAAGATAAAGACGGTATCGTTGAAGTTGCAAAAGGATTCCATGAATTAGGATTTGAAATCATTGCAACAAGCGGAACTTGCGAAGTAATCAACGAAGCTGGCATCCCAGCAACAAAGATTAAGAAACTTCAGGAAGGCCGTCCAAATACTCTTGACGTAATCACAAATGGTGAAGTTGACTTAATCATCAACTCCCCAGCTGGTAAGGAAAGCGTAAACGATGACAGTTACTTAAGAAAAGCTGCTATCAAGTCCCGCACACCTTACATGACAACTGTAGCGGCTGCAAAAGCTACAATCGCTGGTATTCATGATGTTAAGAAACATGAAAAACCAGAGATTCAGTCCATCCAGTCCTTACATAGCCAGATTAAATAAGATTTATTATTGGAGCTGCTGTTTCAAGGTATTCCTATGCTTTGGAGCGCAGCTCCTTTTTTCATCGATCCATTTCGACAAGGAGGTAGAATGATGCAGATAGAAAGAAATCAAATGATTCGAACAATTCCTACAAAAGGATATGCCAAAGATATCCATTTCGGTACCGGTGGATGGCGCGCTGTCATTGGAGACGAATTTAATCGTAGTAATATCCAGCTTTTAGCCAAAGCTCTTTCCATGAAAATGAAAAAAGAGCATGTGGAAGAGGAGGGTGTCGTTATTGGTTACGACCGTCGATTTTTATCCAAAGAATCTGTGAAATGGGCTTGCGAGGTATTTGCAGCGGAAGGAATTACCTGCTGGTTTGTCAATCGTTCTTCACCAACTCCTTTAATCATGTATTATGTAGAAAAACATAAGATGCATTATGGCATGATGGTAACAGCAAGTCATAATCCGGCTACCTACAATGGTTTTAAGGTATTCACCTATGGTGGAAGAGATGCCAATGAAGATCAGACCAAAGAGATTGAAAAATATCTTTTTGAGGCAGAAAAATTACCGGAAATGAAATATATTGAGTATGAAAATGCATTGGCAGCTGGTTTGGTAAAAGAATTTAATCCACTCAATGAATACTTAGATAATATTTTGGATAATATCGATGTGAAGGCGATTCGTGATAGCAAACTGCGTATTGTTCTTGACCCAATGTATGGAGTGAGTCAGACGGCTTTAAAAGTTATTCTTTCTACTGCTCGTTGTGAACTGGATATTATTCATGGAATCCATGATACATTATTTGGTCGAAGAATGCCGGCACCTAGCAAGGAATCCTTAACCGAATTAAGTACCTATGTCAAAGAGATGGAATGTGATCTTGGTATTGCCACCGATGGAGATGCGGATCGACTTGGAGTCATTGATGACAAAGGAAGGTATCTGACTGCCAATGATATTTTACGACTATTGTATTATTATCTCTTAAAATACAAAGGATGGCGTGGACCTGCTGTGCGAAATATTGCAACGACCCATATGCTTGATCGTATGGCCGAAGCATTTGGTCAGGTTTGCTATGAAGTTCCCGTAGGATTTAAACATGTTTCCTCAAAAATGATGGAAACGGATGCCATCATCGGTGGGGAATCTTCCGGAGGACTTACTGTAAAAGGTCATATCAATGGCAAGGATGGTGTGTATGCAGGGTCCCTGCTGGTAGAAATGATTGCTGTGACAGGCAAACGTTTATCGGAATTATCCGAGGAAATCGAAGAGGAATTTGGCAAGAGCTTTATGGTAGAGAATTCTTATCGATTTACAATAGAGAAAAAAGAAGAGTTGATGAAACTTCTCTTTGAAGAGAAAAAGATACCAGAATTCGAACTTCCAATTGAAAAAGTATCTTACATGGATGGATGCAAGATTTATTTTGAAGATGGCAGCTGGATTATTGCCAGATTCTCAGGGACTGAGCCATTGTTACGCATCTTCTGTGAGATGGAAACAGAAGAGAAAGCAGAGGAATATAGCAAACGATTCAAAGAGTTTTTACATCTATAAAGAAAAGTAATAATTTTGATATAAAAATGACAAAATATTTTTTAATGTATAAGTAATATCAATAGATAAATTTGAGTAAAAAATAATTAATAATATAAAATGGGATATTTGTCACATTTTATAGCAAAAACAACTTGACAACCATATAATGTGTGTTAAAATATTAACCATAAGAGACAGAGATATCAATCACCTACAGGAAAAACTAATACAGGTTATTCGAACGAATAGAGCTGGCTCTTATGAAAATGAATGAATTGAATGAAGAAAAAAGCACCGAGTGATCGGTGCTTTTTTTGTGCTTCGAAATCAATTTCGAATCTATATTTTTCATAATTATGGATAATATAGATTCATATTTGTGTGTTTTATATAAAATTTCATTGACTTCTACAAAATATTAGTATAATATTATAAAAAAAGAACCGATATATCGGTATATCGATGTATCGGTATATTTTAAAAATGTTACGGTACATATTTGGGGGACTTATATTTATCACATGGTGTGAGCGAAGACCCCGCGTTCATAAATGTGACTGACAGGAACAGGAGGAGGATAGCTATGGCTAAAGTTGGTTTTATTGGTTTAGGTATTATGGGAAGACCTATGGCAAAGAATATGCTCAAAGCAGGAGAAGAGCTTTTAGTAGCAGACCTTAACAAAGAAGCAGTAGCAGATGTTGTAGCTTCTGGTGCAAAAGAAGCAAGCTATGCAGAGATCGGAGAACAGTGTGAGAGAATCATTCTCATGGTTCCAAGCGGAGATATCTCCAAAGCAATTCTTTTTGGAGAAGGCGGCGTAGCATCCACCATCAAAGAAGGAGCTATCGTATGTGATATGAGTTCCGTTACTCCAGTGGAATCTCAGGAATGCTACAATGGATTAAAAGCAAAAGGTGCTGGTTTTATTGATGCTCCTGTATCTGGTGGAGAACCAGGCGCCATCGCAGGTACTTTAGCAATTATGGCAGGTGGAGATAAAGAAGATTTTGATGCTTTTATGCCATACTTTGATATCGTAGGTTCCAGCGCAATTCTCGTTGGCGGTAGCGGAAGTGGTTCCGTAACAAAGCTTGCCAACCAGATTATCGTTAATAACACAATCGCTGTTGTTTCTGAAGCATTTGTTCTTGCAACAAAGGCTGGTGCAGACCCAGTGAAAGTATATCAGGCAATCCGTGGAGGCCTTGCAGGAAGTGCTGTTCTTGATGCAAAGATTCCAATGATCGTAGAAAGAAACTTCAAACCAGGTGGTCCAATCCGCATCAATCATAAGGACATCAAAAATGTTGTAAATACAGCACATGCGATTGATGTTCCAATTCCATATTCATCCCAGTTATACGAGATTCTTCAGACTTTAAAGATTCACGGACATATGGGTGATGACCACGGCGGCATCGTTCAGTACTTTGAAAAACTTGCTGATATTGAAGTGAAGAAAGTGGAAGAATAATTCCAGCGTTGTTTGGAAACAAAGGAGAAGAGTAAGATATGGCTATTTCCGCAGATATTTTGAATACATATCCTGCAGTGGATGAAGCTGCAGTGGATGCCTTATTACAGGCAGAAATCGCAAAAAATAATAAGAAAATCGTTGTTCTTGACGATGATCCAACCGGTGTTCAGACAGTTCATGACATTTCTGTATACACAAACTGGAGCAAGGACAGCATTGAAAAAGGTTTTGCAGAAGAGAACAATCTTTTCTACGTATTAACAAACTCTCGTGGCTTTACGGCAGAACAGACCACAAAAGCACATAAAGAGATTGCCAAGGTTGTTGCTGAAGTATCTAAAGAGACTGGAAAAGAATACATTTTCATCAGTAGAAGTGATTCTACACTCCGTGGACATTATCCATTGGAAACTGTAATTTTGGGAGAAGAATATTCCAAGAGCACAGGTAAGATCATCGATGGCGAAATCTTATGCCCATTTTTCAAAGAAGGCGGAAGATTTACAATCAATGATGTTCATTATGTAAAATATGGTGATGAATTAGTTCCTGCGGCAGAGACTGAATTTGCAAAAGACAAAACATTTGGTTATACCAAATCTGATGTGAAAGAATACATCGAAGAGAAGACAAAAGGTGAATTCAAAGCATCTTCCGTTACAGGAATCGCTTTAGAAGATATCCGTGCACTTAACTACGATAAGATCACAGAACAGTTAATGCAGGTGAAGGATTTCAATAAAGTAATTGTAAATGCAGTTGACTATATCGACGTAAAAATCTTCTGTGTTGCTTTATACCGTGCTATGGCTCAGGGCAAAGTATTTATGTTCCGTACCGCAGCTGGCATCGTTAAGGTTATGGGTGGTGTGACAGATCAGCCACTCCTTAGCAGAGAACAGATGGTAGTAAAAGAAACAGACAACGGTGGTATCATCGTGGTTGGTTCTCACACGGATAAAACAACAAAACAGGTAGAAATGCTGAAAGAAAATCCGAATATCGTTTTCGTTGAATTGAATGCAACTTTGGTTAAGGATGAAGAAGCATTTGCCGCTGAAGTAGATCGTTGCCTGAAATTAGAAGAAGAAGCAATCTCCGCTGGAAAGACAGTATGTGTATACACAACACGTGCCCTAATTACAGCAGATACCGGAGATAAAGAAGACGATCTTCGCTTATCCGTACGCATCTCCGATGCCGTACAGTCTCTTGTTGGAAGACTTTCCATCGTACCAAGCTTTGTAATTGCCAAAGGTGGTATCACATCCTCTGACGTTGGAACCAAGGCTCTCGCTGTTCAGAAAGCAAATGTACTTGGACAGATTAAACCTGGTATTCCAGTATGGCAGACAGGGGAGGAAAGTAAATTCCCACAGACACCATATGTTATCTTCCCAGGTAATGTAGGAGAAATCAGCACTCTGAAAGAAGCAGCTGAAGTATTAATGAAATAAATGTTCCTTGGAGAAGGGGAATATTATTAAAAAATTATATAAGTATTTTTAATTTTAAGGAGGGTACATTATGTTTTTATTCTTATCTCATGAATTAGATCCAGACGGTTACGCATGGCCAGGTGAACCAGTAGTTAAAACAACTCAGTGCACAGACGTTACAGAAGATTGCCCATTCTGCAGTTTCGTATCTGAATTACCAAACCATTGTGGTACACATATGGATGCTCCTCGTCATTTCGTTAAAGATGGTATCAGCATCAATGAATTATCCATTGACTATTTCTGCCACAAAGAAGTAGCTTTACTTGAAATTCCTAAGGGACCAGCTCAGGGTATCTACAAAGAAGATTTAGAACCATTTGCTGACACATTAGCAAAAGTTTCCTTCGCTTTAATTCGTACAGGTATGGAACAGTACAGAGACACAGATCAGAACACATACCAGAACGAAGGTGCTTATATCGCTCCAAGTGCAGGTATCTATCTGACAGAAAACTTCCCTAACTTAAAGGGTATCGGTATGGACTTCCTTGCAATCGGATCCGCTTCTTCCAAATGTCCAGAAGGCGAATTACCACCAGATTGCCACAGAAATATCCTTGGATACTACACAGGCAAGTTCTGTACAGGTGTTGAAGATATGCACCTCTCCGAAATCCCTGTTGGCGCTAAGATCGTAAGATTCTTCAATGCTCCATTAAGAATCAAAGGACTTGATTCCAGCCAGGTAGTATGTATCGCTGAAATCGAAGACTAATTCTTCCGTCTATCCTATCGATGAGAATCGATAACTCATATAATATCAAAAAACCTGCCTTCGGGCAGGTTTTTTGATTGTGAAATACTATTTTTCATCAAATGGAATATTCCAATATATTTTATACATTCAAGGATTACAGATCATCTAAAAGCTCAAGGTTAATGTTTTCCGCTATCACCAGATGATGTTTTAATAATGATTCCAGGCTGGCGATATCATGCTGTTCCACCATGGCAAGCATGGATTCGTGTTCTTTTGCTGTGTCAATCATACGCCCTTCTTTGGTAAAGGAAGTAACATTGAGCCAGAAGATGCGGTACATGAACTGGCGATAGATTTCCAGCATCGCTTCATTTCCTACGAATTGAACCAGACTTCGATGGAATTCATAATCCTTGCGGGCGAATTCTTCCGGATCATTGGTAGTGGCGATGATCTCATTCTGGGCATTTACCTTTCCCCGTAATTTGTTGTAATAAAGCTGACCTCTTTCCGTAGTAAGGCCTTGAGATAGTTTCTTGAAACAAAATAATTCCAATGCCTCACGCATCTCATAGGTTTCGATGATATCTGTTTCTGTCATGCGGTGGAGCTGGAATCCCTTGGAAGGGAGGATATCGATATAACGCTCCTGCTCCAAACGTAATACAGCGTCACGTAGAGGAGTCTTGGAAACCCCGATTTCCTGCGCCATCTGGTTTAAGGAATATATTTTATCGGAAATTAAAGATCCGTTTTTTATGGCTTCAATCAAAAAGTCATAAGCATTTTGTTGTAAAAAATTTGTTTTTTTCACGATGATTCTCCATACTTTTCATTTTAGGTAGAAAAATACCTGATATTTATTGTATACTGACTATGACATGGGTGTCAATGAATTTCACTTTTCTTGGAAAATTGTCAAAAATTTCTGAAAAATAAATGGAATCTAAATCAAGGAAAAGCAGGAAGGGAAAATGACACAAATCAAGGAATAAAGAAAAAAACGAAAGAGATTAAAGGAGAAAATAGATGAAATATGATTTTACCAGTATTATGGATCGCCATGGTAAGGACGCCGCGGCAGTAGATGCAATCGGAGTGTGGAAATTCGCTCCAAAGCCACCAAAAGAAGGCTTTTCCTTTCTTCCGATGTGGGTAGCTGATATGAACTTTGCAACCGCACCATCCATTACTGAGGCAATTATGGACCGTGTAAGCCATCCGGCCTTTGGATATTTTGAGACTTCCGATGAATACTATGATGCCATCATCCGTTGGCAGAAGACTCATAATGGTGTGGAAGGTCTGGAAAAGAAACATATTGGATATGAAAATGGTGTATTAGGTGGGGTGAATTCTGCTCTTTCTTACAGCGCAGAGCCAGGCGATGCCATTTTGCTGCATAGCCCAACTTATATCGGTTTCACCATGACCTTGAATAATAACGGATATCATATCGTTCATAGCCCTCTCAAACAGGATGAAAATGGAATTTATCGCATGGATTTTGAGGATATGGACAGAAAGATTAAGGAACATAACATTCATACAGCCATTTTCTGTTCTCCACATAATCCAACGGGACGTGCCTGGGAACGCTGGGAATTGGAAAAGGCAGCGGAAGTGTATGAGCGCAATCAGGTGACTGTAATCTGTGATGAAATCTGGTCTGATCTTCTGTTAAATGGAAATCAACATATTCCATTCCAGTCGATTAGCCAGTATGCTCATGACAATACAGCAGCATTTTATGCACCAAGTAAGACATTTAATCTGGCTGGTTTGATTGGAAGCTACCATATCATTTACAATGATAAAATGAGAGAACGTATTGTAGCGCATGGAGATAAGACTCATTATAACTCTATGAATGTTCTGTCCATGCATGCCTTAGTCGGTGGCTACAAAGCAGAAGGGGAAGAGTGGCTTAGCCAGCTTTGTCAGGTTTTAAGTGATAATGTGAACTATGCCTGTGATTTTATTAAAAATGAGCTTGAGGGCGTGGAAGTGACCAGACCAGAAGCAACCTACATGCTCTTTATTGATGCCGGTAAATGGTGTGAAGCTCACGGAAAGACGATCACTGATGTGTTACATGCTGGCTGGGAGGTTGGTGTTGGCTGGCAGGATGGCGTGATGTTCCACGGCCCTACCCACATTCGTATGAATCTGGCTCTGCCTCATAGTCAGGTGGTTGAAGCATTTGACCGACTGAAAAAATACGTATTTGTGGATTAAATATGTTTTACAGTGGGTTATCTTAGGAGTAGAAATAAGAGAAATATATGCAGTTATAGGATTAATCTATAACTGCATATTATTTTTTAAAATTAGACATAGTATTCCTATCATGTTAGTATGAATAAAAGAAAACAAAGAATTAAAACAAAGAAGTAATTTCTTTGTGAATACGATATATGGAGGAAAAGATTATGACTAATATTAAAGATTCTAAAAACTGGGGATTTGAGACAAAACAGTTACATATTGGACAGGAACAGGCAGACCCAACAACCGATGCGAGAGCAGTTCCAATCTATGCTTCCACATCCTTTGTATTTCACGATTCACAGCATGCTGCAGATCGTTTTGGACTAAGAGACGCTGGTAACATCTATGGACGACTTACCAATCCAACCCAGGATGTTTTTGAACAAAGAATCGCAGCATTAGAGGGTGGCGTTGCCGCACTTGCAACTGCTTCTGGTGCAGCGGCCATTACCTATACCATTCAGGCTTTGGCAAAGTCTGGAGAACATATTGTAGCAGCAAAGACCATCTATGGTGGCAGCTACAACCTTCTGGCTCATACCCTTCCTTTACAAAGTGGAATCACCGCAACTTTTGTGGATCCAGACGATGTGAATAATTTCGCAGCAGCCATTCAAGACAATACCAAGGCCCTTTATGTGGAAACGCTTGGCAATCCAAATTCCAATGTGGCAGACATCGAAGCAATCGCAAAAATCGCCCATGCACATGGTATTCCATTGGTGGTTGATTCCACATTTGCCACTCCTTATCTGGTTCGCCCCATTGAATATGGCGCAGACATTGTTGTTCATTCTGCAACGAAATTCATCGGTGGACATGGAACAGCAATCGGTGGAGTGATTATTGATGGAGGCACATTTGACTGGAAAGCCTCTGCTGCATATCCATGGATTTCTGAGCCAAATTCAAGCTACCACGGAATCTCTTTTGCTGATGCCGTCGGACCTGCAGCCTTTGCAACTTATATTCGTGCCATCATCTTAAGAGATACTGGAGCAACTCTTTCCCCATTCCACGCATTTCTTTTCCTTCAGGGGCTGGAAACCTTATCTCTTCGTGTAGAAAGACATGTGAGCAATGCTTTAAAAATTGTAGATTACCTGGCAAAACATCCAAAGGTGGAAGCAGTACATCATCCATCCTTAACAAGTGAAGCAACTCACGAACTTTATAAGAAATACTTGCCAAATGGTGGTGGTTCCATCTTTACATTTGAAGTAAAAGGTGATGCCAAAGCAGCACAAAAATTCATTGACAATCTGGAAATCTTCTCCCTCCTTGCAAATGTGGCAGATGTGAAATCCCTTGTGATCCACCCGGCAACAACTACACACAGCCAATGCACAGAAGAAGAACTGTTGGAGCAGGGAATAAAGCCAAATACGATTCGATTATCCATTGGTATTGAAAAAGTGGAAGATTTGATTGTGGCATTGGAAGAAGCTTTTAAAGAAATTTAGCATTCACAAGATAAAATGAAGCTGAACAATAATTGTATTATCCCTTTCCTTTTGTAATTACGTATATTAAAATATAAGCAAATACGTGATTGTGAAAAGGAGGGTGATACAATGGAATACAGAGAAGAAATCAAAGATGAGATGTTAGAAGAGGTTAATGGTGGCGTTAGACAGGTATCCGCTCCAAGATGCGATACAATTGATACCACTTTTGTGGAAGAGCAGAATAAAAACATATTTGGTTCATTTTTTCATAGTTTTATGAATCTGTTTAAAAAAGAAACACCATCCAATCGATGTGATGTGAAAATGGATGGGAATGGCGTATTATTTGATGATATTAATAAAAGGGGATAAAATGTATATGGCTGCCGCATTTACACTTTGGCTCCGTATATTAAAAAGTGAACGTATAATCAGATTTTCATATTTACTATCAAAAAAAGCCGTACTTCAGACGAAGAACGGCTTTGGGTGTATAATTCAGGAATTTCCGGAGAACGAAACTTCCTTTATGAATTAATGTTTATGATAGAAACCATCTACCTCATAGCGTGGTTCGCTGGTGAGGTTCACTCCGAGACGTTTGAACATCTTTTCGTCAACGGAGGAAAGAAGTACAGTTGTGTGTGCTTCACAGTTCTTTAATTTTGGAAGCTGCGCCAATGCATGCTCTGCCAAAGGATTGGTTGCTGCAGAGGAAGAGAGGGCAATGAGGATTTCGTCTGTGTGGAGACGAGGGTTCTTGCTTCCTAAATATTTTGTCTTCAGGCTCTGGATTGGTTCAATGGAACCAGGAGAGAGAAGTTTTACATCGTCATTGATATTTGCAAGGGATTTCAATGCATTCATCAACGCAGCTGCGGAACAACCAAGGAGTTCGCTTGTTCTACCTGTTACGATACTTCCATCTGGAAGTTCGATGGCTGCAGCGGGATGTCCTGTTTCGGCTTCTTTTTCAAGAGCAGCACCGATTACCTTACGGTCATCTGGAGTAACCCCAGCCTGTTTCATGAGGATTTCCAGTTTGGATTTGTCATCACGGGATTCGCCGGTACGTTTTACATCGCATAAACATTTGTTATAACGACGGATGATTTCCTGGCGGGATGCCTGACAGCAAGCCTCATCGTCGATGATGCAGTTACCAGCCATATTAACACCCATGTCGGTAGGAGACTTGTATGGGCTTTCCCCTGCAATTAATTCAAACATGGCATTTACAACAGGGAAAATCTCGATGTCACGGTTATAGTTAACGGTTGTTACACCATATGCTTCTAAATGGAAGGAATCGATCATATTAAGATCGTTAAGGTCAGCAGTTGCTGCTTCATAAGCTAAGTTTACAGGATGTTTGAGAGGAATATTCCAGATTGGGAATGTTTCAAACTTCGCATAGCCGGCTTTGATGCCACGTTTGTATTCATGGTAAAGCTGGGAAAGACAGGTTGCCATCTTGCCACTACCCGGACCAGGTGCTGTAATTACGACAAGTGGACGTTCTGTTTCAATATATTCATTTCTGCCATATCCGTCATCACTAACGATACGGGCAACATCACTAGGATATCCAGGAATCTTATAATGACGATAAGATTTGATACCGAGATCAGCGAGACGTTTCTGGAACTGTTCTGCAGCTGGCTGTCCACCGAATTTTGTGATACATACGCTGCCAACATAAAGGCCAAATCCTTTGAATACATCGATGAGACGAAGAACATCAAGATCATATGTGATGCCATAATCGCCACGAACTTTATTACTTTCGATATCTTCTGCACTGATTACGATGACAACCTCTGCCTGATCTTTCAGCTGAAGAAGCATCTGAAGCTTGGAATCTGGCTGGAATCCAGGAAGAACACGGGAAGCATGGTGGTCATCAAAAAGCTTGCCACCAAATTCAAGATATAATTTGTTATCAAATTTTGCGATACGTTCACGAATATGTTCGGACTGCATCTGCAGATATTTCTCATTGCTAAAACCGATTTTCATACTATCTCCTTTTCCAATGTGAAAAACCAGCGAATCTTATTGAAAAATGGGATTCCTGGTTTTGATTTATTGAGAGTCTGCGGGCTCAAATCTGCCCCTTTGCAGATAATTATTCTTACCGAATTATATATTATCACATATTTGAAAAAAAGTATTCCCAAAGTGAAAAATTAAGGTGAGAAATAAGAAGCAGGAATGCCCTTGTTTTTTGTAGAAAAGTAACAATGAAGGATAATAAGAAAAATATTTCAACATTTACTTGAAAATATGAAATAAAAAAGAAGAAAAGTTTTATTTCGAAAGGAAATATGCTGTGAACCTTCATAAGAATCACAGCATATACATAATTATCTTAAGTTATAAGTGCTTATCACCTTAATCAAAGTGTGACATGTACTCTTTTTCTGTAGCCAGAATATCATTGATAAAATCGTCGATACTCTGATAAGACTGATGATTTTTCAGAATGTTTACATCTGCCACAACAGACATACAGATGGCATGAGCCTGCTGTGCAGGATCATCAATCATATCGTATTCTGGATATCCAATATCGCCAGTGGTTCGAGAGAGATTGGAGTTGGCGCAGAAAGCGGTAGTATCATGCAAAAGATCCATGCGCACACTTTCCTGAAGAAGAGGAACTGCTCTGTAGAAGTCCTTGGCATCTTTGTTCCAACAATCAAAGAAACAATTGCAATATTCTTCATAAACTTCACGGAGAGAAGAAAGCATGTAATCTTTGAATTCTTTTCTTTCTTCTTCCGAGGAAAATAGACGGAAGTTGGCGCTTAGATACTGGGATAATAAATGACTCTGCATATAACCAACATCATAAGCAAACGGTCCACAGAAGGTATATTCCATATCGATAACCTTCATATCCTCCTGATCAATGAAAACATTGGAGGTGTGGAAATCACCGTGAATGAAAGTCTGACCCTGGCCAATATATTTCTGATGAAGCTTATGGCGTTCCACTTGAACCTGTGGGTCGAGCAGGAGCTCCAACACATAGGAAGCATAGCGGGCATCCAAATCAGAACCAGTAGCAGGGTGGTCTTCTGTCTTGGTGATGAAATGGAAATTATCAAAAATATTACGCATAGAGTGGTTCATAAAATGAATGGTCATATCACGGAATGTTTTGGTATCTAAATAGTATTCCGAAGTATAGAAATGTGTTTTGGCAAGGTATTCTCCCAGCTGTTTGGCAAGCTTAGGGAAAATGATATTCTGATTGAGACCAAAACGAAGAATATGCATATGAGAAACATCCTCAGTTACAAAGACATGATTCTCCTTGTCGCAAAAATACAGTTTAGGAATGTATTCTGGAACAATGGCGCTGCGAATTCTCATAGATTCGTATTCCTGTTCTCCACGGTCAACCGGGAGAGTGAGGAAGCTGGCAATACGGCCATGCTCTCTGGACTGTTTTACAATTAATTTATAATTGCCGTCACTGACACGGAAAACAAAATTCAGATAGCCATCGCCATCTTCGTTCTCATTGCCATCACCAATTTCAGAGATGATCAGAGGCTTGGAATAATCCAGATAAGGCATATGCATTTTTAAATAATCCGTAATATTACTTTTATCAATAAGAAACATAAGATACCTCTTGCGTAATAAAAAATGACATAATAATCTAACTTTAGAATACTATTTTCTTGGTAAAAGGTCAATTTTTATGATGGGTAACTATTCTGGAAAAAAGTGCAAAACTTTGGTGTGAAAATTCAAATAAATAACAAGAAAATTCTTCTTGTATCACTTAACCATAGATTGTGCTTTCTTCCATATACAATCTTGTTAAAAAGAGACTATTGATTTTTTGATTCATTTCATCGTATAATTGAGCCGTGTGTGTCATTAGAAAAATGAAAGGATAACCGAACTATGGCTAATATGATAGATGAAATAAAAAAACGTAGAACCTTTGCCATCATTTCCCACCCGGATGCTGGTAAAACCACTTTAACAGAGAAATTCCTTCTTTATGGTGGTGTAATCAATCAGGCAGGTTCTGTAAAAGGAAAAGCAACTGCAAAACATGCCGTTTCCGACTGGATGGATATCGAGAAGGAAAGAGGTATTTCCGTCACATCCTCCGTACTTCAGTTCGAGTACGGTGATTGCTGCATCAACATCCTGGATACTCCTGGACATCAGGATTTCTCCGAAGATACTTACCGTACCCTTATGGCAGCGGATTCTGCCGTAATGGTAATCGACGCTTCCAAGGGCGTTGAGGCACAGACCAGAAAGCTCTTCAAGGTTTGTGCCATGAGACATATCCCAGTCTTTACCTTCATTAATAAAATGGACCGTGAAGCCCTCGATACTTATGAACTTCTTGACCAAATCGAAAAAGAACTTGGTATCCCAACTTGTCCAATCAACTGGCCAATCGGTTCTGGTAAAGCTTTCCGAGGCGTTTTTGACCGTGAACATTCCGAAATCGAACTCTTTTTTGATACCCAGAAAGGTACCAAGATGGGAAATGTACAGAAAATCGCTTTGGATGACCCAAGTGTGACAGACTACGTAGATCCTGAACAACTGGAACAGTTAGAAGAAGAAATCGAGCTTCTTGACGGTGCCAGTGCAGAATTTGATCAGGATGAAGTAAATGCCGGTGAATTATCCCCAGTATTCTTCGGATCCGCACTTATGAACTTCGGTGTTGAAACATTTCTTCAGCACTTCTTAAAAATGACAACAACTCCACTGCCTAGAACATCCAATCAGGGTGTGATTGATCCAATGAAAGAGAAAGATTTCTCCGCCTTTGTTTTCAAAATCCAGGCAAATATGAATAAAGCACATCGTGACCGTATCGCCTTCATGCGTATCTGCTCCGGCGAATTCGATGCCGGTATGGATGCCTTCCATGTACAGGGAGGTAAGAAAGTTCGTCTTTCCCAGCCACAGCAGATGATGGCCAGTGAACGTAAGATGATTGACAAGGCTTACGGAGGTGATATCATCGGTATTTTTGACCCAGGTATTTTCTCTATCGGAGATACCATTACAACTTCTCCAGACAAATATATGTATGAAGGTATCCCAACCTTCGCACCAGAACATTTTGCCCGTGTACGTCAGGTAAACACCATGAAGAGAAAACAGTTCTTAAAAGGCGTCAACCAGATCGCCCAGGAAGGTGCTATTCAGATCTTCCAGGAGTTCAACACCGGTATGGAAGAAATCATCGTTGGTGTTGTAGGTACTCTTCAGTTTGATGTATTAAAATACCGTCTGGAAAATGAGTACAACGTTGAAATCATTTTGGAAAATCTTCCATATGAACATATCCGCTGGATTTTAAATGAAGATATCGATCTTGCCAAAGTTCGTGGCACTTCTGATATGAAGAAAATCAAAGACTTAAAAGGCAGACCATTGCTTCTCTTCATTAACAGCTGGAGCGTTGGTATGACTCTTGAGAGAAACGAAGGATTAGAATTATCCGAGTTTGGTACAGCAGAACAGTATTAATTCGTACTATATTTATAAGGTAAATAAGAAAAATCATAAAGCAGGAAAACACTTTCAAAAGTTAATTTTTTGAAGGCATTTTCCTGTTTTTTTAATTTTTTTCATGATGAAAACATGACAAAAATATGTAGAAAACATGAAAAAAATATTGTAATTCTATGTAAAAAATGAGAAAATAATATTATATATTTGCAATCTGCAGATGTCACAGAGAATTGACATAATAAGGATTGGTAACTCGTCAACACTATCTTACAAAGGAGGAAGTATGGGAAAGATTAAACGTTTTATTGCGTGTCTGTTGGTCGTTTTACTGACAGTTTCACTCATACCAGACAGCGCTCTTACCGTGGAAGCAAAGACAATTCCGGTAAAGAAAGTCGCAATTAACAAAGGCACAGTCTATACCTTGAAGAAAGGGAAGAAGGTAAAATTAAAAGCTGTGCTTACCCCATCTAACACAACACAGAAAAAATTGGTTTGGAGCAGCAGTAAGAAAAAAGTTGCTACAGTTTCTTCCAAAGGTGTTGTAACAGCGAAAAAGAATGGGACTGCAAAAATTACCGTAAAGGTAAAAGGAACTAAGAAAAAAGCAAGTATTAAGATTATTGTAGGAACTCCGGTTACAGCAGTTGCTCTAAATCGTAGTGCAGTGAGCATTGTTGCAGGCAGTTCTACAGTTTTAAGCGCAACCGTAGCTCCGGCGAAAGCTTCGGTTAAGACCGTATCATGGAGATCATCTAATCCGGCAATTGCATCTGTTGATGCAAATGGTGTGGTTAGAGCCAATGCTCCCGGTACAACAGCAATTACAGCAACAACCAATGATGGTACTGGCAAAAAGGCTGTATGTAATGTGACAGTAAGTAAGAAAACATTTACTGTTTCTTTTAATTCCAACGGTGGTAGTGCGGTTGCAGCAAAAACGGTTGTTTCTGGCTCAAAAGTTGCAAAACCTGCCAATCCTACAAAAGCAGGATATGTATTCGCTGGTTGGTATAGTAATTCTTCGTTAACTACTGCATATAACTTTAACGCAGCAGTGACTGGTAACATCACTCTTTATGCAAAATGGACCAATGCAATCTACACAGTAGCATTTAATTCCAATGGTGGAAGTGCTGTTACAAGTCAAAGTATATATGGAGGCAATCAAGCTTTCCGTCCAGCAGATCCATTAAAAGAGGGTTATATTTTCAGTAATTGGTACAAAGATTCTGCTTTAACACAGGTATATAATTTTAATACCAATGTAACTGACAACATGACACTTTATGCAGGATGGGATCCTTATCGTATCACCATTACTTTGAATGCGGATAATAGTGATGATAAACTGACTAACCGAAATGTATCTGGTCAGATTACAGCTAATCTGGATATTGAATCTGCAAAATATACTTTAATCGGCAGTAATAAGAATGAAGAGGGTGATCTTGATTTAGCATCAGATGGTACATTCGACATGAATGTGGCATTAGAAGATGGACAGAATATATTTACTGTAATTATTACCGCTATTAATGGGACTGTAGATGAAAAAACTGTAACCATGACTTATGACAGCGGTGAGATTGCTGATTATTCCAATGCAAGTACAGTATATAACCCAAATGATGAGAGAGCCTGTGTTGCAGAGGTGGAAGGAGATCCAGAAACAAAATACGTTAAAAATATTCTCAATCTTACTTTCATTCCAACAATGAGCTTCGACGAAAAACAGCAGTTTATTGAAAATGAACTGGGTGGTTCTGTAGCAGGATATATCAGTGCTTTGGATATGATGCAAATGTGGCTTCCAGAGAATCTTGAAGCTGTAGATGGTTATGATGGAACATTGAATACTGCAAATCTCACAGAAGATGATTTATATGCTTATGGAGATGCTCTTGCAAATAAATATGATGAGATTGAAATGATTGAGGTTGATCACCTCCGTACAGATACTATTTTCGAAACAACTACAACAAATGACCCATGGAATGACGACGATAGTATTATTGATACATATGTAGACGACGATGGAATTACTCAAAAATATAATCCATGGTATTATTCATCCGAAGGCAGAAGTCTGCCTGCCCCTGATTGGTGGATTTCTTATGCTGGTTTTGATGCTGCATGGGACTATGATAATTACTATAATAGTGATTTCTTACGTTCTATTTCAGTTGGAGTTGTAGATAATGGTTTCCGTGATGATCATGAAGATTTAAATGGAAGAGTTCATGTAATTTCTGAATGGGATAGTTCAGACGCACATGGTAGTCATGTGGCAGGTACTATTGCAGCAATTTCTGATAATAATCGAGGCATTGCTGGTGCAGGTCATAATAATCTTACGGTACAAGCTTATGACGTGAAACAATATGCGAATTCTAATCTGTCAGATACTCAAATTGATCTTGGTTTAGCAAGATGTGTGGAAGCAGGTGCGAAAGCGGTAAACTTTTCATTGGGAATGTCTCATAAAAATAATCAGCGTGAGTATTATGGTTTCTCACAGAGTGTTTTAAACCAAGAAGGAAAATCTGCATCTAAAAATATGCTGAAATTATTGGATAAAGGTTTTGATTTTATCGTAGTACAGTCTGCAGGAAATCAAGGAATTCAAGCCCATCATAGTGGTAGTTACACCTCCATCAATAGAGATAATTGTTATACATCCTGGTTTTCTGATGTGACTAAAGATGATATCTTGTCACGAGTACTTGTGGTATCAGCGGTTGATAATCGAGGTCAGATGTCCTCTTTCTCCTGTGGAGGAGGAATTAGTGGCGTAAGAGCGATTGCAGCACCAGGTGTGGATATTTTAAGTACGGGTTATAATACAACAGGTAGATATGCATACATGTGTGGAACATCCATGGCCGCTCCTATTGTTACAGCAGCATGCGGACTTGTATGGGCAGCAAATGAAGCACTTACTGGTAAACAGGTTGTAGATATCCTTCTTAACAATACAAATGGAACAGCAACAACATATACAGGTAGTAATCCTAAGCGTGTAGCAGCTGGTTGGACTCGTGCGACTGGTGGTATGGGTATCCTTGATGCGGGTGCAGCAGTCAGAGCAGCGAAAGATACCGTATGTTATCATTATGGTAATGTGGTTAATTCCAAAACTGGTTCATCAATAAGCAACGTAAAAATTGTGATTCATAAAAATAGTAAGAATGGACCAATTGTAGGAGAAGAAGGTGAATATTATACAAATTCCAGTGGCAATTTTGAACTTCCTAGATTACCACACCATGTAAAATATTGGTATGAGTTTTCTGCACCAGGATATCTTACAGAATGGCATAGCAGAGAAACGATTGGATGTATTATTGCAGATGGTTCAAGCACCAATTTTGGTACAGTTGCTTTGACACCAGAAACAGCTGCAAATGAGTATTCCATCGTATTAACATGGGGCTCAAGTCCTAGAGATTTGGATTCCCATCTTGTTGCCAACACAACAAGTGGAAGCAGTTATCATGTATACTATAGCAACAGAACTCCTAGTCCAAGTTATGCTAATCTGGATGTAGATGATACAAGCAGTTATGGTCCGGAAACAATCACTATTACAAACTTTAATATGCTTAGAAATGTTCGTTACGCAGTACATGATTATACAAATCGTAGTTATAGTTCTTCTACAGCATTGGCAAACTCTGGTGCGACAGTAATTGTAAAACGCGGAAATGTTGCATTGAGAGAATTCCGTGTACCATCTGGTGGTGGAACAGAATGGGATGTATTTGCCATCGATGCAAGTGGTAATATCATTCCAATCAATACTATGAAGTATTGCTCATCCCCAAGTGATGTATATAGCTCAGGTATCAGCACATATGCAGAGGATGAGTTAAAAGACTACGAAATTGAAGCTTTGAATAAGAAAAAAGAAGCCGAAGAAGTAGAACAGAATGTTCCTGAAACTGAAATTATCGAAGATAAAGAAGTAGAGCAGAATGTTCCACAATATGAAATTACTGTTGAAGAAAGATAACAATTAACCCAAAAGGGGCGATAGTTTAAGCTATCGCCTCTTTTTTAGTTAGCATGTCATATCGTGATAAAATGAATGAATTTCAGTCGGTAATCCTAGGAAGATTCCAATCGTATTTCCTTGCCAGATAACGTAATGTGATGATCACCGCAAAAGAACCGATCATGCATCCATTTTTTGATCCGGTGATTCGGTAGAGAATTACCATACTGATACCACCAGCGATGGAAGCCAGAGCGTAGATGTTCTTTATGAAGATGTCTGGTGTCTGATCTGCTAATACATCACGAAGAGCACCGCCCCCAACCCCGGTCATGAATCCCAGAAATACCAAGAGGAAAATGTTGTTTCCGTGTCCTGCATCTGCGCCGATGATCACACCATCAACGGTAAAGGCTGCAAGCCCCAGTGTATCAAACCAAAAGAGCATTTCGTCGTAAAATGGAGTAATTTTACGAGGCATATGCTGGTGGAAATACAAAGACAGGAAAACTACGTTAGCCAAAAAGGCAGCGATACATACGTAGAAAGGATTGACGAACATTCTTGGTGGGATATGCCCAACGATGAGATCGCGAATCAATCCTCCACCGCAGGCTGTAGTGATGGCTAACACATTTACTCCAAAGATATCCATCTTTTTATGGACGCCAACGAAAGCTCCGGAGATGGCAAATGCGATGGTACCGATGAAATCAAAGCACCCTAATAATGTTAAGTTCATACTTGTATTTTTTCTCCAATTACATATTTTCTCTCTAATTATTATAAAGCGTTTTATCAAAAATACAAGATGAGGAAAAAGTATTTTTATGATTAACAAACATTTGTTCGTAAGTTGTGTACAAATAAAAAAGTTTGTGGTATAATCCATTTTCAGAACGGATTTACTATGAGCAACGGAGGTGGTTATTGTGCAAAAAGAACAGATTTTTAAATTACATTCCCCATTTGAACCGACAGGAGATCAGCCACAGGCGATTGATGCGCTGGTGGAGGGCTTCAAAGATGGAAACCAGTTTCAGACATTGCTTGGCGTTACTGGTTCAGGCAAAACATTTACCATGGCAAATGTTATTGCAAGATTAAACAAACCAACTCTGATTCTGGCTCACAATAAGACCTTGGCGGCACAGCTTTACAGTGAGATGAAAGAGTTTTTCCCGGAGAATGCGGTGGAATATTTTGTATCCTATTACGATTACTATCAGCCGGAGGCCTATGTGCCATCCACTGACACTTACATCGAGAAGGATTCTTCCATCAATGACGAGATTGATAAGTTAAGACATAGTGCCACTGCGGCTTTGATTGAAAGACGAGATGTTATCGTTGTGTCCTCCGTTTCCTGTATTTATGGAATCGGTAGCAAAAAAGACTACGAAGAGATGATGATCTCCCTCCGTCCTGGAATGGAGATGGAGCGTGATGATCTGATTCATCGCCTCATCGATATTCAGTATACAAGAAATGAATTGGATTTTAAGCGTGGTACCTTCCGTGTGCGTGGGGATGTTCTGGAGATTGTTCCGGTTTCTACCTTTGAGGATGTGGTGCGTGTTGAGTTTTTTGGCGATGAGATCGATCGTGTGCTTCAGGTGGATCTTTTGACGGGAGAGATTAAGGCCAATCTTAATTTTGCAGTGATTTTCCCGGCATCCCACTATGTTGTTCCAGAAGAACAGATTAAGCGTGCCGTAAAGAATATCAAGGAAGAGTTAGTAGATAGAGTGGCATATTTTAAAGAAAATGACCAGCTTTTGGAAGCACAGCGTATCTCTGAGCGTACGAATTTCGATATGGAAATGCTGAAAGAGACAGGATTCTGTTCTGGAATTGAGAATTATTCCAGACATTTGACAGGTTTGGAGCCGGGCGTGGCACCTTATACCTTAATTGACTTCTTTGGGGATGATTTCCTCATGATTATTGACGAATCCCACATTACGGTTTCCCAGGTTCGTGGTATGTATGCCGGG
The DNA here is from genome assembly GCA_030531555.1 of Eubacteriales bacterium. Lineage (GTDB taxonomy): Bacteria > Bacillota > Clostridia > Lachnospirales > Lachnospiraceae > Anaerobutyricum. The sequence goes on along the minus strand of JAUNNI010000006.1, from coordinate 35,677 downwards.
GACCGTTCCAGAAAGCAGACTTTGGTGGATTATGGCTTCCGTCTGCCTTCTGCTTTAGATAACAGACCTTTGAATTTTGGAGAATTTGAAGAGAAAATCGACCAGATGCTCTTTGTTTCTGCAACACCGAATGTATATGAAGGCGAGCATGAGATGTTGCGTGCAGAGCAGATTATTCGTCCGACGGGACTTCTTGACCCGGTCATTGAGGTTCGTCCGGTGGAAGGCCAGATTGATGACCTGGTGTCTGAAATCCATAAAGAAATCGCCAAAAAGAATAAAGTGTTAATTACCACATTGACCAAGCGTATGTCTGAGGACCTTACTTCCTATTTAAAAGAGATGGATATCCGTGTCAAATACCTCCATTCTGACATCGATACTTTGGAACGTCTGGAGATTGTCCGTGATCTTCGAATGGATGTCTTTGATGTTTTGGTAGGAATCAACCTGTTAAGAGAAGGTCTGGATATTCCGGAAGTGACTTTGATTGCCATCTTAGACGCTGATAAGGAGGGCTTCTTACGTTCCGAAACCTCCCTGGTGCAGACCATTGGTCGTGCTGCCCGTAATGCGGAGGGTCATGTCATCATGTATGCAGATACCATGACGGATTCCATGCGTGCGGCCATTCAGGAAACCAACCGTAGAAGACAGATTCAGATGGCTTATAATGAGGAGCATGGAATCACACCAACCACCATTAAAAAGGCGGTTCGCGATCTGGTTTCCATCACCAAGGATGACGATAAGGTCAATGCTGTGGATCTTCGTAAGAAGGACATTGAATCCATGTCCCGTAAAGAATTGAAAAATGAGATTACAAAACTGAGCAAGAAAATGAATCAGGCAGCGGCAGAGCTTAATTTCGAGGATGCGGCTCTTTACCGTGATGAGATTCGTAAGATGCGCAAGGCCTTGGAAGAGTTTGATAAATAATCAGAAAAAATCATGAAATAATGACAGAATCCGATGGAAGACATTGGAAAGAGTCAGAGGATACATTTGTTTATATACGAAAGAAGAGTACTATGAGTGAAAAGAAATACATTAAGATTCGAGGGGCCAGGGAGCACAATCTGAAGAATGTCGATATTGATATTCCAAGAAATGAACTGGTTGTGCTTACCGGTCTATCTGGTTCCGGAAAATCTTCACTGGCATTTGACACCATCTATGCAGAGGGGCAGAGACGTTATATGGAATCTTTGTCTTCCTATGCCAGACAGTTCCTTGGTCAGATGGAGAAACCGGATGTGGATGAGATTCAGGGACTTTCTCCTGCCATCTCCATCGACCAGAAATCCACCAACCGCAATCCAAGATCTACGGTTGGTACCGTGACTGAGATCTACGATTATCTCCGTCTTCTCTATGCCAGAGTGGGAATCCCGCACTGTCCAAAATGTGGCAAAGTGATTGCCAAACAGACCGTGGATCAGATGGTGGACCAGATCATGGAATTGCCGGAACGTACCAAACTGATGCTTTTGGCACCGATTGTTCGTGGACGTAAGGGCGAGCATGTGAAGGTTTTGGATCAAGCCAGAAGAAGTGGTTATGTCAGAGTAAGAATCGACGGCAATATGTATGAATTGTCCGAAGAGATTCATTTAGATAAGAATAAAAAGCATGATATTGAGATTGTTGTGGATCGTCTTGTGGTGAAGGAAGGCATGGAACAGCGTTTGACAGACTCAGTGGAGACGGTTATGGGTCTTTCGGGAGGTCTTTTGATCGTTGATGTTATCGGTGGCGAGCCGATTTACTTCAGTCAAAGTTTTTCCTGCCCGGATTGTGGCATCAGCATCAGTGAGATTGAGCCAAGAAGCTTTTCCTTCAACAACCCATTTGGTGCATGTCCGATCTGTTCCGGTTTGGGCTTCCGCATGGAGTTTGACGTGGATTTGATGATTCCGGACCGCAGCCTTAGTATTGCAGATGGTGCCATTACGGTGCTTGGCTGGCAATCCTGCACGGAAAAAGGAAGTTATTCCAGGGCCATTCTGGATGCTCTGGCAAAAGAGTATGAATTTGATTTATCCACTCCATTTGAAGATTTGCCGGAAAATGTGCAAAATATGATTCTTTATGGTACCGATGGCAGAGAAGTGAAGGTTTATTATAAAGGACGTCGTGGAGAAGGTATCTACGATGTTGCTTTTGAAGGTCTGATTCGTAATGTTCAGAGACGTTACCGCGAGAATCATTCCGAACGAATGAAAGCAGAATATGAAGAATTCATGACAGTTACCCCTTGTATTGGATGTAATGGGCAGAGACTGAAACCAGAATCTCTTGCGGTTACTGTAGGGGAGTATAATATTTATGAATTGACCAGTCTTTCCATGCGTAGCTTATTATCCTACCTGGATACTTTACAGCTGACGGAAAGACAGCTTCTCATTGGCAGACAGATTTTGCGTGAAATTAAGGCAAGAGTTGGCTTCCTCAATGAAGTTGGTCTTGATTATCTGAAATTATCCCAGGCGACAGCAACTCTTTCTGGAGGAGAATCCCAGCGTATCCGACTGGCAACTCAGATTGGTTCCGGTCTGGTTGGTGTGGCTTATATTTTAGATGAACCTAGTATTGGGCTCCATCAGAGGGATAATGATAAATTGATCAAAGCCTTGAAACGTCTGCGTGATCTGGGCAATTCTCTGATTGTGGTGGAACATGATGAGGATACCATGCTGGCGGCAGACTATATTGTGGATATCGGTCCATTTGCCGGTTCCGAAGGTGGACAAGTGGTTGCCTGTGGAACGGCCCAGGATCTGATGAAGAATCCGGCATCTCTGACAGGAGACTACCTCAGTGGCCGCAAAAAGATTCCGGTGCCGGAAAGCCGAAAAGAAGCAACGGGATGGATTGAGATTCAAGGAGCAAAAGAAAACAATCTAAACAATGTGGATGTTAAGATTCCGCTGGGCGTTATGACTTGTATTACCGGAGTTTCTGGATCGGGTAAGAGCTCTTTGATCAATGAGATTTTGTATAAAAAGCTGGCTTGTGTTTTAAACCGTGCCAGAATTAAGCCTGGGGCTCACAAGAAGATTACCGGCTTGGAACAGTTAGATAAGATCATTGATATTGACCAGTCTCCAATTGGAAGAACTCCAAGATCTAACCCGGCAACATACACAGGAGTTTTTGATCATATTCGAGAATTATTTGCCATGACCAAAGATGCCAAAATGCGTGGTTATGATAAAGGAAGATTCAGTTTTAATAAGAAAGGTGGACGTTGCGAAGCCTGTGCCGGGGATGGTATTATTAAGATTGAGATGCATTTCCTTCCAGATGTATACGTTCCTTGTGAGGTTTGTGGAGGAAAACGCTACAATCGTGAGACTTTGGAAGTAAAATATAAAGGAAAGAATATTTTTGAAGTTTTAGATATGACTGTGGAGGAAGCCTGCGATTTCTTCAGCAGTGTACCTTCGATCCATCGTAAAATCCGTACTTTAAATGATGTGGGTCTTTCTTATATTAAATTAGGTCAGCCTTCCACCACACTTTCCGGTGGTGAGGCACAGCGTGTAAAACTGGCCACAGAATTAAGCCGTCAGAGCACGGGAAAGACCATTTATGTTCTGGATGAGCCTACTACTGGTCTGCACTTTGCCGATGTGGATAAATTACAGAATATTTTGCAACGTTTGAAAGAAGGTGGCAACACGGTGGTTGTCATCGAACATAATCTGGAAGTGATCAAAACAGCGGATTATATTATTGATATGGGACCGGAAGGCGGCGAAGGCGGCGGGCAGGTGATTGCTGCCGGAACCCCAGAGGAGATTATTGAGGTGCCGGAATCTTATACCGGTATTTATCTGAAAAAATATTTACAGGGAGAGAAACATGAGTGAATTAACAAAAGTATTGCTTGTGGGAGTTAATTTGAATAATGATCCGGATTTTGAGAGGGATTTAGAAGAACTGGCGGCCCTTGCAGAAGCTTGCAATATGGAAGTCGTGGGTGTGGAACGCCAGAATCTGGACCGTGTCAATACGGGTGTTTATGTTGGAACTGGCAAGGTGGACGAGATTAAGGCTGTTGCACATATGTTGGAAGCGGATATGGTTATTTTTGATAATACCCTTTCTCCAATGCAGTTGCGTAATCTCAACGAGATCATTGAGCGTCCGATCATTGACCGTACCCATCTGATTCTTCAGATTTTCTCTTCCCGTGCAAAAACCAAGGAAGCCATGATTCAGGTTGAGACAGCACGCCTTCAGTACGAACTTCCAAGACTGACAGGCCTTGGACAGGTACTTTCCCGTCAGGGTGGTGGCAGTGGCGGTCTTAGCAATAAAGGTGCCGGTGAGAAAAAACTGGAATTGGATAAACGACGCATTCGCAATCGTATATCTGAACTGAAAAAAGAGCTGAAAGAAATCGAATTACACCGTGAAACGCAGAGAAAACGTCGTGTTTCTCAAGGTGTTCCACAGGTAGCACTTGTGGGTTATACCAATGCAGGAAAATCCACCATCATGAATGCGCTTTTGAAAAAATACGAAGCAGATGAAGGTAAGATGGTATTTGCCCAAAATATGCTCTTTGCTACACTGGATACTACAGTTCGTAAGATTGCCCTTCCGGACAAGAAGGAATTCCTTCTTTCCGATACGGTTGGTTTTATCAATAAATTGCCGCATAATCTGGTACAAGCCTTTCATTCCACTTTGGAAGAAGTAAAATATGCGGATCTTCTTTTGGAAGTTGTGGATTATTCGGACCCTCATTATAAAGACCACATGGCAGTCACCAGAGAGACATTAAAAGAACTTGGCGCAGAAGATATACCATGCATTCATGTTTTCAACAAATGCGATGGCATTGTGGAGGATATTCCTAAGGCAGGAAATGGCTGCATTCATATGGCAGCAGGAAAAGAAATCGGTCTGGATCTTCTGGTGGAAGTCATCTGTAAAGAAATCTTCCAGGATTATGTACAGTGTACTATGTTGATTCCATATACAGAGGGAGCCCTTGTATCTTATTTCAATGATAATGCATCGGTTACCAATGTGGAGTATCTGGCAGAGGGAACGCAGCTTACCATGAGCTGTCTTTTTAAAGATCTTCAGAAATACAAAGAATATGTGATCATATGATAATCCGAATGTTTTGCAGATGAATGGAAGCTGCTTTGCAGCGGAATCCTTCGTATTATCTTTTGATTTTTAAAGCTATCGTTTTTATACGGTAGCTTTCTTTTTTATAGTAGGGATATACTTGTTTGCATAAGAATGACATAAAAATACTTAGGGGGAGTATATAAAATTACAGTTGACATATACTGTAGGGGAGTATATATTTGAAATAGAAATCATACAAAGGATGAATGAATATGAAAGACATGAAGGATACAGGAGATTTTCGTGTAGATATTGATGTAAAGGAAGTTGCAGAAGAGAAAAAGTGCTGTGGATGTCATATGACTTTTGAATCCGATGCGGCATCAGATGAAAAGAGAACCGTTCGACAGGACGCTTATAAAAAGAAGATGATTAATCGCCTCCATCGTATTCAGGGACAAGTGCGTGGATTGGAGGCCATGCTGGAGAATGATGCATATTGTAATGATATTCTTCAACAGTCCGCAGCAGTCAATGCGGCGATCAACTCATTTAACAGGGAACTGATTGCCAACCATATGAGAAGCTGTGTTACCAGAGATATTCGAGAAGGTAAAGAAGAGATTATTGACGAGCTTGTCGCAACTCTTCAAAAATTGATGAAATAGTATGAAAAAACATACTTATTACTTATAGAACAATAAGATAAAACAGAGAGGAGACAAAAAATGAAGTTTTCTGTAACAGGGATGACCTGTGCGGCCTGCAGTGCGCATGTCGAGAAAGCAGCCAAATCGGTTGAGGGTGTAACAGAAGTATCTGTCAGCCTTTTGACCAATTCCATGCAGGCTACTTTTCAGGCACCAGCCACAGCGGATGCCATCTGCGCAGCCATTGCGAAGGCAGGTTATGGTGCATCTCCAGCAGATGAGACCAGCAATACCAGTAAAAGAAGTATGGAAAGTAAAAGAGAGCAGTTAGAAGATCATGAAACACCGATGCTTCGCAAGCGTTTGATTGCAAGCCTGATTGTTTTGATACCACTGATGTATGTATCCATGGGGCATATGTTCCATTTTCCTATGCCACATTTCATGATGGGAGGAACCATTCCTTCTGGAATCTATCAGCTTGTACTCAGTGCCATTGTTATGGTGATAAACCAAAGATTCTTTATTGGAGGATTCCGTAGTCTGATGCGTAAAGCACCGAATATGGACACTTTGGTTGCCATGGGTTCAGTATCTGCTTTCGTATACAGTACGGGAGTATTATTTGTTCACTGTGCCAAGGCATTTCAGGCAGGAACTGCAGTGTCAGAAGTGATGATCCATGACTATTATTTTGAATCTGCAGCCATGATCCTTACCTTAATTACCGTTGGTAAGATGTTGGAGGCGCATTCTAAGGGAAAAACAACCGATGCGATCAAGGGTCTTATGGATCTGGCTCCGAAAACAGCCGTTTTATTAGTAAATGGTGTGGAGGAGACCGTAACTGTGGAAGATGTGAAGGTTGGAGATCTCTTTGTGGTACGTCCTGGTGAGAATATTCCAGTGGATGGTCTCGTGAAAGAAGGGCAGACTTCCATCAATGAAGCGGCACTTACCGGAGAAAGTCTTCCGGTAGATAAAGAAGTAGGTCATAAGGTTTCTTCCGGTACCATGAACCTTTCCGGTTATATTGTTTGTGAAGCCACTCGTGTTGGAGAGGATACTACAATCCAGCAGATTATCCGTATGGTGGAGGATGCCTCTGCAACGAAGGCACCTCTTGCGAAGATCGCCGATAAAGTATCAGGAGTTTTCGTTCCTTGCGTTTTGACAATTGCTTTGATTACCGGAATTATTTGGATTGCCTTAGGCAAGGAACTTGGATTTGCCGTTGCCAGAGCCATCAGTGTACTGGTAATCAGCTGTCCATGTGCCCTTGGCCTTGCAACACCAGTTGCCATCATGGTGGGAAATGGTATGGGCGCAAAAAATGGTGTGCTTTACAAAACAGCTCTTGCTTTGGAAACTGCGGGTCACATCGATTATGTTATTTTAGATAAAACCGGAACGGTAACCAAGGGCACTCCTGCAGTGACAGATATTGTTCCTGTGGCAGGAATTACAGAAAATGATTTATTAACATTCGCCGGAGCAGTGGAAGCAAAAAGTGAACATCCACTGGCCACTGCCATCGTGGAATATATCAAGGAGCAGCAGATTTCCTGTCCTGAAGCTTCTACTTATGAAGCGTTGCCAGGATATGGATTACGTGCTAGTATTGGAGAAGACCGTATCATTGCTGGAAATCAGGCTTTGTTGCTTAAAGAAGGTGTAAATGCCGGAAACTTAATTTCTCAGGGCCAGGCATTGGCTGCTCAGGGAAAAACTCCATTATATTTTGCTAAGAATGGTAAGCTTATGGGTATGATTGCCGTAGCGGATACTATTAAGGAAGACAGTCGCCAGGCCATCGAAGAAATGAAAGGGATGGGCCTTCAGGTGGTCCTTCTCACGGGAGATAACCGCGCTACAGCCAAAGCCATTGCATCACAGGCCGGTATTGATCATGTGATTTCCGATGTTCTTCCAGATCAGAAAGAACAGTATGTTCGCGAACTTTGTGAAAAGGGAAAAACTGCCATGGTTGGTGATGGAATCAACGATGCTCCTGCGCTTACCAGAGCGGATGTTGGAATCGCAATTGGAGCTGGTTCTGACATCGCCATTGATGCGGCGGATATTGTATTGATGAAATCCTCCCTTATGGATGTATCTGCAGCAATCCGTCTTTCCAGACAGGTTATACGAAATATCCATGAGAATCTTTTCTGGGCATTCTTCTACAATGTGCTCGGTATTCCACTGGCCGCAGGTCTCTATTATTCTCTGGGCATTTTGTTGAATCCGATGTTCGGTGCAGCAGCCATGAGTTTATCTAGCTTCTGCGTCGTATCCAACGCATTGAGATTGAATCTTTTTGATGTGAGAAGTTTAAAGAAGGATGGAAAATATCGATCAAAGGCACCAATCCTCACAGAGGAGATGCTTGATAATAAAAATGAAAATACAAATGAAATTCAAGGAGGAAACATGATGACAACTACATTAAAAATCGAAGGTATGATGTGTAAAATGTGTGTAAAACACGTAAAAGAAGCTTTAGAAGCATTTGAAGGTGCTACAGCTGACGTTAATCTTGAAGCTGGTACAGCTACTGTTGAAGCTCCAGAATCCATCAGCAAAGATGCTCTTGCAAAAGCAGTTGTTGATGCAGGTTATGAAGTAAAATCTGTAGAATAATTCCTTAGAACCTATCTTGTCCGATATGTTGACATTTAGTTTTATAACATTTAAAATATAGAGATGAAAACTACATCATATAAAACATAGATTTATATATAATATATACATATCAGACAGGAGAACGACTATGAAATACCAGATTATAAGTGATGGCTGTTGTGATTTAACACAGGATATAATTGATCAGTATCAGCTTCGAATCATTCCGTTCTACGTATCCTTTGATGCGGAGAATTATTATAAAGAAATTGAGGAAATCGGCATCCGCCAGGTTTATCAGCGGATGGTGGAAGAACCGGATGTATACCCTAAAACCTCTCTGCCATCTATGCAGGATTATATTGATGCTTTTGAAGAATATCATGAACAGGGAATGGCAGTTCTTTGTATCTGCTTCACTCCTGCTCTTAGTGGTTCCTATAACTGTGCATGTAATGCAAGAGACATCGTTTTGGATGATTATCCGGATGCACAAATTACAGTTATCAACTCTGAGGCTGCAACCGTATCCCAGGCATTGATGGTAATTGAGGCTGGAAAGCTTCAGCAGAAAGGTGTTTCCTATGAAGAATGTGTTCGCATCTTAGAGGATATGAAGAAAACTAATCGTATTTTCTTTACGGTTGGCAATACAGATTATCTTCAGCATGGTGGACGAATTGGACGTCTTGCTGGTGTTGCCAGCAGCGCTTTATCTTTAAAACCATTGATCACATTAATCGATGGGGAGATTACACCATCTGGAATCGGCAGAAGTCGTAAGAAAACCATGAATAAGGTTATTGAACTGATGCAAAATCATTTTAAAGATTCCGGTGAAGATCCAAAGAAATATGAATTTGCAGTAGGTTTTGGCTATGATGTGGAAGAAGGTTCTGCTTTCTATGAAAAAGTGAAAGCTGAAATCATCGAACATGGCTGGAGTGATCATGTTCTGAAAACACAGATTGGAGCAACCATCGCGGTGCATACTGGTCCACATGCCATTGGAATCGGTATCATCAAAAAAGGCGAAGAATACTTATAATTGAATAATGAAGAAGAATTGAAGGCGTCTTTAGCAATGATTTCCTGACAGCCATGATGGGAAATCAATTCTGAAGGCGCCTTGTTTTTCTTTACAATTGAATTCATTTTCTATATACTTGTAACGTGACTATAGTAAAATAGAAAAAATGAATACTTTCTATAAAGTCAGATAACGAGGAATAGGAATGCTTACATATAATTTTACGGAGATTGGCAGTGATTCCATGTATGAATACCTTTATCGATGCATTAAAGATGATATTCTTCATGGAGTTTTAAGTGCGGGAACAAAACTGCCATCCAAACGGATTTTTGCAAAAAATTTGGGAATAAGTGTCATTACGGTGGAAAATGCTTATGGACAGCTTATGGCAGAAGGATACATATATTCGATTCCCAAAAAGGGATTTTATGTCTGTGAATTAAAAGAGATTTATATGAACAATATGATTTCAGAAGAAGAAGACATGGAGGAAGATACACAGACCAAATTGATTTCCATGGATCAGGAAGAGAAAGAATATTTTGCAGATTTTTCCAACAATCAGACGGATACAGATGTTTTTCCTTTTTCAATCTGGTCGAAAACCATGCGAGAGGTGATGAATGGTAATCAGGAACAATTGATGACCAATGCTCCCGGTGCGGGTATCATGGAACTTCGAGAAGCCATCGTAAAATATCTGAAACAGTTTCGTGGAATGCAGGTGAAGGCTGAGCAGATTGTGGTCGGTGCGGGAACAGACTATCTTTATGGTCTTTTGGTTCAGCTTTTGGGACGACAGGTAATCTATGGAGTGGAGAATCCTGGATATCATAAAATTGCTAAAATATTTGAACAGATGAATGCACCCTATTGTTATATTGATGTGGATCAGGATGGTGTTTCTGCTCAGAAACTGGAAGAAAAAGAGGTAGATGTTATCCACATTTCTCCTTCTCATCATTTTCCAACAGGAATTGTCATGCCAATTAGTCGGCGCTATGAACTTCTAGGCTGGGCTTCTAGAAAAGAAGGAAGATATATCATTGAAGATGACTACGATAGTGAGTTGCGATTGACTGGAAAACCGATTCCAACTCTGCAGAGTATCGATGTCTCCGATCAGGTGATTTATATTAATACATTTACAAAGACCTTGTGTTCCACGGTTCGAATCAGCTATATGGTTTTACCAGAACCCTTGCTTCGAAAATTTTATGAAAATTTAGGGTTTTATTCTTGTACCGTATCAAATTTTGAACAATATATTCTTGCCAGATTTATGGAAAACGGCAGTTTTGAAAAACATTTAAATCGACTTCGCAATTATTATCAGAATAAAAGAGACCGCATTATGGAAGCATTTCGTGAGAAGCCATTAGGGGAGCGGATTACGATTACAGAGGAGGATGCAGGTGTTCATTTTCTGATGAAGATCCATACAGAAAAAAAAGAGGAAGACATGATAGCAGATGTGAAGAAAAAAGGAATTAAACTTGTTCCAATCTCACAATACTATCAGGGAGAGAAAAAACATTTCGACAATACTTATGTTATGAATTATTCATCCATTAAGATGGAGCGTGTTCAGGAGATTGCTTCGAAATTGCTTTTGGCTCTGACATAAGGAGGTAACCTATGAATCAACATGTAAAAGAAGTATTAAATGAAGTCAATAAGGTAATTATTGGAAAAGAAATTGTAACAAGAAAGGTATTGATGGCATTATTATCCGATGGACATGTATTGCTTGAAGATGTTCCCGGTGTAGGAAAGACCACCATGGCGCTTGCTTTTTCGAAAGCGTTAGGGCTTGATTATAAGCGAATTCAGCTGACACCAGACGTTATGCCATCCGATATTGTAGGCTTTTATTATTATAATAAGGAAGAAGGGTGTTTTGAATATAAGGAAGGTTCTGTTATTACCCAGATTCTTTTGGCAGATGAGTTGAATCGTACTTCAAGCCGAACTCAGTCTGCGCTTTTGGAAGCGATGGAAGAAGGAAATGTTACAGTAGATGGTCATACCCATAAATTGCCAGAACCATTTTTTGTGATCGCAACCCAGAATCCGACTGGTTCTGCTGGCACCCAAACATTACCACAGTCACAGCTGGACCGTTTTATGGTTATGCTTACTATGGGATATCCGGATTTAGAAGAAGAAATTGCTTTAATGCAGGACAGAGGTCTCAATAATCCTTTGGATTCTGTAAAAACAGTATTGACAGGAAAGGAATTGATTCAGGTTCGAAATGAGATTCAGGAAGTGGAGATTTCTCCTTTAGTATATCAGTATATTGCCATGCTTGCAGCGGCAACCAGAGAACACGAGATGGTAGAAGTGGGAGTCAGCCCACGTGGATCTTTGGCCCTTTGCCGAATGGCCAAAGCAGGTGCTTACCTTTCTGGAAGAGATTATGTGATTCCGGAAGATGTACAGGCGGTTGTGGCTGATGTATTTGGACATAGACTTTTGTTAAAGCCTAGAGCCAGACTCAATGAAAATATTGTTGCTGAAATTATGAAAGAGATTGTTGCGTCCGTTAGTGTGCCGGATGTTAGAAGCAGAAGAAGAGGCAAGGAATGAAGAAGCGAAGAATAAGTGCCATTTTATTATTTTTGGCAGGAATCCTGATGTCTTCCTATTATAGTGGAAGAGTTCTGTTTCTTTTTCTATTCTTCTGGTTTGGAATCCATATCATTGCATTTGTATATTTTAAAATGCTGCCGACGACTTTGCCATGTTCTTTGGAGCTACCGACAACTTGTGCAAAAGGAAAGAGAATCACTGGTTATCTTCATATTGTGCAAGATGGAAAACTTCCGATTTTTCATGGTAAGGCAAGAATTCGTTTTAAAAGTCTTTATTATAAACAGGAAGATACCATTACCATGGATATTACTCTGATGGGAAATGAAGAAGGAATTGCAGCATTTTATCTAGATCTGCCATATGTGGGTCTGATGGAAATTATCTTGGAGGAAGCAGAAATCTATGGCCTTTTTGGCATGTGGAAGAAGACCATTTTGTCCTCTTTAAAAAAACAATTGATGATCATGCCAGATACCAGGGATATTCATATGAATTTCATGGACCTTGGGCGATTGGATCCCGAGGGGGATGAAATCAGAGATGCCAGATATGGTTTTGATCCTGGTATGTATCAGGGAATTCGTCCATATCGAGATGGAGATTCCATGAAATATATTCACTGGAAACTGACTGGTAAAACTGGCGAGATGATGGTCAAAGAATTGGGAATTCCTTCCGGAAGAGAACCAAGATTATATTTGGAGACAGGGTTGCCAGATCTTGATCCGTCACGAATTGACCAGATTATTGAGGATTATTTTTCATTTTCCATGGCACTTTTATCTCATGGATATCCTCATATTTTATGCTGGAAAAGTGCAGGGGAAAGCATGGAAGAGTATCGGGTAGAAAACATGGTTATGTTGGAAGAACAGATGGAATCTCTCTTCCGTGTTGAATTTTGGGAGAACGTGGAAGCGGATCATCTGGATACCTGGATTTATTACATGAGCCATGATGAAACAGAAGTTTATGGATTCTACAGTGAGGATGGCTATGATTATGTAGAACGCGTGACAGCAGGAGTGAGGTTGTGGAATGAAGGTAGAAAATAATAATTTGATTTCAAATAAATACCGTTCTTTTCGCGTGCAAAAATGGAAAGATGAGATTGATCTTTTCGAAGAAAGCCGAAAGGTTCTTTTCTCTGGCATGGGCGTTTGCAGTATTCTTGGATGGATGGGCAGCATCTTTGGATTGAACTATTCGAGAGCAACTGTTTTTATCACAATTTTAATATTGTCGGCTGCGATCCATTATTTGTTTATGAGAACAGAGAAGAGCAAACAGCGAATGATTCATTTGATTCTCATCATTTTTAGCTTACTTGTTATGGCGATGCCGTTTTCCATACATGGAATTCAGGGACATTTTCATGATGCGGCGAAAACTATGTCGCGAAAAGGTATTTTGTTATTTTATCAAGGGAACGATGTGGATTCTCTTCTGGGAAAGAACCTTTTTCTGATTCTTTTGGCCATGATAATGATTTTGGTTTTTCGTCATGCATATGAAAGACCGCGTATTGTCTTGCCTGTTTTGAGTATTCTTTTATTCCTGATGGAATTACGTTATGGTCAAAATGATAGTTATATTTGGTTTTTGGCATTCCTTTTTATTTTGATCAGTATTGTATTCACAAGTATGCGATCGTATTTGGTGACGATTTTACCAATCTTATTTCTTGTTATAATCCTTGGGATAATTACAGGAAATGAAAAGGGGAATGGTTGGAATCGGACCTGGAATGCATTTCGTTATCATGAAGATCATGAGACATTTCCAGAAGGGGATCTTCGAAGAGCCACGAAACGTGAATTGGGCAATGAAATTCAGATTTCCATTGATGGGGTTAATTCCGGCTATTATTATTTAAAAGGCTTTGTCGGAACAATCTATGCAGATAGCAGCTGGAAAAGAGAGGCTCAGGCTCTTGATGATTTTGAAACAGGCATTATTGGAGGAAGCAATGAATTCTTAAATTTGTTTCATGATAAAGGTTGCTCTGGATGGAATCAATTGGCAGAAATGGATTCAAAGGAAAAAAAGGGAAACGATACGGAGTCTGTGATTGAGATTCATAATCGAAATACCAATCGAAAATACCTCTATCTTCCTTATGAGCTGACAACAAGTATCAAACAGTTGGAAAAAGAAGGCCTCGCTACTTCAACTTCCGGTGAGGCATTGCTGGCAACGGGAGTTTTCGGCAAGAAAAATTATCGAATAAAACGTAATAGCTCTATCTTGAATCAAAAGATTACAGGAACCCAAAAAACGAATTCTCCGGAATATAATGCATATGCAGAGTATGTCAATCGTACCTGTCTTATTCTTCCAAGAGAAGTAAAAGAATCCCTTCGCATGGTTCTTGGAGGAAGTAGTATGAATGGTTCTTATGATACGGTAGCTGTTGTGAAAAGGATAAGAAGATGGCTGAAGGATCATGTGACATATGATGAGAATCCTGGGGAGATTCCGGATGGAAAGGATTTTGCCAGCTGGTTTTTCGAGGGAGAAGATGCCAGAGGTTATGATATTCATTATGCCAGTGCTGCGGTAATTTTGTTCCGCTATTATGGAATTCCTGCAAGATATGTGGAAGGATATCTGGTGGAAGATACCTCACTGATCTCAGAACAAGCATTCCATGCCTGGCCAGAAATCTATGTGGCTGGTGTTGGGTGGATTCCGGTGGAAGTGATGGAGTCTTATGAGCAGAGAATGCCTTCCTATTTAAAGGAAGATAACGATGCAATCAATACGGAAAAAGAAGATAAGACACTGGATCCGAAAGGAAAAGATAAAATCGAGTCACAGACAAATCCGAAATACGAAAAAAATAGTCAACAGGAGAAAGAAGAAACGACTCAGTCACAGACCAGCACAAATGGAAAAGGATCCTCCTCGAAAGGAGGAAATGGATCGGAAGAGGAAAATAAGAAAAAAATGATGAATCGACGAAAAGGAGAATCGGCATATGTGGAGGAAGACATCCGTTACATTTCTCTTTTCTTTAAGATTATTTTCGTTTTGTTTATTCCATTTTTGATTGTTTTGTTATTCTTACGTTTTAAGGAAATGAGAATAAAACGTTGGGCGACGGAAAGTATTTCCCCAGAACGATGCATTATCATGTGGTATCAGTATTGTACCTGGCTTTTATATGAGTTGGAGATGGATCCGGTGGAAAAAGCAGCCATGGAAGTGGATAACCGTACTGCCGCGTGGGAACAACGGTGGAAAAAATACCATCCAACCGTCAGTACAAAGACTTTGCATCAGGTGGGGCTTTTAAAACAGAAAGCAATCTATCGTAAAAAAGGAATTGACTGGAGTGAGACAGAAGCCGCACAGGATTTTCTTCAAGATGAATATCGATATTTCTATGGTAATTTGACCTGGAAGCAAAAATGGAAAGTTCGATTGGGCATTCGACCAGCTTTCCTTCGAAAAAACTTTTTGAAATAACAAATAATAGATGGCTTTTCTTGTCAGAGTTTATAACCTGTGTTATGATGAAGTCCGGCATCTAAGGCATATGTCGGACTGAAAATATAGTATCTGAAGACGATTATGATAGATGAATGATAGAAGGAGTTTTAAGAATATGTGGTTAGCAGATCAATGGAAAGATTATGAAGTAATTGATTGCACGGATGGGGAAAAACTCGAACGATGGGGAAAATATACTCTCCTTCGTCCAGATCCTCAGGTAATCTGGCAGACAAAGAAAGAAGATAAAAGATGGAGAAAATTAAATGCACATTATCACCGCAGTAAAAAAGGTGGTGGTGAATGGGAATTTTTCGATCTTCCAGAACAGTGGGATATCCACTACAAGAATCTGACATTCCGTTTAAAACCATTTAGTTTTAAACATACTGGTTTGTTCCCGGAACAGGCAGTAAACTGGGATTGGTTTTCTGATAAGATTCGTAAAGCGGGTCGCCCGGTAAAGGTTCTTAATCTTTTCGCCTATACAGGCGGAGCAACTCTTGCAGCGGCGGAGGCAGGTGCATCGGTAACTCATGTAGATGCATCGAAGGGAATGGTATCCTGGGCAAAAGAAAATGCAGTAGTTTCCGGCCTTGGAGACAAGCCAATTCGCTGGCTGGTAGATGACTGTGTAAAATTTGTAGAACGAGAGATTCGCAGAGGCAATCATTACGACGGAATTATTATGGATCCACCTTCTTATGGACGAGGACCAAAAGGAGAGATTTGGAAAATTGAGGAAAAGATTTATCCTTTGGTTCAGCTTTGCGAACAGTTGCTCAGTGATGACCCATTATTTTTCCTGATCAATTCCTACACAACAGGATTACAGCCGGCAGTGCTTGCTTATATGCTTGGCAGTGTTGTCGAGAAGAAGCACGGAGGAAAAGTTCAGGCAGAAGAAATCGGCTTACCTGTTTCTGCCAACGGTCTTGTTTTACCATGTGGTGCCTCAGGAAGATGGGAGAAAAAATGAAAACAAAAAAAGTAGCTTTTATGGGACTTTTTCTTGCACTGGCATTGGTGGCTGGTTATGTGGAGCGTCTGATTCCTATTAATTTAGGAGTACCAGGTGTGAAGATTGGTCTGGCCAACATTGTAACCATGGTACTTTTGTACTGTGTAGGATGGAAAGAAGCAGTATGGATTAGTGCAGCGAGAATCCTTTTGAGCGGGTTGCTGTTTGGAAGCGGTTTTGCCATGGTTTATAGTGCAGCCGGTGCTGTTTTCAGTATCCTTGTTATGATTCTTTTGAAAAAAACAAAACTGTTCCATTCGGTTGGAGTCAGTGTTATGGGTGGCGTTTTTCATAACGTGGGTCAGATTTTGGTGGCGATGGTTGTGTTGGAGACAAAGTCTTTGATTTATTATCTTCCAATTCTTATTTTATCTGGTCTTACTGCAGGAATCTTTGTTGGTCTTTTAAGTGGCTGGCTTACCACAAGAATCCATCCGGTATTAAAACAGGAATTTGGCAATATTACGAAATAGGTGAAGATGAAAATGAGACATTTATATAAGAAGAAATACTTCTTACAGGGGATAATTTGTTTCCTTATTCTGTTTCTCTCAGGATGTGCTGCATCGAAAAATCAATCTGGATTATCCCTTGCAAATACAAAAAACACGGAGAAATATTCCATGACAGATTTTGTCATGGATACGGTGCTTAGTGTGACACTTTATGGGGAAAAGGATGCTACTGCAGAAATCAAAACATTGTTGGAAGATCTGGAAAAGAAAGAACTGTCCTGGCGTATTGAGGATAGTATGGCTTCCAAGATCAATACAGAATGTCAAAAAGGCAATCCTGTAGAGATGGATAAAGATTTTGCTTCCTGGACCAGAGACAGTGTTACCCTTTCTGAGAAAAGTGGCGGGGCTTTTGATCCCACCATTGGAAATCTGACAAGGCTGTGGAATGTCGAAGGTGAGAATCCGGTGGTACCTCCACAGGAAGACATTGATGCCTGTATGAAACAAATTGGATATCAACATATTAATATAGAAGAAAATACTATTACCATGGAAGATGGAAGTACGCTGGATCTTGGAGCGGTTGGAAAAGGAATCGGCTGTGATGAGGTAGAAGAAAGGCTAAAAGAGCTTCCTATATCAGGGGCAGTGGTTGCCATCGGCGGAAGTATTCTTGTTTATGGAGACAAGCCAGATGGAAGTGATTGGAATGTGGCTGTTCAAGATCCTGATGGAGAGGATGGAGCTCCAATGGGTGTGATTTCCATTAGTGGAGAGAAATTCATTTCTACATCCGGAGACTATGAGAAATACTTTGAACAAGATGGTGTTCGTTATCATCATATTTTAGATCCTTCTACGGGATATCCATCCAGAAGTGGCCTTCGTTCTGTAACGATTGTCTGTGACAATGGACTTTTATCTGATGGTCTTTCCACAGCATGTTTTATTCTTGGAGAAGAAAAAGGAATGGAACTGGTGAAAGAGTATGGAGCGGAAGCAGTCTTCATTAATGATCAAAATGAAGTGACTGTTTCAGATGGTTTAAAGAAGCAATTTAAAATAATAGAATACGCATATAAAATCAAGGGGGAATAGCTGATTTTAGGCTATTTCCCCTAAAAAAATGCTTGACTAACAACGCGGCCGAGTGTATCATAAATGGTGTTGGGTAAAGTATCTAAGAAAAGGATACGCATCTATTATTTTTTGTTGAAAATTTTACTTGATAAAAATTGGAATTCATGTATAATAGTAGATGTTGTGTGACATGATAGCTGAGAAGCGTGAGGTTGCTACCCAGACAGATTTCGGGTAGGTTTTCCGTGGAGCGAATGTCAAGTTAAGGAAACTGGCGACAAGTCACTGTGCAAACATACAATCTACAATTACGCGTAGAGACGCAGTGTGGTATCTAACAGGATACACACGGAGGAGTGTACAGTCACCGCTTGTCGTACTGGTATTAAGTGCGAAAAGGAGGCGACTTTTTTTATGGCAAGTCAGATCATGAGAATTACGTTAAAAGCGTACGATCATCAATTAATCGATGCAGCAGCTAAGAGCATCATTGAAACTGTAAAGAAAACTGGATCTAAGGTGAGCGGACCTGTTCCAATGCCAACTAAGAAAGAGGTAGTAACTATTCTTAGAGCGGTTCACAAATACAAAGATTCCAGAGAACAGTTCGAACAGAGAACACACAAAAGATTAATTGATATCATTACACCAACTCAGAAAACAGTTGACGCATTATCTAGATTAGATATGCCAGCAGGTGTTTACATCGACATCAAGATGAAAACAAAATAATCAGAAGAATATTTACTTCTGAGCAAATAATGTCCTATGGCTGACATGATTACCCGAAAGGGCAATCCGCTGTAGACTAGAATGATTACACAGATTCAGGGTTGATTTTAGGAATCTGAGTAATCCGCTGTAGAAAACTAGGAGGAAGAAAAAATGAAGAAAGCTATTTTAGCAACAAAAATCGGCATGACTCAGATCTTCGCAGAAGATGGAGAATTAATTCCGGTTACAGTATTACAGGCTGGCCCATGTGTAGTTACACAGGTTAAAACCATGGAAAATGATGGTTACAGTGCTGTACAGGTTGGTTTCCAGGATATGAGAGAAAAATTATCCACAAAACCAATGAAAGGTCACTTTGCAAAAGCAGGCGCAGGTATTAAGAGATTCGTAAGAGAATTCAAGTTAGACGATGCAGAATCCTACACATTAGGACAGGAAATCACATGCGACGTATTCGAAGCTGGTGATAAAATTGATGCAACTGCTATTTCCAAAGGTAAAGGTTACCAGGGCGCAATCAAGAGACATGGACAGAGCGAAGGTCCTAAAACACACGGTTCCAAATATCACCGTCATGCAGGTTCCAACGGTATGGCTTCCGATCCTTCCAAAGTAATGAAAGGTAAGAAGATGCCTGGTCACATGGGATCCGTTCAGGTTACAATCCAGAATCTTGAAATCGTTAGAATAGATAAAGAAAACAATGTTATTTTAGTAAAAGGTTCCGTACCAGGACCTAAGAAATCTTTAGTAGCATTAAAGACAACAGTTAAGGCTTAGGCTGTAGAGGAAAGGAGGACTTAAGAATGGCAACAGTAGCTGTTTATAATATGGAAGGTGCTCAGGTTAGCACAATCGAATTAAGCGATTCTATCTTTGCAGTGCCTGTAAATGAACATTTAATTCACCAGGCTGTAGTAGCACAGCTTGCAAATAAACGTCAGGGAACTCAGAAAGCTAAAACTCGCGCAGAAGTTAGAGGTGGAGGAAAGAAACCTTATCGTCAGAAAGGTACTGGCCACGCAAGACAGGGTTCAACACGTGCTCCACAGTGGACACACGGTGGTGTTGTATTTGCACCAACTCCAAGAGATTACTCTGTAAAAGTTAACAAGAAAGAAAAACGTGCAGCTATCAAATCTGTACTTTCCGCAAAAGTTAGCGAAAGCAAATTCATCGTTCTTGACGAATTAAAATTAGCAGAAATCAAAACAAAAGCGATCAAAGCAGTTTTAGATAGCTTAAAAGTTGAAAAAGCTCTCATCGTAACAAAAGATGTAGATACAATGGTAGTTAAATCCGCAAACAACTTACCAAAAGTAAAAACTGCTACTACAAACACAATCAATGTATACGATATTCTTAAATTCGATACAATGGTAGTTACAAAAGAAGCAGTTGCAACGATTGAGGAGGTATACGCATAATGGCAGATTTAAAATATTATGACGTCATTTTAAAACCAGTCGTTACAGAAAAAAGTATGACTGCTATGGCAGAAAAGAAATATACATTCTATGTAAATCCAGATGCAACAAAATCTCAGATCAAAGAAGCAGTTGAGAAAATGTTCGAAGGAACAAAAGTTGCAAAAGTTAACACTATGAACTGCTTAGGCAAAAACAAACGCCGTGGTATGGTTTATGGAAAGACAGCTGCAAAGAAAAAAGCTATCGTTAAGTTAACAGAAGACAGCGCAGACATCCAGATTTTTGAAGGTCTGTAAGAATTAGACATAAATTGATTTTATACGCATAAAAGCGTGACATTAAATATTCGGAAACGAAAGGAGTAAAGGTAATGGGAATTAAAACATATAATCCATATACACCTTCCAGAAGACATATGACTGGATCCGATTTCGCAGAAATCACAAAGACAACTCCTGAGAAGTCTTTAACATATTCTTTAAAAAAGAATTCCGGTCGTAACAACCAGGGTAAAATCACAGTAAGACATCGTGGTGGCGGTGTTCGTAAAAAATACAGAATGATCGACTTCAAGAGAACAAAAGATGGCATCCCAGCTACAGTTGTTGCAATTGAATACGATCCAAACAGAACAGCTAATATCGCATTAATCTGCTACGCAGACGGCGTAAAATCTTACATCATTGCTCCTAACAAATTAACAGTTGGTGCAAAGATCATGAACGGACCTGAAGCTGATGTACAGGTTGGTAACTGCTTACCACTTGCTAACATCCCAGTAGGTACAGAAGTTCACAACGTAGAGCTTTACGTAGGAAGAGGAGCTCAGCTCGTTCGTTCCGCAGGTAACTCTGCACAGCTTCTTGCTAAAGAAGGTAAATATGCAACATTAAGACTTCCATCCGGCGAAATGAGAATGGTTCCAATTATGTGCCGTGCAACAATCGGTCAGGTTGGTAACATTGATCACAACCTTATCAACATTGGTAAAGCTGGACGTAAACGTCACATGGGTATCCGCCCTACAGTTCGCGGTTCCGTTATGAACCCTAACGACCATCCACACGGTGGTGGTGAAGGTAGAGCTCCAATCGGTCGTTCCGGACCATCCACACCATGGGGTAAACCTGCACTCGGCTTAAAGACAAGAAAGAAAAACAAACAGTCTAACAAGTTAATCGTTAGAACAAGAGACGGAAAGAACGTTAAATAATTAAGGAGGGAAACACATGGCTCGTTCACTTAAAAAAGGACCATTTGCTGATAAAAGTTTATTAAAAAAAGTTGACGCGATGAATCAGTCCGGCGATAAGAGTGTTATTAAAACATGGTCACGCCGCTCCACAATTTTCCCTGATTTCGTTGGCCACACATTCGCAGTACATGACGGAAGACGTCACGTGCCTGTATACGTTACAGAAGATATGGTTGGACACAAATTAGGAGAATTCGTGGCTACCAGAACCTACAGAGGACATGGTAAAGACGAGAAGAAATCCAGAGTAAGATAATTGAAAGACTGAAAGGAGGCTTCATTCATGGCTAAAGGACATAGATCTCAAATTAAAAGAGAGAGAAATGCGAACAAAGATACCAGACCATCTGCAAAACTTTCTTATGCAAGATGTTCTGTTACTAAAGCTTGCTTCGTATTAGATGCCATCAGAGGCAAAGACGTTACAACAGCTTTAGGTATTTTAGAATACAACCCAAGATATGCTTCTTCCCTTGTTAAGAAGTTACTTGAATCTGCAGTAGCAAATGCAGAAAACAACAACGGACTCAACAAAGAAAACCTTTACGTAGCAGAATGCTTCGCAAACAAAGGACCTACAATGAAGAGAATCAGAGCCAGAGCACAGGGCAGAGCTTACAGAATTGAAAAGAGACAGTGCCACATTACAGTTGTTCTGGATGAAAGATAAGGAGGTTCACAATGGGACAGAAAGTTAATCCTCATGGCTTGAGAGTTGGAATCATCAAGGATTGGGATTCAAGATGGTATGCTGAAAAAGATTTCGCAGACAATCTTGTTGAAGATAATAAAATCAGAAAATATATTAAGAAAAGATTATACAGTGCTGGTATTTCCAGAACAGAAATCGAAAGAGCTTCTGATCGCGTGAAGCTTATCATCCACACAGCAAAACCAGGTATCGTAATTGGTCGTGGTGGATCCGCTATCGAAGCATTAAAGAAAGAACTTGAAAAACTTACTTCCAAAAAACTCATTATCGAGATCAAAGAAGTTAAGAGATTTGAAGTAGATAAAGACGCTCAGCTCGTTGCTGAAAACATCGCTCAGCAGCTTGAAAACCGTATCTCCTTCCGTCGTGCAATGAAATCCTGCATGCAGAGAACAATGAGAAACGGTGCTCTTGGTATCAAAACAGCCGTTTCCGGTCGTCTTGGTGGAGCAGATATGGCTCGTACAGAGTTCTACAGCGAGGGTACAATTCCTCTTCAGACACTTAGAGCAGATATTGACTATGGTTTCGCAGAAGCTGATACAACATACGGTAAAGTTGGTGTAAAAGTTTGGATCTACCATGGTGAAGTACTTCCTACAAAGGAAACTAAGGAAGGGGGAAATAAATAATGTTAATGCCTAAAAGAGTAAAACGCCGTAAACAGTTCCGTGGTTCCATGGCTGGTAAGGCTTTAAGAGGTAATAAAATTTCCTACGGTGAATTCGGTTTAGTTGCACAGGATCCATGCTGGATCAGATCCAATCAGATCGAAGCAGCCCGTATTGCTATGACACGTCATATGAAACGTGGTGGTAAAGTTTGGATCAAAATTTTCCCAGACAAACCAGTTACAGCAAAACCAGCTGAAACTCGTATGGGTTCCGGTAAAGGATCTCTTGAGTATTGGGTAGCAGTAGTTAAACCAGGCCGTGTTATGTTTGAAGTTGCAGGTGTATCCGAAGAAGTAGCTAGAGAAGCTCTTCGTCTTGCAATGCACAAACTGCCTGTAAGATGTAAAATCATGTCTCGTGCAGATTTAGAAGATTAGAAGGCGGTGATACAGTGAAAACAACTAAGTATGTAGAAGATTTAAGAACAAAATCCGTCGCAGAACTTAATGATGAATTAGTAGCTGCTAAAAAGGAATTATTTAACTTAAGATTCCAGAACGCAACAAATCAGTTAGATAACACCAGCAGAATCAAAGAAGTTAGAAGAAACATTGCCAGAATTCAGGGCATCATCGCTGAGAAGATCGCTGAGTAATCGTGGAAGGAGGAATTTGTTGTGGAAAGAAACCTTAGAAAGACACGTGTAGGTCTCGTAACAAGCGACAAAATGGATAAAACAGTTGTTGTAAGCGTTACAGACAATGTAAAACATCCTTTATACAACAAGATTGTAAAAAGAACATATAAATTAAAAGCTCATGATGAAAATAATGAGTGCAAAATCGGTGACAGAGTAAAAGTTATGGAAACAAGACCTTTATCCAAAGATAAGAGATGGAGACTTGTTGAAATCATTGAAAGAGCTAAATAGTTAGCACGAAAGGAGATAAGACTATGATCCAGCAGGAATCAAGACTTAGAGTTGCTGACAACACAGGTGCTAAAGAACTTCTTTGCATCCGTGTAATGGGTGGCTCTACTAGAAGATATGCAAACATCGGTGACATCATCGTTGCAACTGTTAAAGACGCAACACCAGGTGGCGTTGTTAAAAAAGGTGATGTAGTTAAAGCTGTTGTTGTTCGTACTGTTAAAGGTGCTCGTCGTAAAGACGGATCTTACATCAGATTCGACGAAAATGCAGCAGTAATCATTAAAGATGATATGAATCCAAAAGGAACTCGTATTTTTGGACCAGTTGCCAGAGAACTTCGTGAAAAGAAATTTATGAAGATCGTTTCCCTTGCACCGGAAGTATTATAAGGAGGTATTTTCGTGGCTCAGAAGATTAAAAAAGACGATATGGTAAGAGTTATCGCTGGTAAAGATGTTGATAAAGAAGGTAAAGTTCTTTCTGTTGATATCAAGAAAAACAGAGTAATTGTTGAAGGCGTTAACATGCTTACAAAACATACAAAACCAAGTATGCAGAACCAGGCTGGTGGCATCATTCATCAGGAAGGATCCATCGATCTTTCTAACGTAATGTTACTTCACAAAGGTCAGCCTACAAGAGTAGGTTTCACATTTGTCGATGGTAAAAAAGTACGTGTTGCTAAATCCACTGGCGAAGTTATTGACTAAGAAGAGAGAGGAGGATGACAAAATTGAGTAGACTCAAAGAACAGTATGACAGCACTATTAAAGCTGCCATGACCAAAAAATTTGGCTATAAAAATGAAATGGAAATCCCTAAACTCGTAAAGATTGTTGTCAATATGGGTGTTGGTGATGCAAAAGATAACGCAAAAGTTCTTGATGCAGCTGTTAAAGATATGGAAACTATCACAGGTCAGAAAGCTGTAATCTGTAAAGCTAAAAAATCTGTTGCTAACTTCAAATTACGTGAAGGTATGGCAATTGGATGTAAAACAACATTAAGAGGCGAGAAGATGTACGAATTCGCTGATCGTCTTATCAACCTTGCTTTACCACGAGTACGTGACTTTAGAGGTGTTAATCCTAACGCGTTTGACGGTAGAGGTAACTACGCACTTGGTATCAAAGAGCAGTTAATTTTCCCAGAAATCGAATACGATAAAGTGGAAAAAGTTAGAGGTATGGATGTAATCTTTGTTACAACAGCTAAAACTGATGAAGAAGCTCGTGAATTACTTACCTTATTTGGTATGCCATACGCAAAATAGTTAGGAGGATTTCTAATGGCTAAGAAAGCAATGAAAGTTAAACAGGCTCGCAAACAGAAATTCTCTACAAGAGAATATACTCGTTGTAAAGTGTGCGGCCGTCCACATTCTGTATTAAGAAAATACGGAATCTGCAGAATCTGCTTCCGTGAATTAGCTTACAAAGGACAGATTCCAGGAGTAAGAAAAGCAAGTTGGTAAAATGATTAAGGAAGGAGGCAACTTAATATGTCTATGAGTGATCCAATTGCAGATATGCTGACAAGAATCAGAAATGCAAATACTGCAAAACACGATACAGTTGATGTTCCAGCATCCAAAATGAAAATTGCTATCGCTGATATCCTTTTAAAAGAAGGTTATATCAAGAGTTATGATATCGTTGAAGACGGTAACTTCAACAACATCCACATCGCATTAAAATACGGTGCAGATAAAAATGAAAAAATTATCTCCGGTATCAAGAGAATCTCTAAACCGGGTCTTAGAGTATATGCAGACGTTGAAAACATGCCAAAAGTACTTGGTGGTTTAGGTATCGCTATTATCTCTACTAACAAAGGTATCCTTACTGACAAAGAAGCTCGCAAAGCTAACGTTGGCGGCGAAGTTTTAGCATTTGTTTGGTAATCGATCATAAAGAAAAATTTATTAACTACTGAAAACAGAAGAAGCGCGCAAAGCTTTTTCCGACAATTTAAGGAGGTGCACTATGTCACGTATAGGTAGATTACCTGTAGAAATCCCTGCTGGAGTTACAATCGACATCGCAGAAGGAAATACAGTGACTGTTAAAGGTCCTTTAGGAACACTGGTAGAAAATCTTCCAGCTGAAATGGACATTAAAATTGAAAATAATGAAGTTATTGTTACAAGACCAAACGACTTAAAGAAAATGAAATCTTTACACGGTCTTACAAGAACTCTTATCGCTAATATGGTAACTGGTGTAACAAAAGGTTACCAGAAAGTTCTCGAAATCAACGGTGTTGGTTACAGAGCACAGAAACAGGGCAAAAAACTGATCCTCTCCCTCGGATATTCTCATCCTGTAGAAATGGAAGATCCTGAAGGTCTTGAAACTGTTCTTGAAGGACAGAACAAGATCACTGTAAAAGGTATCAACAAACAGAAAGTTGGCCAGTATGCAGCAGAAATCAGAGAAAAGAGAAAACCTGAACCTTACAAAGGTAAAGGTATCAAGTACGCTGATGAAGTGATCAGACGTAAAGTTGGTAAAACAGGTAAGAAATAATTAGGAGGAAGTTGAAATGATTAGTAAGAAATCAAGAAAAGAAGTTCGTGTTAAAAAACACATGAGACTTCGTAACCGTATCAGCGGAACTGCTTCTACTCCACGTTTAGCAGTATTTAGAAGCAATAATCATATGTATGCACAGATTATTGATGACGTTGCTCAGAAAACACTTGTTTCCGCTTCTACAACACAGGCAGAAATCAAAGCTGAACTTGAAAAGACAAACGACAAAGCTGCTGCAGCTTACGTTGGTACTGTAATCGCTAAGAGAGCTCTCGAAGCTGGTATTACAGAAGTTGTCTTCGATAGAGGTGGATTCATTTACCAGGGCAAGATTCAGGCTCTCGCAGACGCAGCTCGTGAAGCTGGTCTGCAGTTCTAAACGAAGGAGGATAAGACATGAAACGCGAATTAATTGATGCTACTCAGTTAGAATTAGAAGATACAGTCGTAGCCATCAAACGTGTTACTAAAGTAGTAAAAGGTGGTCGTAACATGCGTTTCGCTGCTTTAGTAGTAGTTGGTGATAAAAACGGTCATGTTGGCGCTGGTTTAGGTAAAGCAATTGAAATTCCTGAAGCAATTCGTAAAGGAAAAGAAGACGCTACAAAGAAACTTGTAAAAGTTCCTGTAAATGAAGTTGGTTCTATTCCACATGACTTCATTGGTAAATTCGGTAGTGCTTCCGTATTATTAAAAGCATCCCCAGAAGGTACTGGTATCATCGCTGGTGGTCCTTCCCGTGCTGTACTTGAACTTGCTGGATACAGAAACATCCGTTCCAAAGCATTAGGATCTAACAACAAACAGAACGTAGTACTTGCTACAATCGAAGGTCTTAAAAACATTAAGACTCCTGAAGAAGTAGCTAAACTTCGTGGAAAATCAGTTGACGAACTGTAGGAGGTAAGAAAGATGGCAGATAAATTAAGAATTACATTAGTTAAGTCTCCTATCGGTGCTATTCCAAAACATAGAGCAACTGTAGAAGCATTAGGACTTAGAAAACTCAACAAAACTGTTGAAATGCCTGACAACGAAGCAATTCGTGGTATGATCTGGCATGTAAAACACTTAGTAAAAGTTGAAGAAATTTAATTGCAGATAAGGAGGTACCAAAATGAATTTAAATAATTTACATCCTGCTGCAGGCTCAAAACACAGTGATTCTTTCCGTGTAGGTCGTGGTCATGGATCAGGCAACGGAAAAACAGCTGGTAGAGGACAGAAGGGTCAGAAATCCCGTTCCGGCGGTAAAATCAGAGTAGGTTTCGAAGGTGGACAGATGCCATTATACAGACGTCTTCCTAAGAGAGGCTTTACTTGCATCAACAGCAAAAAGATCGTTGGAATCAACGTATCTGAACTTGATAGATTTGAAGCAGACAGCGTAGTTACAATCGAAACATTAGTTGAAGCTGGTTTAGTTAAAAACGCTTTTGACGGTGTTAAGATTCTTGGTAACGGAGAAATTGAAAAGAAGCTTACAGTTCAGGCAAATGCATTCTCTCAGGG
The DNA here is from genome assembly GCA_030531555.1 of Eubacteriales bacterium. GTDB lineage: Bacteria > Bacillota > Clostridia > Lachnospirales > Lachnospiraceae > Anaerobutyricum. Next base: position 7,897 of record JAUNNI010000006.1, on the reverse strand, counting down.
TGCTATTGCTAAAATCGAAGCAGCAGGTGGAAAAGCAGAGGTGATCTAATGTTCGAAACCCTCAGAAACGCTCTGAAAGTAAAGGACATTAGAAAGAGACTTCTCTTCACCTTATTCATTTTATTGATTTGTCGTTTTGGTAGTCAGTTCCCAATTCCGGGAATTGACGCTGCCAAAATTAGTCAGTATTTGAATTCTTTGCTGGGTGACTCATTCAATCTTTTGAATTCCTTTACAGGAGGATCATTTACATCCATGTCACTGTTTGCATTGAATGTAACCCCATACATTACATCCTCCATCATTATTCAGCTCCTCACAATTGCAATTCCAGCATTAGAAGAGATGCAGCGTGATGGTGAAGACGGACGTAAGAAGATCAACAATATCACACGTTTTGTTACACTTGCACTTTCTGTATTAGAAGGTACTGGTATGGCAATCGGATTTGGAAGATCTGGAGTTTTAGCAAATTACAATGCATTAACAGTTGTTGAAATGGTAGTTTGCTTAACAGCAGGATCCGTATTTGTAATGTGGCTCGGTGAACAGATTACGGAAAAAGGAATTGGAAATGGTATTTCCATTATCCTCTTAATCAACATTGTTTCCCGTATGCCTAGTGATTTCTATTCATTGTATCAGAAATTCATGGAAGGAAAGCACATTGGAGGAATCGTAATTGCTCTTGCAGTTATCGTTTTCGTAATTGTAGGTACAATTGCTCTTACAATTTTATTAAATGATGCTGAACGTAAGATTCCTGTACAATACTCGAAGAAACTTCAAGGAAGAAAGCAGGTTGGTGGGCAGAGTTCTGTATTACCAATCAAAGTTAATACAGCAAATGTTATCCCAGTCATCTTTGCATCTTCATTACTTCAGTTCCCTGGTGTAATTCGTCAGTTAGTTGGCGCAAATCCAAGTGGAATTGCTGGAAAGATCTTTGATGCGTTAAACCAGTCCAACTGGTGTGATCCTGAAAATCCAGGTCGTTCTATTGGTTTGGTAATTTATCTCTTATTGGTTGTTTTATTTGCATACTTCTATACATCCATCACATTTAATCCGATGGAAATTGCAAATAATATGAAAAAGCAGGGTGGATTCATTCCTGGTATTCGTCCTGGAAAGCCAACCATTGAGTATTTAACAAATATTACGAACTATATTATTTTCATCGGTGCAATTGGTCTTTGTATCATCGCAGTGATTCCAATCTTCTTTAATGGATACTTTGGTGCACATGTTTCCTTCGGTGGAACATCCATCATCATCATTTCCGGTGTTGTTCTTGAAACAATCAAGCAGATTGAATCTCAAATGTTAGTTCGTCATTATTCAGGATTCTTAAGCTAATATAAAAAATAAGCGTCTTAGTTACGGTTAGACCGTGACTGAAGACGCTTTTTTTATTCTGCAATAATTATTTCTGTATATCGGGATATTTTTCCTTTATCTCTTTCCAAAATCTTTTCATCACTGATTACAGTATCAATTTCTCTCCAGGAGGCAACTTCAAAACGACTGGATGTCTGGAACTTACTACTGTCAACTAAAAGGACAGATTTCCGCGCAGAAGCGATATATGCCCGTTTTATGTCTACTTCCTCGTACATGATAGCGGTAGGTCCCTGAAAGCTCTCTAAGCCGTCTGTGCCCAGAAAAACCACGTCAGCACGAGTGCTAAGAATCTGATCCCTGGCCCATTTTCCTACGATGGCAAGAGGTCCCTGGTGCAGATCACCACCCAAAATAAACAGTTTATTATCACTGCCGATCAAAGTATTAAAAGCAGCAACATTATTTGTAAAAATTGTCAAACCACTTTTAAGCTTAAGAAGCTCAGCTAAGGCAACCACTGTGGAGCCCGAGTCTAAAAAAAGGGTAGCATTTTCCGGGATATATTCCAGAGCTTTTTTGGCGATTAATTTTTTGTGTTCCTGATGTTCTGTTCTTTTCTGAAAAACCGGCTTTTCCAAGATAGTGGAAGAAGGCAGAGCACCTCCATGGGTCTTGTTAATAATCCCTTCCTGTTCTAAGTAGATCATGTCCTTTCGAATGGTTTCGATGGACACGTTAAAATGGCTTGCTGCATCTGCAATGGTCACATGACCTTCAGAGATGATCATTTCAGCCAATTCATTTCTTCTTTCTGCAGTAAAATGTTTTGCCATGATGTATTATTTTGTCTTCTCCGTTTTTTCTTTTATTTTATCATAAAAAAGATGGATTTCCAAGAAATAGAATTGGAAATATGCAACTTTTATCTCATAAATTAGGTTGACAACAAGTATATACAATGATAAACTTGTAATTAGTTGGAATATTTGAAAAAAATGGTGAAAATACAAGAAATAACTTGCAATGACCAGAAGAGGCCTCCTGGGAAACGCCATTTTATCAAAATTTCATAAGGTATTTTTGAAAAATACCTGTAATAATCTTGGTCATATTCCTTAACGGTCAGAAATTCTATTATTTATAAAAAATGACTAAAAGATGCAAATGTAGCATTTACTTTTTAGTCAAAATAGGATAAAATGATTATGTTAAGGAGGGTGAAACTTCAATAAATTGCGGATACATGCAAAAAAAGGAGTAATTTTTTACCATTAATAGAAAAGATGGCATGAATCCCCAGACGACGAGTGGTCGGGAAGTTTCGCGTATAATGTAATGGAGGTATAAAGATATGTATGACGTAATTGTAATTGGTGCTGGTGTTTCCGGTACTTGTATCGCAAGAGAATTGTCAAAGTATCAGGCTAATGTATGTGTAATCGAAAAAGGCGATGACGTTGCATCTGGTACATCCAAGGCAAACAGTGGTATCGTTCATGGTGGATATGACTGTACACCTGGAACTCTTATGGCAGAAATGAATGTTAGAGGTAATGAACTTCTCTACCAGTTAGCAGAAGAACTTCACTACCCAATCAAGAAAAACGGTTCTCTTATCGTTTGTACAGTTCCTGAAGAAGCTGGTAAACTTGATGTTCTCTTAGATCAGGCTAACAAAAATGGTGTTCCTGGTTGCCGTATCATCGGTAAAGAAGAAGCTCTTGCTATGGAACCAAACCTTACAGACAATACAGTAGCAGCTCTTTACGTTCCTACAGGTGGTATTATTTGTCCATGGGGCCTTGCTCTTGCAATGGGTGAAAATGCTACAGTAAATGGTGTAGAATTCAAATTCGAAACAGAAGTTACAAATATTGAAAAGAAAGATGATATCTTCGTAGTTACAACAGACGAAGGTACATTTGAATCTAAAATCGTTGTTAATGCAGCAGGTTCTTTCGCTGACATTATCCACAACATGGTTAGTGATAACAAAGTTGAAATCATCAACCGTAAAGGTGAATATCTCCTTATGGATAAAGAACTTGGTGATTACTTCAGCGCAACAGTATTCCCACTTCCTGGCAAAATGGGTAAAGGTATCCTCTGCGCACCTACAATCCATGGTAACATGTTCGTAGGTCCATCCGCTACAGATATCGACGACAAAGAAGGCGTTAATACAACTCAGGAAATCCTTGATGATCTTGCTTTCAAAGCTCAGAACAGCTACTTAACAAGAACAAAACTTCCTATGAACAAAATCATCACATCTTTCGCAGGTCTTCGTGCTCATTTACCACAGCATGAATTCATTATTGAAGAATGTGCAGATTGCGAAAACTTCTTTGATGCATTAGGTATCGAATCCCCAGGTCTTACATCTTCTCCAGCTATCGCTGAAAGAATCGTTGGAATGATCCAGGCTAAACATAACTTTGCAAAGAAAGAAAACTTCATTGCAGAACGTGAACCAATGGTAGTTATGGAAGACCTTACTCTTGAAGAAAGAAATGAAATGATCAAGAAAGATCCTAGATATGGTAGCATCGTATGTCGTTGCGAAATGATCACTGAAGGTGAAATCGTTGACGCTGTTACTCGTCCAATGGGTGCTAGAACTATGGACGGCGTTAAACGTAGAACACGTGCAGGTATGGGTCGTTGCCAGGCTGGTTTCTGTACTCCAAGAACAATGGAAATCATCTCCAGAGAACTTGGTGTTCCTATGACAGAAATCTCCAAGAAAGGTAAAGGATCTGAACTCTTAGTTGGAAAGATCAAAGAAGACTAGTTTGTACGGAAAGTGAGGAATTTTAATATGAAATCTTATGATATCATTATCGTAGGTGGTGGCCCAGCTGGTTTAGCAGCTGCTATCTCTGCTAAAAAAGAAGGAATTGACAGTATCTTAATGATCGAACGTGACAACCAGCTCGGTGGTATCCTTAATCAGTGTATCCACAATGGTTTCGGTCTTCATACATTTAAAGAAGAGCTTACAGGTCCAGAATACGCTTCCCGTTTCATCGATCAGGCTCTTGAACTTAACATCGAATATAAATTACAGACAATGGTACTTGACATTACTCCAGAAAAGGTTGTAACAGTTATGAACCGTGAAGAAGGCGTAGTTCAGTACCAGGCTAAAGCTGTTATCCTCGCTATGGGATGTCGTGAACGTCCACGTGGTGCCCTGAACATTCCTGGATATCGTCCAGCAGGTATCTACTCCGCAGGTACAGCTCAGAGACTTGTTAACATGGAAGGCTTCATGCCAGGTAAAAAATGCGTTATCCTTGGTTCCGGTGACATCGGTCTTATCATGGCTAGACGTATGACATTCGAAGGCGCAGAAGTTAAGGTTGTAGCAGAAGTTATGCCTTTCTCCGGCGGTTTAAAGAGAAATATCGTTCAGTGTCTTGATGACTATGATATCCCATTATTATTAAGCCACACTGTAGTAGATATCGAAGGTACAGACAGACTTGAAGCAGTTACAATCGCAGAAGTTGGTCCAGACAGAAAAGCTATCCCTGGAACAGAACAGCGCTACGAATGTGATACACTTCTTCTTTCCTGTGGTCTTATCCCAGAAAACGAATTATCCAAACAGGCTTCCGTAGAACTTAGCCCAATCACAAGTGGTCCTATCGTTGATGAATCCCTTGAAACTAACGTTCCTGGTATCTTCGCTTGTGGTAACGTTCTTCATGTACATGACCTTGTAGACTTCGTTTCTCAGGAAGCTGGTCTTGCAGGTGCTAATGCTGCTAAATACGTTAAAGAAGGCGGCGAAAAAGGTTCTACAATCGTTAAGATCAACGCTACAGACGGTGCTCGTTACACAGTACCAAGCAGCATCCACGTAGAAAACATGGCAGATCTCCTTACAGTTCGTTTCCGTGTTGGTGCAGTATTTGCTAACAAAGCAATCAGCGTATACTTCAACGACGAAAGAGTTCAGCATCGTAAAAAACAGATCATGGCTCCTGGTGAAATGGAATCCGTTATCATCCAGAAGAAACAGGTTGAAGCTTACGAAGGTCTTGAAACAATCACTATCAAGATTGAAGATTACTCTAAATAATACGTATTTATATATAAGCTAGAAAGGAAGTATCGACCATGGAAGAAAGAAAATTAACCTGTATCGGATGTCCTCTTGGATGTCAGCTTACAGTTACTATGGAAAATGGTGAAGTGAAAGATGTAACTGGAAACACATGCCCACGTGGTGCTGCATACGCTCGTGACGAAGTAACAAACCCAACACGTGTTGTTACATCCATCGTTAAAGTAAAAGGCGGAAACCTTGCTGCAGTATCCTGCAAAACAGCTAGTGTTATTCCGAAGGCTAAAATCTTTGAAATTCTTGATGAAATCAAACCTGTAGTTATGGAAGCTCCTGTTAAAATTGGTGATGTTGTTGTTGCTAACGTTGCTGGAACAGGCGTAGACGTAATCGCTACAAAGAATATCGCTGCAATCTAATTTGAGGTTCAGTTAGTTATTCATTATTTTAACAATTTGAGCTGTCACGAATCGTATCGTTACGAGAAGAAGAGTGGCAGCTCTTCTTTTTATAAAAATATGATAAAAGAACAAGTGTTGAGTATTTATAATTTTTTATTGTAAGATAGGGGACTTATCTGTATAATCAAATAAGGTGCCAACATTTTTATTAAAAATATTGAAGTATCCGACATAAGTGAAATGTAAAAAAATAGATGAAGGAAAAATACTGTGGAGAGGAGAAAAAGAAAATGTTTAAAAAGAATATTCGTTTTATGATTTTATCTCTTCTGATTGCGGTATTTAGCATCTGGGCGGTATCTTCCATGAGCAGCAATTTTACTGTTGCACAATTATGTGATGATCTTACGGATGCCAATATGTTTTGGATTGGTCTCGCGCTGGTTTTAATGCCAGGATTTATTATTTTCGAAGGATTTGCAGTGGCAAGTCTCGTGAAAGGCCTATGTGGCAAGAAGGCATATCGAAAAGGAATTGTTTATGGTGCAGCTGATGTTTATTTTTCAGCCATTACGCCATCCGCTTCTGGTGGACAGCCTGCCAGTGCATTTTTTATGATGTGGGATGGAATCACTGCAGCACAGACAACAGTGATTCTTCTTGTAAATCTTATTATGTATAGTCTCGCACTTTTGTTATGTGGGGCAGTGGCATTCATCTGTGCGATTCCTTTATTTTTAAGCTATGATATATTTGCCATGGTTTTAATTGTGGTTGGTATATTTGCTATGTTTGGCCTGCTTATACTTTTTATTCTTTTGTTGAAAAAAGAAGAGATTATTCGCAAAATTGCGTATTGGCTGATTAAGCTTGGGAGTAAAATTCATATTATTCGTAAGCCGGAAAAATATGTAGAAAAGCTGGATCGATTGACCAGCCAATATAAAAATTCTGCCAATGCGATGAAAGGGAAAAGAAAAATATTGCTGGAAGCCCTGTTTTTTAATATCTTACAGCGACTTAGCCAAAGTATGGTAACCGTATGCGTTTACCTTGGTATGGAAGGAAATCTTAGACATGCATTCAAAGTCTGGCTTGTGCAGATGTTATCTGCATTAGGTTCAAACAGTATTCCGATTCCTGGAGGAATGGGTGTGGCAGATTATCTTTTGTTACAAGGCTTGGAAAAGATAGAAGGAGTTGACAGTGTAGTAAATCTGGAACTTGTTTGCAGAGGACTGTCCTTTTATGGATGTGTTGTAACAAGTATTGTGATTATTTTAGTAGGATACCTTCTTCGAATTCGAAAAAATAATCCTTTAAAAGAAGAAAATAAATAAAGAACATATATTCAAATAAAAAACGAGTCGATTGGAGTTACGATCGACTCGTTTTTATATGAGAATAATATTGGAAAAAATAATTATAAGTTTAAAGATTCTCCGTTGCTACGAATTACTTCTGAATACCAGTATGCACTGTCTTTCGGAATACGTGCAAGATTGCGGTAGTCAATGAAGACTAAACCGAAACGATCATCATAACCGCTGTGCCATTCCATGTTGTCTGTGAAGGACCAATGTAAATAGCCCTTGATTGGAATTCCATCTTCCACAGCAGTTTTTAATTCAAGAAGGTAGCGATGAAGGAAATCGATACGATCTGGATCATGAACTTTGCCGTCTAAGAAGATACGATCATTACAGCTTTGTCCATTTTCTGAGATGATAATTGGAAGGCCATAACGGCTGTTCAATACCAATGGTCCCCAATACATAACACCAGGAGTAACTGGCCATTTCAATGCGGTTCGAGGATAACCCATATATTTTGGCATAAAGTCAATCTTGGTATCAGGGGATAAAGGCTCTCCGTTGGTATCTTCTGGAACGATCATTTCGCTACCGTTATAGACATTAAGACCAATAAAATCAATTGGCTGATGAATCAATTTCAAATCTTCTTCAGAAATGTCTGCAGAATATTCATACCATGGATGTAAAGTGTCTTCTGGATAGTGGCCAAGACAAACAGGATCTAAAAACCATTGATGGAAGAAAATATAATTATCTGGTAA
>JAUNNI010000061.1 GCA_030531555.1 Eubacteriales bacterium | reverse complement strand
ACTCACTCTTTATCCAGCACGCAACGCACCGCACAACGGGAACCGCCGCCTGTGGTACAAGTGAAAAGGGTCATATCCCAATCTTCATCCTTTTTCTTTTTTGTCATGCCATCCACATCGTATGGACCGATGGTGTCAATTCCAGCAACAGTATAATGGAAGACGTTTCCAGCCATATCCTTAAGAATAACGACAGTGCCTGTCTCCATCCATTTGATCGGACTGAAATGAGCCGCATAGTTGTGACCGGCGATAACAAGGTCATGGGTGTAGGCCGAGCCGGAATAACGGCATGGTGAAATTTTAAGTCGGCTGTAATCCCACTCTTCCATAACAGGAAGCTTCAATTTGATGGATGGGATCTTCAGGGTTGCAATATATCGATAACCATCGATTTCAACTGCTGGCATCGGCATATCGGGATATTGCTCATAAATTGGCACTTCGCCCTCTTCGACTTCTTCCTCTTCGATGCCCATTTCATCGATTTTATCTAAAATATCATTGGAGGCCTGGTCGGCACGCCAGGAATCGTAAAAATTATAAGCCACAAGACCCCCTGTGGCCAATAAAATGAGGATTCCTATGATTATCAACATTCTAGAAATTATTTTTCTCATTCTTCTTATCTTTCTTTCAATAAGACAGCTGTGATCTACAACACTTATTTCACCGCACCAACTTTTGTCAAAGGCCAGATTCGGAATACAATCTTACCAACAACCTTTTCTTTTGGAATTGGTCCCATGGTGGAATCTCGGCTATCCTTGGAGGTGGAACGGTGGTCTCCAAGTACGAAAATGTGACCGTCTGGTACCTGATATGGCAGCTTAATGTCACAGTTTCCGATGGATTTCTCGGTAACGTAAGGTTCTTCAAGAACAACTCCATTTACTGCAACATTTCCATCATCATCAATGTCAATCCAATCTCCCGGAAGTCCAATGACTCGTTTTACCAGGATATTGTTATTGTAGTAAAGGGAAATGACATCTTTCGGCTCGTATTCCGCACCTTTTAAGGAAACCACGATATTACCCTCATAGAGAGTTGGCGTCATGGAATTACCATAGGTCTGCAATACTGGCAGGAAAAGTACCGCAACCAGAATTGACAGGGCAGATACGGTCACAAGGCCAAAGAGAACTCTTCGAAGCACTCCACCGTTTTCTTTGCGGCGGTAGAGTCGCTTCAGCTCCGCTTCGATCTCACTTACGCTATAATCATATGCTTTTGAAATAGGTTTATTCTCTGTACTTTCGTTCATTTTCTTCCTATCTCCATTATCTTCTTGCAACTACTATTAAATGAATTGAAATACAATCCCAAGTAAATCAAACACAAACTGAAATCTCTATCCTTATTCAGATAGAAATCATTCTCTACTGAAATCTCTATTCTTATTCAGATAGAAATTATACTCTAGCGAATCAATCCTAGCTCATCCATCGGCCAGACACAGAATACAACCTGCCCGATGAAATCTTCTTCCTGAATACAACCGAACAAATCGCTTCGGGAATCCAAAGTGTCCACACGATTGTCAGCAAGGACAAAATATCGTCCATCTGGTACCACATAAGGATAGATCAGGCCACTTTTAATGGTTCCCTGATTCTTCACATACTCCTCTTTCAGAGTCTCCCCGTTGACGGTAACTCTTCCATTTGGATCAACCGATATTTCATCTCCCGGAAGGCCGATGACACGTCGTACCAGAATCTTATTATTATAATAGAAGGCCAAAACATCACCACGGTCTGGCAGGCCGGATTTACGACATAAGATAATACTATCGTCGGAAATGGTTGGCTGCATACTGCCACCGTAGATGCGGACAACCGGCAAAAGCAGAGTTGCAATCAAAAGCGCAATGGCAGACACTGTGATCAGTGTATACAAAGTACTTCGGATGGCACCATGGTAATCCTTCTTATAATATTCGTCATTTAAAACATTTGCAATTTCTTCAGGCTCTGGCAAAGGTCCCTCATACTGACTGAGAGTGACTTCCACAGGCTTATTTTCCTTCTTCTTTGCCGTGCTTTTCACCATTTTCTCTGATGATTTTCGCCTGTTATGCTTATTTTTCTTTCTATTTTCCATTCTACTCATATCATGCACTTCCCATATGAATTCATAGAGTATGGTCAAGCGTTAATCCCATTAACAAGGCCGAAACGCTCCTTAAATCTGACTGTCGAGATAGGCGTTGGTATATTTTGCCCAGGAGTACTGGGACATGAACTCGCCGGTATAGCTGTTGCGGGCAGCCGTATCTCCTTTTAAGAAATCATAATAATCACAAGAAACTTTATCCATATCTATGGCATAGTTCTGATGTTCTTTTATGATCACATCCTCCGCCCCAATCTTACGCATGGCCTTCATCAAAGCCCCTGTGATATGGCGGAAGGAGTCCTGTACCTTATTATTATACTCCGAATTCTCAAATAATACAGCCACTATTTCGCGACTTGTACAGCGAGATCCTCTTTTGTATGTCAGATAAGCCAGCATTTCCTTGGCTTTTGTACGCTCGAAACGAATTGGCATGTTGTTTCTGTCAAATGCATCGAAATTCCCGAAGCATTGCAGATTCAAGGCGAATTTTTTCTCCGTTTCATTGATCGCAGCAAATGAAGCACTGAAGCCACCATTTGCTATGCCACTGGTAACCGGATAACGTAAATTCATCAATTCTTGTTTAATCTTCGCTGCATTGACCGGCTTTGTGATATATCCGCTGGCACGAAGATCCATGGCATCCGCCTTGTAATCATTATATGCCGTAACAAATATGATATTCATGCGAGGATAAAGTCTTGTAATCAGCTTGGCAAGCTCCACGCCTGTCATACCACGCATCTGTACATCAAGAAATGCCACGTCAAAGGCATTTTCCTCCGCAAAATATAGTGCATGCGAAGGCCTTATGGTACTCATAATCTCCGCATCCGGCACAACGGACTGAATGGCCTCTGTTAATTTGTCAAGCTGTAACGCTTCATCATCTACTGCAAGTATCTTCATAAATAAACCTCCATGGAGCAAAATTAAATGAATTATTCTGCTTCTGTTTTTGGGATAGTAATTGTAAATTTAATCCCTTCCTCTTTTGAGGATCGGTAATCCAAATGAGATCCTGGGATAATTCGTAATAATACCTTAATATCCTCAATCTCCTGTGTCTCTTCGGTATTTTGAACGTGTTCTGTCTGATCAATGAAATAATCCTTTACAGACAGTTCCACATAATATTTTCTATTTTTTGCATAAGTTTTCACGTAAATCTGGAAATAATCCTCCGATTGCATCATACAATGGTGAATCAAATATTCCGTAATCTCTCCCAGCACATGAACCGGAAGCTGAAAATCACTTTCTTCGATGTCATAAACAACACCAAAATCATCCCCATATCTCATATACTCTAAGCTAAAGTAATTCTGGAGATGTTCAAATTCCTCATCAAATGAGCTGAGTCCTGCCCGAACATTGTCATTCATGGATTTTCTCAGATAATCTGCAAATAAGTCAATGATCTCCGATGCTTCCTCCGGATCCTGAATACAAAGCTGCGAGATATCTGCCAAAGTATTATAGACAAATTCCGGGGAAATCTTACCAAAACGCATGTTAACACGCATCTGCTCCAATTTGTTGGCACGAAGATTATGGTAATATCTCCACATATTCATGCCATCCATAGTTAAAAGCAAACAACAACACGTAGTTGATATTATCATAAAGTTAATACCATGGCCAACTGCCTGTAGAAAAATTCCTATGATTGGCAAAAAGATAAATGGCATAATCATTCTTCTCTCTACGGATGTCATATATTTTTTATAATGTTGAAAGATATAAAAAACTACAAAATGACAGATCATACCCATAATCTGAGAAAGCGCAAAAAGCGGGCCACGATGGTAAATGTTGTTGTAATCAATCTGGTAGTACATACCATTTGCCAGGTTGGCGGCCAGTAATGCATAAGCAATACCGTATATATAAAGAAAAGGCCTCACATTAAAACTTGTAAGGCCGTTCTCCTTTATTCGATATCCAATATACAATGCCACAAGATTCGATAATACGTAAAGTAAAAGGTACTGAAGGAAATTCGTGACATTCATGACCATATATGCGAAAGCGCCTTGCTTCCCTGCATAACAAGCCTCTAAAAGTACTGCCAATAAGTATATTAAATTTAATCCAAAAATGAACTCCACATATCGCGATTCATGCCGTAACTGTCTGGAAATGAGCACCGGCCCCAACATGGATGCCAATGTCACAACAAAGCCAAAAATCGCAATAAATAGATTGATATAACTAATCAGCATATAAATATCTTCTTTACACTAATCTTCTTTCTTTCTTCCAACTCTGATGCCAATGATCAGGCAAAGGAGCCCTGCACAAAGCATAATTCCAATTGGCCACCAAAGCTGTCCTGTCTGTGGGAGCTTGGAGCTGGAGCCGCCACTGCCACCACTACCGCCGGAACCACCTCCGGTTGTTTTTTTAATAGGTTTTGTTGATTTTGGTTTATAAGTGTTGGTAATTACTGTTTTATTCACACCAGCATTCGGATCTTTGGAAACAACATAACCACTTGGTACACCTTTTTCCATAATACTATATTTACCTGGTTCCAAATCTTTCCAGGTATACTGCCAATTGTTTTTCTCTGTTAATTTCTGTTCGTTAACAACTTTCTTATCTAACATCAACTGAACCGTAATGGATTCAGGTCTCTTTTTATCCTTATTGTCTTCGTCTTTCCAAATCTTCTGTACGAAATAATCCTGTTTTACTGTTGCAGTAGGATTGCGATCTCCTTTAGCATCAATCGTACGATCCCAATTTAAAACACCCTTCACATTCTCAGGAACGGTCATAAAAATAGGGTTAGAATCAAAATACATCGGTTTATTATCCGCACCTACGTAAGGGAAAGATTCTGTAAGGATGAGGTAAGCACCTTCCTCTAAGCTATCGAATACAATGATTCCATCTCCATCGGTTTCATCCTGACGAAGTGGCTCAACATCATCACGTTCCACGTAATCCTTTAAAGTCTGCGCTGCAGATTTCTGATAGAGATCTACAGAATACTCATCAAATGGCTCCACAAGATTATAACCATCATGCTTATCCTGCTTTGCTACAAGATAAAGCTTGAAAGTAACTCCTGCATTACCCTCACATGTCAATGTAATACTACCTGTTTTCTCTGCCGCTTTTACCTGCTGGGCAGGAAGAATCTGGGCAAATACAAACATCAATATAAAGGAAATCAAAATAGATTTTTTTATCTTATTCCATCTTTTCATCTTCTATTCTTCCTTTCTCCTTCTATTTTCTTGTTTTACGTCGTCTTCCGTATGTGCTTCGTTTGTTATGAGTATCTGTTAAAACAATAATCAATAAGATCAATAAAATTGGTACTGCAACCATAGGTGCCACGATAATTGGCTCAATCTGAACCCCATCCGCTGTGATACGAATCGCACCCGCATCCGCCGCATTTGCTACACGGTGACCACGAACCAAAAGTCGATGGGTATTAATGCCATATGGTGTACAAGTAACTAAAGTACAATAATCCTTTCCTTCTTCCAGGGTTAAGGCTGAGAGATTATCCGGTTCCACGATGAGTACCTGATCCACTTCATAAGTCAGAGTCTCATCCAGCACACGAATAACAAATGTATCACCATTTTCCATGCGGTCAAGATCTGTAAATAACTTAGCAGATGGAAGACCACGATGACCGGAAAGAACGGTATGGCAAGTATTTCCCCCCACTGGAAGAGAAGAACCCTGGATATGACCAATGGCAATCTGAAGAACGGTATCTTCCGTTCCATGGTAGATTGGAAGAGAACATTTAATCTTATCAATCTCAATATATCCCATGATCCCTGTTCCAGAAATATCAAGAGTCTCATTGTACTCCTTTAATTCCTCCTCGGAAAGAGTCCATTTGTTACCACCAAGCTGCGCCAGTTTGTCATTATACTTTCTGGCTATTGCTAAAATCTTCTCATATTCCTCGTCATCCATGTTAGCTACGGCTTCTGCGTAACTGGCAATGGCTCGGGATTGGTGAAAAGAGTTCCAATAATCACTGAATGATGGATACGCCAACAATCCCAGTCCAAGAAACAATATTGCAAATAATAATAATGTTGAAAAATTCTTCTTTATGAACTGCACGTCAAACACCTTTACTCATTCATGATTTATTATATGGGAATAGCAACGATCTATATAATCGTTGTCATTACTATATAATAAATAGATGTTGTTGAGGTCAAAAGTTTTTTGACCTATCGATACCGGATTTCTTCGCTCTTTGAGCTCTCGAAATCCTTCAAAACATTCGAAATCCGCTCGTTTTTCTTTGAAAAACGGCTACTTTCTCATGTTTTGGCGGGTCAATAACTTACATACATCCTCTTACGTGCAAGCACGACGAGTCTGTATGACCTTTTGACCCTAGGGTATCATATGATATAATCCCCTCCTCTCCTGAGAGAGGAGGGGTTATGCTTAAAATCATTCAATCAAATGACAATAAACGGATTTGTATAACTTGTTATTCTCGTTAATTAGCGAGCAACGCGTTTTTTGCTGATGAGAAGAACGCCAGCGCAAACTACGCAAAGAGCACCGATTAAGTAGAACATTGTTGTACCCATACCACCAGTTGTAGGAAGAGTAGCACCGGATTTGTTTTCTACAACGATTTTTTCACCAGTTACAGGTGTACCATTAACTTTGAGATCAACTTTTGTGCTTACAGAAGACTGAGCACCATTCCAATCCTGTGTGTTAGTAGTATCAGCATCAACTACAACAGTAATAGGATCAATTGCATTGTATCCTGGAAGAGGTTTTGTCTCGATAAGTTTATATGTTCCATCATCAAGACCAACGATTGCAAATGTACCATCTGCTTTTGTTTTCAGTACGGTAGCAGCTTCTTTAGTATCAACCCAACCAGTAACTTTTCCATTCTCATCAACAGTTACATATTTGTTATCAGCATTCTGGAATACGAACTCAACGTTCTCCAGTTTTGCCAAGGTAGTTCCATCGATTTTCTCTACAGGAGCAGTATATGTGAATACAACTACTTTATCTTCTGGAGTCTCGCCTTTTTCTCCATCATGACCTTTGTTTGGATTGTTAGAGAAGATCAGTTTAGCCTCGTTTTCATTACCGTTTCCAGCACCAACATTTGCGCCGGAAAGAAGAGTCATCTCATAATCAACAACGATTACATCATCAGCTGTAAGGGTAGGGATTGCAGTTTTAAGGTCTGTACATGTTAATGTAAAACCACCGTCAGTCTCTGCAAGAGTAAATCCAGTTACAGGAGTTGTTCCGTTTACAGTAACTTTAATAGAATTTGCATCAAGTGCTAACTGAGATTTATTGTAAGAATCAGAGAACTGATAGTAGTATGTTTTATAATCAGCATAGTTTGATGGAAGAGATCCTACAATCTGGAATGGAACTTTGTCACCAATGTTGTAATCTGCTACATCATTATAATCATCAGGAGTTTCGTAGTCTCTAAGTGTAGCTTTTCCAACTGTTGTAGTTGTGTTCTCTTTAACTTTTTTGATCATCTCAGGAACATCAGCTTTACGCTGTGGTGTAATCTCAGCTGCTGATGATGTTTTGATGATATATCTTGTATAAGACTCTCCATCTGGAACAGTACCATCAGCATCTTTAATCAGATAATAACCAGCTGCTGGAAGAGTTACTTTATCATCACCTGTTGTTTTGATAGTAGTAAGGTTTGCAGCTACAACCTCTGCAAATGCTTTCATTTTTGGAGAATCGTTTCCATAACCAGCAAGAATTGCAGCAACGTCTGTTGCTGAAGATGCATTAGCAAAAGCTCCTTCAAATGTTGTATCAGCTTTCAGTGCTGCTACGAGTGCAGGAGAATTAACGCCAGTTCCCCAGTCAATTCCTGTTAACTCACCCTTTTCATCTACTGTTCCAGAGAAAATCTGGTAAGCTTCGTAAGAATATTTTGTTGCAGGTGCTTTTTCGCCTTCTGCGAATGCTGTGATACTCATTGCAAGAACCATAGTAAATGCAAGAATAACACTTAATAATTTTTTCATTTTACTCATTGTTTTTTCTTCTTTTCTTATGTATTTTTCGTTCAATAAGTAACTTTGTTTATTTCGCCCGGCTCCCAACCGGGCACGCTTTGGGAGAATAATTAGTCATCCTCCTTTCTGCGTTTTTTGTTTATCATAATTCCGCCTGCGGCTGCGAGCAGTGCAAGGCCGGAAATTGTGAATGGAGTTGTTCCCATACCACCGGTGTGTGGAAGTTCGTAGGAATGATCAGTAATGGTATTATTAATTACAAGATCATGTGTTCCCTGATTCTCGTAAGTAACTTCCCATTCACCACTATAAACCTCTTCTACATAGTACTCATAGGTATATCCTTCATCTGCATCATATGTACCGGACCATGACCAGTTGTTACTTGCATAGAGGGTAAGTGGCTCTTGATTAAGCTTAACAGCAGTTTCGGGGATACCAGCTCCTGATCCACCAGGCTGTGGTGTTGCTGCAAATGCTGCTGGTGCGGAAACAGAACGAGCCATCATACGACTTCTGCTTGCTTGTGAAATACTCCAGTTTTTCAGCTTATCACTATTTCCACCCAATCCGCAGATGATAATAGTATCTGCAGTTGGTGTAAATGTAATTGAATAATCGATACATTCTACATTACTGGTGTTTGTATACATCGCACTCTTGTTTACTGTAAGTGCTGAGCCGTTAAAAATACTTGCTGACAAATCAGGCTGTTCATATTGTCCAGCTCCGACATAGGTAACCGTTATCGTAGCAGGAACTCCTGAAGTAATAGAACGTGAAATTATCGAATTAGCATATTCTGAATTCATCTTCACATCTACTGTAACCTGAGATCCGCCGCCTCCGGTTTTAGGAATTACCGTTCCTTCCTGAAGTTTTACATTACATCCTGAACAGTATACATCTCCTGTATAACCATCTTCAGTTGCTGTAGCGTCCCTGTCGTTTACAAGATATGTACCATCAGAATGATTAATTGGAATTGTTTCCGTATAAGTATCTCCACAAGTACAACTGTAAGTCCTGATTCCTGTCTCGTGACAAGTTGCTTCTTTTGTTACTTGACTGGAATAATTATGAGTATGTGGATCAGGGACTGGATCAACATCCGGACCTGGGTCTGGATCAACATCCGGACCTTCTCCTTTAATTGCTACTCGATAGATATTAAACTGGATAGTTCCAGGATGAGAAATTTCAGTTGTGTTTCCATCAAGCTTTCTAAACCATCGTTTTGTAACATTAACCGTATCAGTACCCTTCTTTGTATTTTTAATCTTGAGCTCTGCGGTTCCCTGCCCTTCATAAGTAGTCTTGAAATGCTCTACAGAATTCTCGATTACAAAGAATACATACTCTTTTCCATCTGTCTGATATTTTGTGGACCATTTCCACTGATTATTTGCATTCAGTTTCTGACCGGAAACTTTCACTTCTGCCTGAATCTGATTCATCATCTCAGCGGTGTAAACTCCATCTGCAGGAGGCGTAAGAGTATCAGCTTTCTCCTTCTCTGCCATATACAGATCAAATGAAATTTCCTTTTTTTCACTATCCGGTAATGGATTGCCATCATTTGCAAACCATTCTTTAGTTACTTCAACTTCAATTTCAGGAAGCTCTTTATTATTGATGTCAATAACTGATGTTCCCTGATCTTTATAAGTTGTTGTATATGATCCAGTTGAGGTCTCCACTACATAGAACTTAAATGCCTCTCCCTGAGTATCATATGTTTTTGTCCAGATCCAGTTATTATCATTATTAAGAGTTACATTATTTTCTACTCTATAATTCTGAATCTGGTTAATGATTGCATCTGTCAGAACTCCTGTATCAGGAATCTGATATCCAGCTGCTGTTGCTGCAGGCACTTTGTACAGGTCGAATTTAATTTCATTTTCTATTGGATCTGTTGCGTCACCATTAGCAGCAAACCATTTCTTGTTTACCGTTACATCTACACTAGGAAGCTTCGCATTCGTTACTGTTATAGAATGAATTCTTGCACCAATGTCCATTGTTCCTGTTGGAAGATTTTCCGGCAGTTTATTCTGATGTGATGGACTTCCGACGTAGAAGTAGAAGGTCTGCGGATTATCAGGCATCTGATATCCAGGAGGTGCCTGCGTCTCCTTTATTGCATAAAGAGTATTGTAATCGAACGACCCTTCTTCAAATTGAACTATGATACGACCTTTATCATCCGTTGTTTTTGTTGTAAGAACACTTCCGAGACTGCCATTATTACTAGTGTGATAGATAGTGAATACTGCACCCTGTAAGCGCTTATTGAAGTTTCCTTCTTCTGTCTTATATAGAATCAGTGATCTATCTGTGGTAATCTTACCGGATGTCTCTGATTCATCCCACTGATCAGAACGGTTGTCATCATCCTCGTATTCTGTATCGCCATACAGTTTCGCTGTATTCTTGATAGCAATCTGTCCGTGATAGTTACCCCATTCAGCAATGATTGGTTGCTGCATAGTGATTACATAATCATATTCAAGAACCAACGGAACATTATCAGGAATACTTGCTTTAATTACATTCGTTGCTGAGCTTCCATCTTCATAGCTTGCAACAGGATCTCCGTTGCCATCATTCCATGGATGGATTGTTTCTACTGAACTGTAATTCCAGTAGGAATCCGGCACAGCAGCTCCTACCTCACCATCGTTCTGATAATAAAGTCTTACAGAACTCTGATCCAGGAAGTAGTAACGTCCAAAAGTATTTTTATCGAAATTGTAGGTCATGGAATCTTCGAAGTTGATTCTATCTGCTCCTTCGAGAAGATCCTTGCCTTCGTTATTAATGAATACCTTGTAGTGAACTACCTGAGCATTTTTGTCCCATTTTCCGGTTTTATCAAGCTCGCCTGTATGTACATCCTCATCGGAGTCCTTCCACGTCTGAGTCTGTGAATCATGACCCAGCTCGGTTCCATCGTTGTTATTAACTACAACTTTGTTGCCGAAGGTATAGGTCTGGCCCTTCTGGTACTCAGGGATCTTAGAAGTATCAATATGACAATTGAAAGTAATCTCGTGGTAGTTTGCATTACCACTGAAGAAATCATTATCATTATCAGGTGTCATAGTAAATGTTACAACACCTGTGTTTTTATTGTACGATCCTTCATATTTAACTGCCCAGTTACTGTAGCTGATGTTACCATTTTCCGGAATATCATAAGTTTGATTTCCGTTTCCAAATACCAGCTGATCAAGAACAACATACTCCGGAAGAGTATCGATCACTGTATATGTTGTTTTTGCCTTATCTGGATATACTCTGACTTTCCAGGTCAAGGTTCCATCAGTATTACGTGTTGTTGAATCCTCTGACTTATTATTACCATCCAGTTTTTCAACTCCGCCTGTTCTGCCGGTGTAATCAGCATAACCTCTCTTGTTATTTACAATCGCCGTATTAGAGAAGGTATGATTACCAGGATTTGCAGAAGTATCAGCTGTTGTATGATAAGTATAAGTCAGTTTGGTAGCTGAATTATTATTCAGTTCCCTCTTCAATGTAATGGACTGAAGTTTAAAGCGATGGTTTGCAAGACTCTGACTGTTCTGATAAACTTCAGCGAAATTATATTCTGTTCCGGTATCACAATCTTTGAAAATGACTCCTGAGTAGTCGATCAGGTCGCTGCCAGGTCCATATTCTCGGTTATCGCCGGACCACTTGACTTTTGCACCCCAGTTCATAATCTGAGACACTGTCATATAATGTGTGTTATTATCCTGATTGTCTGTTCGAATCTCATCGTAGAGTACTGTTCCAGCTGGAAGTCCGCCCTTTGGAATATCAATGGTGACATTCCATGTAAGATCCGTCTGACCATTTGCATTAGTCTGAGAGCCAGCCAGTTCTTTTTCTACAGATCCACCCGGTGTTGTAACATAGGTTCCGACTCCTGTCTGGTCTCCGGTTGTTCCCTTGTTTCCGTCACCGTCATAGGTGGCTGTATTATGAACTGATGTTCCATCAAATGAATTATCCTCGACTGTCGTATAATAAGTAATTGTATACTTGTTTGTATTCTTGCCATTATCTACAGCGTTGAATTTAATACCATCGCGTTTTCCGTTGGTTGTTGTCCATTGATATCCTCTGTTTGGTGATACTGTAAAGTCCTGTCCATCTGCGAACAAGGCATCAAATACTGCACTGCCTGCGATGTTCATATTCTTTTCATTTACAGTAACTGTCCATTTGATTCGTTTGGATGTTTCATCCCATACACCTGTCTTTGTAAGTGTAACTTTTCTTTCAATATTTGAGTCCTTCTGATCATGGTCGGTTACAATCTGACCATTTCCAGTGGAAGAAACATTTACTTTGTTACTTGCTGCGGCTGTATATTCACCATCTTTAAGTTGATAAGTATAGGTAATCCTGTAGCAATCATTCAGATTATCACTGCCCTTCGCATTAATCTTAGGAAGAGTCATATTGATTTTTCCGTTATTGTAGGATGACGATACACTTATAGTCTGCCAGTCATGCTGATAGTACTGGCTCTCATCGATACCCTTCTCAACTTTAATAACAGGATTTCCATTCACCTGATTCATGATGGATCCGGAAAGCTGATCCTCAAAAGTAATATTTGAAGGTGTTCCTCTCTTTGATCTCACAACTACTGAATAAGTCAGAGTATTTGTAGCAGGATCGTATACTGGATTATCTTTCCAGGTATCAATGTCATAATCCTTCGATGTTCCATCAGGATATTTAATCTGATCTGAAGGAATGTTCAGCTGCAGAGTATCTGTGAACGGAGTATGGATTCCATTGTCATTTCCAACTTCTGAAGCATCAATCTTGGCATTGAACTTAACATCACCTTCCATGTGCTCACCGGCACCATCTACATACGCCTGTGTAAGGTGAATCTCAACACGATAGGTTCCATCTGGATTCTTCTTGAAGTTGTAAGTACTTCCTTCACCATCTTTAAGAGGATAAGACTGATTCAGCAGAGTATCAGCAATACTGATATGATCTCCAAGATCGAAGTAGTAGTCATTACCATTAGCTTGTACGTAGCTGGTAAGGAACTGGAAATCAAACTCAATTCCTGTTAAATACTGACCGGAATCAGGATCAAAAGCAGTTCCGCTTCCACTGACATTTTTGATAATACCCTGACTACCGATATCAACCGGATCATTTAGCAGTAATATTGATGGAATAAATGCTTTGACTTTAGCAAAGAAACCTGTACTTTCTTTTTGTGCTTCCTCTACAGTTTCAGTAGTGGATTCAGAAGATAATTCCTCTACTTCTTCCGTAGTAGTTTGACTTACCACTTCAACATTTTCTGCACTTGCTTCAGTTGTCGTTTCCTCAACCTTTTCAGTCGTTGCTTCTGTGGTCGCTTCTACTTTTTCGGTAGTAGCTTCGGTAGTGGTTTTTTCTATTTTTTCAGTAGTCGCTTCGGTTTTTTTTTACAATTTTTAATTTGTTTCTTCGGTTGTCTTTTATACTTTTTCAGTCGTTGCTTCAGTAGTCCCTTCTTCCTTCACCATTGCTGGATTCTCTGGAAGTTCGCCGTAACCTACAATCTTGCCTGCATTTCTTGCATAATCTTCAGTACCAACTGCGTCACCATGATTTCCTTCGATGGTATAGATTGTGTCGTCTGTCACCTTAGTTACGATACCAACGTGATCGGATAACTTCTTGCTACCGTTGTCGAAGAAAATGATATCGCCAGCCTTCACTTCATAATCGGAGGAAGCGCTGTGATATAATTTCATACTCTTGAGGAGTTCGATATATTTTGTACATTCGGAAGCCTGTGGGAAATAATCGGTTCCGATGTGTGCATAGTCTAAACAGAAGGATACGAACATTGCGCACCAATCCCCGTAAGGATCTCCGTACCATGCGCCGTAACGTGTGTAACCTTTCTTAGTTCCATCATTTTCTACGATGTAGTTTTTGGAGCTTTCTGTGTAACCTTTCTGGCTCTTGGCGATGGCTACTAAGTCATCTGCCCAGTTGCCAGTAAGTTCTACGCCAGATACGCTGCGTTTCCAGTCGGCTGCTGTTTCTAAGTCAGCGTTTGGATCGCCTTCCACTTTCTCTTCGGTAGTTGCTTCTGTTGACACTTCTTCTGTGGTCTGATCCTGAACAACAGCTTTCTGCTCGGTAGTGCCCTGTGTAGTTGCCTCTTCTTTCTTCTTGTAGCAACCATCTGTGTGGCTATGTTCTTTCTTCTTACAAGTAAGTTCTTTTACTTCTTCGTAACAGGAAGAACCGTGTTTGTGTCCTGTATATTCTTGCTGACCGCAAACTAATTCTTTTTCTTCTTTATAACAAGAGTCAGTATGGGTATGTTCTTCTGATTCGTCATTGCAGACTAATACCTTGTTCGTACTATAACAGGATGACGAATGCGAATGACCTTCGCTTTCCTCCTCACCGCAAATCAAATTTTTCGAAGTGGTATAGCACGAATCACCATGTTTATGTTCTTCAACGTTACAAATCAGCTCTGTCTCAAGAGTCAAGGCTGGTAGAATCAACATGTATGTTGTCACAAATACCACTAAGCAAGCTACTGTTGCAAATAATTTTCTGAGTACTGCACGTTGTTTGTGTAATCTTGCAAGCCTGCTTAAATCATTATATCTAGCCACCAGGACTCCCTCCTTTCTTTCAATCCCATTCATTTTCTATCGATGTTTTTCCAAAAAAGCGTGGAAAAACGCTATTTTCATTCTTGTAAAAATTATTATAGCAAATGTCAAGGACATCCCCATGACAATTGTAATGTTATGACGATTTTTCTTCCTTTCACAATATTTGTCAATTTGCCACATTTTTTTACTTATTTCATGATTAGAATCTTTTCCTTTAGTATTATTTTACAAGAGAAACTATCACAACATTATTATATGACGAAAACATGACGAAATAATGACAAACTTCCATATTTTTCTACATTTTTCTTAAATTTACGAAATTTTTTCGTAAATTATTTTAAATTCTGTTTATTTTTCAATGTGTACTGTAATGGAATGATAATCATGGCCGTTGTTCCGCTTCCAAGGTTGCTTTTGATGATGAGTTTGGAGTGTGGAATTTCTTTCAAACGGTTTCGCACAGATTCCATTCCCACATGAACTCGTCCGTCATCTGGCACGAAATTGCCGCCTTCTCCTGTGTCGAATCCCACACCGTCATCGGCGATCTTGATGATATGGCCGCCTTCAAAGGTATCGGTGGAAATTACAATCAGGCCGCCTTCTTCTCTGCCACCCAAACCGTGTTTGATGGAGTTTTCGATGAGTGGCTGGATTACCAGCGGTGGCACATAAAAATCTGTGGTTTTAATGTCGTAAACCACTCTCAGATCCTCCCCAAATCGCATCTGCTCGATGGCAATGTAATTTTCGATGTATTCCAATTCCTTTGCAAATGGAACTGGCTGGGATGACTGAATGTCTCGCATATTTTTGGATAAAAACTCGGAAAAGCGGTCTGTCATCTCGGACGCCTGCTGAGGATTTTGTTTGCATAACTGGGAGATGGAGGAAAGGGCATTATATAGGAAATGTGGTCTCAGCTGCGTATTGAGAACTCTGGAGTTAAGGTCCGCCATTTCGCGCTCGCCTTCGATGTAACGTAACATTTGCCCCACTTCCAGATAAAGGCTCATGATGAAAACAGAAACGGTTGTGGCCAATACCAGCAACTGAATCTGATCATAATAAATGCTTATGAACATGGCAATTACCGGTGCAACCAGATTGAGGCTAAGGGAAACCAATACTTCTCTTTCCAGTTCATGGCTATAATGGTGAAGGATATAGGCAATAATAGATACCACGAAAATTCCGATAATCTCTTCATAAACAAAAAAACCACCTCTATGATATACGCCTGTTTCATCATACCAGTATATAATTGGGTGAAAAAGTTGAATGACGAATGGTATCATATTGAAGAAAAAAATCAGATAAATTCGATTTCTCCAATATACTTTTCTTCCTGTCAGCTCAATCTTAAATGCAATGTATAAAACCATGACCAGCCCCATGATATGGGGAAGGATGAATTGCCCCATATTGGCAACATTTCTGGCGAAGTTCGCCATTGGCATGGAACTTAAACCCGCCAGGATCTCTATGATATAGCACATAGTAAATATGAAGTTGGTTACGGCGTAGCTGACCAGATAATTTGCTCCATATTCTTCGATTTCTCTGCCTAAACGAATGATAATGTAGGACACAATCGAAATCATACAGGAGCAAATAGCAAGACCTAGATTAATGATTTGGTAATTGTCGATGAATTGCATGTATCTTTCCTTTTTCTTATCTTATTATTTCTCTTCTAAAAAAATAGAAAAGACAAAGCAGAAGCGACTTCTGCATTAGAAGAAACTTTTGCTTTGTCTGTGTATTGAACAATCTTTATATTGCTGTTTATGTGTTGAATAATATTTGTATTGCTGACTTTGTTTTGAACAATATTTGTATTGCTGACTTTGTTTTATAAACTATGAATCTGGCAATAAAATTGTATTATTTAAAGCTGTTTGTAAGGTTCATTATTTCTTTCAGACCTGCATGAGCCTGATAGAAGTCTTCCAATCTCTGGGAAAGAGTCTGCCAACGTGCTTCCACTTCTGCTTCCACCTGTTTTACTTTGTCTTCGTAGTAGCTGTCAGCAAGCTGCATCTTGGCATCGGCTTCTAACTGTGCTTTATCTACGATTTCTTTAGCCTGATTTTCTGCATCTCGTTTCAGTCCATCGCAGATATATTCTGTGGATTTTTTCAAAGCATCGCAATGTGTTTTTGCTTCTTTTTCCATAGCGTCACATTTTGCTTTGGATTCTCCTTCGTAATCTTCTAATTCCTGAATCTTTGTCTGAAGTCTAACCTTAAGACCACCACAATCTGCTTCGGTCTCTTTCTTTAAGTTGGTGCAGTATTCTACGGTCTGATCGTACATTTCCTCGCAGGTTGCTTTCATTTCCTGCTCGCGAACCTTGCACTGTTCTTCCACTTCCTGCATCTTTGCTGCACAGATGCTGTCCTGGTTTTCGCTTAATGTCTTGATATTCTCAAGATACTGATCAGCTGCTTTCTGTGCTGATTCTAAAACACCATTTAATGCGAAAGATGCATCAGCGATGGTTCCGGCTTTTTCAATCTTGATGCTACGGTCAGAAAGTTTTGCTTCCTGATCAGCAATCACTTCTTTTAACTGTTCGATTTCTTTTCCCTGATCAAGCATGATTTCAAGAATCTCGATTCGGCTTAATTTCTTCAGTTCTTTCTCTGTCATAATATATATGTCTCCTCAATTCATTAATAGCATGGTCTTTATATTCAAGAAGGCCTTGGCCTTCTTGCCAGATAAATTATTATCTTTCATTATAACAAGGTTATCTTACTTTCTCAAGGAGGAATTTGATAAATGGGGCTGGTTGGGCGTTGTGTTTGGAATGGTTGCAGGGGCGCTGGTTGGGCGCTATATTTGGAATTGTATATGTAGTGCCCATTATGGGAGTTTTGACTGGTTGCGGGACGCTGGTTGGGCATATGACGGTATTTTTCATTATGTATACCAAAAAAACAGCGAAAAATATTCCTTTTTGGCCATATACGACTCTACGGTGAGTCCATATACCCACAGAACAGCGAAAAACTTCAATTTCCTTGGTATGAATGCTAATAATTAACTCTCCATACCCAATCACAGAAAAAAATACGTCAGAAATTGGTAAATTGAGCTCAAATTCTCTTTCTATGCCCATCGGCTTTCACCAAATCTCCGTAGGGAAACACTCCCCTAAAAGGAAGCGATTCCGTAAGGAAAAAGGTTAACACATCTTTATCTTATGTAAAAATACAGGATTTCTCTGTATCTTTTATGTGTTATAAATTACCAATTGAGTAATGAATATGACTATTTATTTGTCATATGTAATTTTTCCATGAACTACCCGCAACCGACTATTTTTTTACGTCGGATGGGGTTTCTATGCTGGCACTTCGTGCCAGTACCCGGGAT
>JAUNNI010000060.1 GCA_030531555.1 Eubacteriales bacterium | reverse complement strand
TAGAGCACTTGACTTTTAATCAAGTTGTCCGGGGTTCGAATCCCCGATGTCTCATGTACATTAAGCGGAAATCCATTACGGATTTCCGCTTTTTTCATTACCATTTTTGATGAAAAAGGAGTTCAGAGAACATGCTGCCATATCCAATTGGTGATCAATTAACACATTTAAAAGAAGAAGGCAGGATTCCTTTCCATATGCCGGGACATAAAAGAAAAGAGATCTCATTTTTTAAGGATGTTATGTCAAAAGATATTACGGAGATTACGGGATACGATAATTTGCACCATCCAGAAGGTATGATTGCAGAATCCATGGATTTGTTAAAAAGGATTTATCATAGTAAGAAATCATGGTATTTAGTGAATGGCAGTACGGTTGGCATTTTGGCTGCTATTTCTGCAACATGTAATCCGGGAGATTATATTATGATTGCAAGAAACTGTCATAAAGCAGTATATAATGCGGTTCGTTTGTTACATTTACATCCTGTTTATCTTTATCCTTCCTACTCTGAGGAATTCGATATGATGCAGGGAATCGTGGAAGAAGATGTTGTAGTAATTGACGAAATGATTCAGAGATATGAAAAAGAAGGAAAGAAGATCAAAGCCCTTCTTATTACTTCTCCGACATATGAAGGTGTAGTCAGTAATGTAGCTGCACTGAAAGAAATGACGAAAAATTATGGGATTCCCTTGATTGTGGATGAGGCTCATGGAGCTCATTTGGTTTTTCATGAAGCATTTCCTAAGAGCGCGGTGGATTGTGGTGCGGACCTTGTGATTCAGAGTAGCCATAAAACTTTGCCAGCCTTTACACAAACCGCATTATTACATCTGTGTTCTGATCAGATTTCCCAGGAGAAGGTGGAAGAAATGCTTTCCATTTACCAAACTTCCAGCCCATCTTATCTATTGATGGCTTCTGCGGAGTATGGAGTAATCTATTCACAAAATCATCCGGATAAGATGGCAGAATATGTGGATAACCTTATGGATTTCCGCAAAAAGTGTGCACAACTCAAACATATATCTCTCTTGGAAAAAGGGGATGTAAAGGGTTTTGATTATGATATCGGAAAGCTGGTTTTCATTAGTAGGGTGAATGGATTCAGTGGAAAGAATCTTTTTGATCAAATGCTGAATGATTTTTCTATAGAATTCGAAATGGAAACAGCTGGATATTGTATTGCCATGACCTCTATCATGGATGAAAAAGATGACTATGATGCA
Organism: Eubacteriales bacterium; assembly: GCA_030531555.1. Classification (GTDB taxonomy): domain Bacteria; phylum Bacillota; class Clostridia; order Lachnospirales; family Lachnospiraceae; genus Anaerobutyricum. Next base: position 17,063 of record JAUNNI010000060.1, on the reverse strand, counting down.
TTATGGCATGCTTTAGAAAGTGTCGATCATGATTTGGATCAAAGAATGTCCAGTCAATTTCAAGAAGAAGCATCGGAAGAATTGCAGGAGATGATTCAGGAACAGAAACTCTTTGATGGCAAGCCTGAAAAAGCGATGGAAGCGTGGGAGGCTTTGGACATGGAAGGGGAAGAAGTGGATTGGCTGCTATGTGATGGGCGCATTGCCAAAGATTATCTTTATTTATACCCACCAGGTATTCCGCTTTTAGTTCCAGGAGAGAAAATAACGAAAGAAATGCTAGTAAAACTCAACTATTACTTATATAATGGATATAATGTACCATCTTTATCCGAGGGGAAACTTCGGGTTTTAAAGGAGAGTAAAAAATGAGTGGATTATTTATCGTGTTGGAAGGACCAGACGGCTCTGGCAAATCAACACAGATTGATTTATTAAAGAATTATTTAGAAAAAAATGGGCAGGAATGTCTGATTACCAGAGAGCCAGGCGGAACACGAATTGGAGAAGGAATTCGAGACATGCTGCTGAATCCAGAATTCATGGAGATGTCTGATGAGACAGAAATGTTGTTGTATGCGGCTTCCAGAGCACAGCTGATCCACGATGTCATTGGGCCAGCTCTTGATGCAGGCAAGGTTGTCATCAGTGACCGTTTCGTGTATTCCTCTATGGTGTATCAGGGAATTGCCAGAGGCTTAGGAATCGATACGGTGGAGGCAATCAATGCACCAGGAATTGGTCAGTATCGACCAGATTGTGTCTTTTTCATCGATATTCCGGAAGAAGAAGGAATTCGAAGAAAAAAACAGCAGAAACAATTGGACCGTTTAGAGCAGGAGAGCATTGATTTCCATCATTTGGTTTCGGAAGGATACCGTACAGTATTAAGAGGAAGAGAAGAAGTGATTGAAATTGATGGATGCCAGACCGTTGATGCGATTCAGCAAATGATTCGTGATGCGATTGGTAAATATCTGTAAATTGTATTATAATGGGGGATGAAAATGGTAAATCAAAATGAAATATTAGGAAATGAATCCATTAAAAACTATTTTCATGCCGCCATGGAACATCAACGCGTATCCCATGCCTATATTTTAGAAGGGGAAAAAGGATGCGGAAAGAAAACGATTGCTGCCATGTATGCCAAAAGCTTACAGTGTGAGGCAGAGAGTGGAAAACCTTGTGGAAAATGTACCTCCTGTTTACAAACAGAGAGCAGAAATCACCCGGATATTATCTGGGTGCAGCATGAAAAACCCAACATTATTTCCGTAGGGGAAATTCGTGAGCAGGTGATCAACACCATCGATGTTAAGCCGTATCGTGGTCCATATAAGATTTACATCATTGATGAGGCGGAGAAGATGAATGATTCCGCCCAAAATGCCATCTTAAAAACCATTGAGGAGCCAACAGAATATGCCATTATATTTCTTTTGACGACCAGCCGGGGAGCTTTTCTTCCGACGATTTTATCAAGGTGTATCCTGTTGAGCATCAAGCCACTAACCACTTCCCTGATTCGGAGCTATCTGATGCAGAAGCTCAGTGTGGATGAAGGATTGGCAGATTTTTATGCCGGATTCTCCATGGGGAATCTGGGGAAGGCAATCAATATTGCTTCCTCGGAAGAATTTAATGAAATGCGAGGGCACGCACTTCATTTGCTGAAGGGGATTCATGAGCTGGAAAACAATGAATTGGATGAACAAGTCAAACAATGCAAGGCATATAAAGACAGAATTTCCGATTATTTTGATATGATGCGGATGTGGTTCCGTGATCTTCTGATATTAAAAACCACAAAAGAACGTGAAAAACTTATCTTCCATACATCCATTGTGGAATTAAGCAAGCAGTCCGCCATGCTTCGATTGGACGCCATTGATAAAATCTTTGGCTTGATCGACCAGGCGGAGAGACAGATCCGTTCCTATGTTAATTTTGAGGCAGCCATGGATGTGATGCTGCAGGAGATGAAAGCTTGCTATCAGCATAGATAAAAGGAGTAAAACATGATTCAGGTAATAGGGGTCCGTTTTAGAGATAACGGAAAAATATATTATTTCTCTTCGGATAATTTTGAAGTAGAAGTTGGAAATAATGTAATTGTGGAAACTGCCAGAGGGGTGGAATTCGGCAAAGTTGTTCTGGGAAAAAGAGAAGTAAAGGAAGAAAAAATCGTTTCTACTTTAAAACCAGTCATCCGAATTGCAACAGAAGAAGACGAGCAGATTCAGATCAGCAATAAGATTAAGAGTAAAGAAGCTTTTGAAATCTGTTTAGAGAAGATTCGCAAGCATGAGCTTGATATGAAGCTGATTGATTGTGAGTATACATTTGATAATAATAAAGTGCTTTTCTACTTCACTGCAGATGGAAGAATCGACTTTAGAGAGCTGGTAAAGGATTTGGCAGCGGTATTTAAAACAAGAATTGAGCTTCGCCAGATTGGAGTTCGAGATGAAACCAAAATCATGGGTGGAATTGGAATCTGTGGAAGAAGTTTATGTTGTAATACATTTCTTTCTGAATTCATTCCAGTTTCTATTAAAATGGCAAAAGAGCAGAATCTTTCTCTCAATCCAACCAAGATTTCTGGTGTGTGTGGACGTCTCATGTGTTGCCTGAAAAATGAGCAGGAGACTTATGAATACCTCAACAGCAAGCTTCCAAATGTCGGGGATGAAGTATCTATCATCGGTGGTGGAAAAGGTGTTGTTCATAGTGTGAACGTTCTTCGTCAGAGAGTAAAGCTCATTGTTACCAATGAAAAAGATGAGAAAGAAATCTTTGAGTATCAGATCAGCGATCTCAATATTAAATCCAAAAAACGTAAAGAAAAGATCAAATATGATAGTGATCTGAAAAAATTAGAAGAATTAGAGAAAAAAGAAAGAAAATCCAAATTATAGAGGAGGAGTCTTTGTGGATCCAATCAAGATGATGCCAGATGAAAGACTGGATGATTTACAGATTAAGGGTTACAAGATTCTTCAGAAAACCGATGGATTCTGTTTCGGAATGGATGCCGTTCTACTTTCGGATTATGCGAAACCTAAAAAAGGAGCCAAAGTCATGGACCTTTGTAGTGGAACTGGAATCATTCCGATTCTCCTCGAAGCCAAATATCCGGTTTCTCAAGTGGAGGGATTGGAATATCAGGAACGCTTCGTGGAAATGGCGCAAAGAAGCATTCAGATCAATGGCCAGGAAGGCTGTATTTCCATGAGTCAGGGAGATGTCAAGGAAGTAAGAGAACATTATGCACAGGATTCCTTTGATGTGGTTACCTGCAATCCCCCATATATGACGGGAAGCCATGGACTTACCAATGAGGATTTTAGTAAGGCGGTTGCCCGCCATGAAATTCTATGTTCTTTGGAGGATGTGATTAAAGCATCCAAATGGTTATTAAAACCGACGGGCCATCTGGTGATGGTTCATCGACCATTTCGCCTGGCGGAGATTTTGTATATGTTAAAGCAATATAAATTGGAACCGAAACGTATGCGTTTGGTCTATCCTTATGTGGATAAGGAGCCAAATATGGTTCTGATTGATGCAGTGAAAGGAGGAAAACAGAGGATTACTGTGGATCCTCCTTTGATTGTTTATAATAAAGATGGAAGTTATACAGAAGAAATCTATAAAATATATGGAGAAGAATAATGACAGGAACCTTATATTTATGTGCAACCCCAATCGGTAATCTGGAGGATATTACCTTTCGTGTGCTGAGAACGCTAAAAGAAGTGGATCTCATCGCTGCGGAGGACACCAGAAATAGTATTAAATTATTGAATCATTTTGAGATTAAAACCAAAATGACCAGTTATCATGAATATAATAAAGTGGATAAGGCCATTTATCTGGTTCAGAAGATGCGAGAAGGCATGAATGTGGCATTGATCACGGATGCGGGTACTCCTGGAATCTCTGATCCGGGGGAAGAATTGGTGCGTCAATGTTATGAGGCTGGAATTCCAGTGACCTCTCTTCCGGGAGCATGTGCCTGTATTACAGCCCTGACCATGTCGGGACAGGCTACCAGACGTTTTGCTTTTGAGGCTTTTCTTCCTTATGAGAAAAAAGAGCGTCATGAGATTCTGGAAAGCCTGAAAAATGAAACAAGAACCATCATTTTATATGAGGCACCTCATCGTTTGAAAAAGACCTTAAAAGAGCTCAGAGAGTGTCTTGGGAATCGTAGCCTGACTATATGTAAGGAACTGACCAAGCGCCATGAGAAAAAGCTACAGGGAACTTTTGATGAGCTGATCGCCTTTTACGAAGAAAATGAACCACGTGGCGAGTATGTTTTGGTCATTGCCGGTAAAACCATGGAAGAGATTCGGGAAGAAGAGCAGAAAAACTGGGAATCCATGAGTATTGAAGAGCATATGGCCGTTTATGAAAATCAGAACATCGATCGAAAAACAGCTATGAAAATGGTTGCCAAAGACCGTGGAATCAGCAAGAGGGATGTATATCAGGCTCTTTTGTAAAGATTAGGAAATGAGGGATAGACAGGATGGATTATTTAAGAACTTATTGCCAGATTGACTTGAATGCAATTCGAAAAAATATCATGAATATCAGAGAAAAAGCAGGGGAAGGTCCTATGCTTATGGCGGTAATCAAAGCCAATGGATACGGACATGGTGCCTGCAAGATTGGTCATGCTTTAAAAGACCTGGTGGATTATTATGGCGTTGCAACCATCGAGGAAGCGGTGGAGCTTCGTGAGGATGGGTTGACTTTGCCAATCCTGATCTTAGGATATAACAGCCCTTCTTTGTACCATTTGAATCTGAATTACGATGTGGATCAGACCATCTATTCTTTCGATACTGCGAAAGCCATGTCTGAAGCAGCGGTTGCCATGGGAAAAACAGCGAAGATTCATTTGGCTTTGGATACAGGCATGACTCGTATTGGAATTTCACCAGATGAAAAAGGACTCGTGATTGCCAAAGAGATTGCAGACCTTCCAAATGTGAAGATTCAGGGATTATTTACCCATTTTTCCTGTGCGGATATGGTGGATAAAACATATACATTTGATCAGATGGAACGATATGACCACTTTGTTGAAATGTTAAAAGAGGCTGGGATTGAGATTCCAGTGAAACATATTTGTAATAGTGCAGGTATTATGGAATTTGATCATCATCGTTACGATATGGTGCGTTCCGGCATCATTACATATGGCTTATATCCATCCGATGAAGTTGATTTTAGCAGTGTGGAACTCTTCCCAGCCATGAGCTGGTATTCTCATGTGGTAAATATCATGGAACCAGAAATGAATCGTGGTGTAAGCTATGGTGCTACCTATGTGACAGACCATCCTTGCCGTCTGGCTACGGTTTCGATTGGCTATGCGGATGGTTATCCAAGAAGCCTTTCCAACAAAGGATGGGTTCTTATTCATGGCAAAAAAGCCCCAATCGTGGGAAGAGTATGCATGGACCAGATGATGGTTGATATTACAGAGATTCCTAATGTTGAATTGGAGGATCTTGTTACTTTGATTGGAACCGATGGAGAGGAAAGAATTTCTGTGGAAGATATGGCAGATTTGTCTGGAAGTTTCAACTACGAGTTCGTTTGTGATGTGAGTGAACGTGTAACACGCGTTTACCTTGGGGAATAATCTTCGATTAGAGATTGGTAACGAGAGAGAATAAGATGAATGAGTTATATAAGATTCCATATTTTATGATTGGGGAATCCCAGGGCGGTAATCAAGATTGGTGTACGGATTTTTGGATGTATTTGGGCGGCTGTGGAGCTTTGGCAGCCTGCGATATTTGTATTTGTCTGGCGCAAAATTATGGAGAGTCGGCTTGCTGTCCATTTCCTGTGGAAGAAATCAGTCGCAAACATTATGTGGATTTTTCCATGAAGATGAAGCCATATATTCATCCGAGGATGGGTGGAGTTTCTAAAACTTCACTTTTTACCCAAGGTTATGGGGATTTCCTCAGAAAATGTGGATATCATGCAGATTTTATGGAGCTTTCTGGGGATAAGTCTTATGAGGAAGCTTGTGAATTCGTGAAACAAGCATTAAAAAAAGATCTTCCGATTGCTTATCTTATGCTTCGACACAAAGATAAGAGTCTGAAAGATCTTAATTGGCACTGGTTTATGATTACCGGATATAAGATGGAAGGAGAGAAAATGAAACTCTTCTACCATACTTATGGCCAGGAAAATGAAGTGGACTTTGCCACTTTATGGAATACGGGAATGTATCGTAAAGGAGGAATGGTTGCGATTAGGCATATCACTCCTTTGGAAAGAACTCCCTCAATTTCTGGAAGGATGCAATAATCCTTCTAGAAATCTTTCATAATACGAGCCATCTGGATAATCTTCTCTTTCTGTTCGGTGCTGAAGTCTTTCATGACGGAAAGAAGCTCGCGATCCAAAGCAGTATCCTTATAATCCTCATCGATGGCGCCCGCAAGATAGTCTAAAGACATACCAGTAAGCTGAGCATAGTAAGTAAGCATTCGAAGAGTCATCAGGCTTCGATTGTTTTCAACGTTACTGATGTAACCTGGTGTTACTCGTAATGCCTTTGCTACCTGATCTTGTGTAAGATGATTGGAGATACGAATCTCTTTGACTTTTTTTCCTAAATCGTTGTTCATAGTTGTGTTCCTTTATTTCTTAATAATTCAAAATATCTCTACCCCTATTGATATATTTGAATACCCCGAAAAATATATTCCTATTATTACCCCAAATACATTATATAGAATCTGTAAATCACAGATTATGAATCATAAGAGTTTGCCTTAAGAGACAAACTCTTAATCTTTTTTACAGAAGATAATCAGGTAATGCTACACCAAAACCATGATGAACGAAACCGATATGCTCTAAAGTAATATGTTCGATTGTGATTCTTTTCAGTGACATACGCATAATATTTACCTCCCATATTTTTAATTATACTAATAATATCAAATTGAGACTTTTTTGTATAGAATGATTTTGGGGATAAATAGGTAAAAAAACACAGAAAAATCAGCTTTTTTATATATTTTTTTTAGGAAAAGGAAATGTGAACAAAAAATAGAGAGATGTTTGTGCATCTTTGTTGATTTTTGGGAATTGAAAAAAAGATTGATTTCATTATAATAAGAAATGTCTTAAGGAAAGCCAAGTCTTAGAAGATAAGGCGTTGATATAGATTATAAACTTTCCCCCATCTAAACAGCAGGAGCTGTTATCATATAGGTACGTATCGAAATTAGATTTTTCGATGCGTTTTTTTGATTTTAGGGGAATTTTTCAGGCGTCGTCTAGGAGGTATAACATGGAGTACTTTGATATCCGTAATATCGATGGGAGTATCACTGGAGAGGTGAAAGAAAGAAGTCTGGTGCACCGAGACGGTGATCTTCATGGAACCGTTCATATTTTTATCGTAAGGGAAAGTGATCAGGGAGCGGAAGTGTTGCTTCAAAAAAGAAGTAAAGACAAGGATGCTTTTCCAGGATGTTATGACATCTCTTCCGCAGGACATTTAAGTGCTGGGCAGGACTATATGGAAGCTGCGAGAAGGGAATTGAAAGAGGAGCTGGGAATTGATGCCAGTGAAGACGAACTTCGTTTTATCGGCTATCATGAAGGGCATTGTGATACGGAATTCTACGGAAAACCATTTCGTAACCACGAACTGAGTGCTGTCTATCTTTATGAAAAAGAGATTGATGCCGAACAATTGGTGCTTCAGGAAGAGGAAGTGGAGTCTGTAAAATGGATGTCTCTTGCAGAATGCAAACAAAAAGCCATGGAAGGAGATCCAGGATACTGTCTCTTTGAAAAAGAAATGTGCATGCTTGAGGAAGCCTTACAATAAAATAAAGTCTGAATAAGGGAATATTCTAAATAAAAAAGAGAAAGCTGATATCTGATATCAGCTTTCTCTTTTTTGACGTGCGTGTTTATTCTTAGTAAATTTCAGGGAAAATCCCTTAACAAATAATCTCATCAATGGCATCCATGGAAGCAACTAAATCGTAAATCTCTTCTTTTGGAAGAGCAAGATTCTCAGCGATGATTTTTGCAATATCCATAAGATGTGGATCCATTTTTTCTAAGGTTGGATACTGAGCAAAGAGAAGCATAAGCTTCTTGATCCATTCGATTCCTTTGTAGTTGAAAGGATCTTTGGATAAAATCTCTGCCACATGACTTGGTAAAATCTGCATCCAAATACTCATACGTGCCAGAAGATGCATGGTGAAATAAATCTGGCGGGATGAGCCATACTCTGCAGTGTTCGTATAATGTTCTGCGTAGAACATTAGATTGCGAAGAGTTTCATCTTCCATGATCTTAATCTTCTTTGGAGTAACATCATACTGTAAACGAACTCCATGTCTGTGTTTTAAGTAAGCAGCGTAACCACGGCGTTCTGCATGGTACTCGGACCAATTCTGGAAAAGAACGGTCTGCTGGCTGTGGAATAATTCCTGATAAGACTTAAGATTATGGATGCGAGCGTATTCTTTATAATCAACGTAGTGTGTCAATTCGTGGAACATGAGACGATATAATTCGCATTCTTCCACTTTACGAAGGTAAGGTTCTTTAAAAATGAGCGCAAAGGAATCATCGATGGACTTAGGGAATTTCATGCAGGCCGCAACATGCTTCCAGTTCTGTCTGGCAACAGCCTCGCTGATTCTCTGAGTATCTGTCTCAGAAAAACCATAGTTCTTCTGTGTCTCATACATATCTTTCGTGATTACCAATTCCAGATTCACGTCTTTTAAATTAAAGTATTCAACGTATCGGTTCATAATACGTTGTAATCTTGCCATCAACATATTTTCACGCTCCAATTTATGACAAACTACTAGATATCACCCTAATCATAACATAATGCAATTCCATAGTCAAAAAATAATTTTGCACTTTATTTGTAAAATCTTGTCGAATTACAAGAATTTCGCGAACACTTCGGAAGCAGTAGATTTCACTTTTTTATGAAGACGGTTACTGTGGGAAACGGCATGGATAAAGTCATCGACGCAAAGAGTGGTTCTTGAGTCTAATGCAGCGTAAGAGAATGCTATTTCCAAAAGGGAAAGAGGTAACTCCGGCCAGTGAGTTTTTAAGTCGTCAGGCTGATTCTCCAAGGTGGATACTTCCAAAAGCGTGGACAAAAGTGCAAAGGTTTCCTCTTTAGAAAATGGATTGGCCACGCTGGTTTCATGGGAGATGGATGGAATGGTCTGGAAAAGGATTTCAAGACACATTTCTTTGTCCGGTTCTTCCACTAAGATTGGGTAGAAGCGACGGGACAATGCCTGGTCGTATTTGATAAAACGATGGTATTCTGCGGTTGTGGTGGCTCCGATCAGCTTGATGTCTCCACGGTCGATGTAAGGTTTTAACATATTGGAGATATCATTGTTGGAGCTTTCCGTGGAACCAGCACCAACGATTGTGTGGATTTCATCGATAAAGAGGATGACTTCCGGATGCTTTTCCAGCTCGTCCATGAGCTTTTTCATGCGATCTTCCATCTCGCCAACGTATTTGGTTCCGCTGAGCAAAGAGGTGGTTGTCAGCTTGAATAATTTTTTATCTTTTAGAAGAGTTGGTACATTTCCTTCTTTCAATGCGTAAGCAAGTCCCTCTACCACAGAAGTCTTTCCCACTCCTGCGTCTCCAATTAAAATTGGGGATTTTTTCGGAGAGATGAGAATGAGGGCCAGATCCTGTATCTCACTTTCACGACCGATGGCAGGGTTGGTCACATAGTTTCTTGCGTTCATGTTATATCCATATTCATTAAGGAATTCGCTTAAAATAATCTGAGAAGAAGCAGGTTCTGTGTCTTTGTCCATGGTATTTTCCAAAGAATCCGTCATATAGATCATACGCTCTGCCAAAAGTTCAGAAAGAGTCGTATGATGAATATCATGCTCTGCAATAAATTCCTGCAAAAAAGCATTCTCTTTAGAAAGGTATTGCTGCAAAGTGCTTAAAGAAATGGAATCATTTTCCTCCGCAAAAATAGCCAGATTAGAAAGAAGAAGACCACGGATCATTTCTTCATCATGAATTGGGAGTTCCTTATAAAAATGTCCCTGTTCTGCAATGAGAGCAATCAGAGTGAGCTTTCTCGTGGAAGATTTGATCATGATGCCGTAGAATTCCTGCAGGGTACGGCTCATAAGGTTGGAATCTGAAAAAATGGTTTTTAAAGCAAGCAATGTTTTTACATATGCGCTATAATAGGGCGTTTTCAGATTCTCCATCATTCGGATAGTATCAGAAAGATAATTTTCTGTGGTGTAACCGGGAAGCGTATCCTTAAGTTTTTTTAAAGTAATGCAATCTCTGAAATATTTTTCGTAAAGCGCAGGTTCCTCTGGAAAAGAGAGGTTCTGACGCTCATTGACGAGATTTTTAAGAAAACTTAGATAGAGTGCATCATCGCCAAAAGCTTCTGCATATTCCAGGGAGAAAAATCTGGATTGGATGATAATCATCTCTGGCGAAAGAGGATTTCTGGTCTCTAAAAAAAGAGAATAAGCTTTGGCCAGGGTTTGTTTTCTGGATGAATTTATGTGATCGGTATTCATAAATTAGGAATCTCCTTATGAAATATTCATATTTTTCTATTTTATTTCTTTATAATAGTATATCATAGAGAAACATGGAAAAACTTGTGAGAAATACGTGTTTGATTGTTAAGAACAATAATTCTACACTTTAAAGATAAAAAGTGTTGTCTAATTACATCTTTTGTGCTAAGATATTGCATGTTAGGGTTGAGAAAGCCTCTGACGTTTATAAGTATATTCAAGATGTGAGACACATTTTTTTAGAAGGAGATAATAGATATTATGGATATGGATATGCACTTTTACAGGAAATTACCTGTTCCAAAAGAATTAAAAGAAGAGTTTCCAGCGGATAATCGTATTAAGAAGATTAAAGCGGAAAGAGATCCGGAAATCAATGCAGTTTTTGAAGGAAAATCTGATAAGTTTCTTCTTATCATTGGACCATGTTCTGCCGATCATGAAGATTCTGTCCTTGATTATGTAACAAGACTTGCTAAGATCCAGGAGAAGGTGGAGGATAAAATCCTCATCATTCCTCGTATCTACACGAATAAACCAAGAACAACAGGTGCAGGCTACAAAGGTCTCGTTCACCAGCCAGACCCAGAGAAGAAGCCAGATATGCTTCAGGGAATCATTACCGTACGTGAGCTTCACCAGAAAGCCATCTTGGAATCCGGGCTTACCTGTGCAGATGAGATGCTCTATCCGGAAAATCACAGATATATTTCTGATTTGATTTCCTATGTTGCTATCGGTGCCCGTTCTGTTGAGAATCAGCAGCATCGTCTGGTTGCCAGCGGAGCTGGCATCCCAGTAGGTATGAAGAATCCTACCAGTGGGGACTTTTCTGTTATGATGAACTCCATTGAAGCTGCACAGAATAAACATGTATTCCTTTATCGTGGATGGGAAGCAGAATCTTTAGGGAATCCTCACGCGCATGCCATCCTTCGTGGTTATGTCAATGAAAGAGGCCAGTCCTTCCCGAACTACCATTATGAGGATTTAATCCAGGTTCATGATTTATACGCGCAGAGAGGATTGAAAAATCCATCGGTTATCATTGATACCAACCATGCCAATTCTGGCAAAAAATATTTAGAACAGATTCGTATTGCGAAAGAAGTTCTTTATAGCCGTATTTTATCGGACGATATTCGAGGACTTGTAAAAGGTTTGATGATTGAAAGTTATATTGAAGATGGTTCCCAGAAGATTGGGGGAGGATGTTATGGTAAGTCCATCACAGACCCTTGTCTTGGATGGGATAAATCCGAAAAATTAATTTATGAAATTGCCGATCTTCTTTAAAATTGAAAGAAATTCGTAAGTTTCGTTAGTTTTCCTTGCACTTGTTTTATGAATCCGATATCATAAATAGAAAGGAAATCCTTATGAATAATAGCCGCATTATGATATTAAGTTGTGATGAAAAATTCTCGCAAGAGATGGCATTATATTTTAGGGAAAGCCATTATGGTGTGCTCTGTTATTCTGTTTACACAGAAGCAATTGCAGCGTTTTTAGATGGCAAGCGGTTGCCAGATATCATTTTATTTGATATGGGAACTCCTTCTGGGAAGGAGTATGATGTGATCAGGAAGATCCGAGAGTATTCGGATGTCAGGATCATTGTTCTCTCTGAAGATAGTCGTTTGGAGAGCCAGCTTTATGCTTATTCCATGAAAATTGATGATTATATGGTGAAGCCAACTCCTTTCCCGCTCCTTGAAGCACATGTGGAAGCAATTTTGCGCCGCAATACAGAAGGTGGCCTGATTGTGAAAACGGCAGGTGCAGTGCGTGTTGACTTTGAGAGCAGAAAGGTTACTTTGGCGGGCAAGCCATTAATACTCACGGCCAAGGAATACGATATGATGTCCTATCTGGTCAGTCACCAGGGTATGGTTTTAACCAGGGACAAGATCCTTGATTCCGTGTGGGGATTCGATTATGTCGGAAGTTATCGAGGGGTCGATACTTTAATCAAAAATTTACGCGCAAAGCTTACAAAGCAGTATCCATATATTCGAACGATATATGGGGTGGGGTATTGTTTTGAAGTAGAAGAGAGAGGTATAAAATGAAGCGAATCAAGAAAATTGTGAGTATGATGCTCATGGTACTCTTGCTTGGGGCTCTTATGGTACCTGAGCTTGCAGTTGACGCATCAGAGCTGACCAATCCAACTCCAACTACGATTAAAATGGTCCTACGTCAGAAAACAAAAGTTTACAAAAAGAGAAAAAATCAAGTATCTGTTAATGACTCTGTAATGGATATTACCAAGAAACCTATCTTTTTGAAGTCTGGCTCTTATATGGGTCCGGCAAAACAGATTTTTTGCTCCAGTAGTCTGAAGATTAAGTATAAATCCAGTTCCAATCATAAAACATTGGTTCTGACTTATAATGATCATGTTCTTCGTATGACCAATGGAAGTAAGAAAGCAGTTCTTGATGGAAAGAAAACCACTTTTGGTACTTGCCCTTTCTATATTAAGAACAAAGAAACAGGAAAATCTTACTGGTATGTTCCAATTAAGAGTGTGTGTACCCGTTTAGGTTTAGTATACAAGCTTGGCAAAGATGGATTAATCCGTATTAACGGTATTCCAAATGGTGTGGAAACAGATGAACCTGCTCCTTCCAATGACAAGCCGGTAATCGTTCTTGATGCAGGACATGGTGGAAGTGATTCTGGTGCTCTTGGCAACAATAAAGCAGAAAAAAACCTTACCTTGTCTATTCTTCTTGCTGCAAAAAGCTATTTTGATAAGGACAAGAGATTTCAGGTATACTACACTAGAACCAGCGATACTTATCCAACATTAGAAGGAAGATGTAAACTGGCAAATGATATGAAAGCAGATGCCTTCGTCAGCATCCATATCAACTCCTACAAATCAACATCGGCTGGAACAGAAACGCTCTATAATTATGGAAGACTTTCTGCAACCAGAAAGAATGCTTTGAATTCTAAGGAACTTGCTACCATGATGCAGAAACATATTCAGAGTGCAACAGGATTCCCAAATCGAGGTCTCGTTGACCGCAGAGATCTCTGCGTACTGAATAAAACCGTGATGCCAGCCTGCCTGATGGAATTTGGATTTATTTCTAATAAGTCAGAAACCATCAGTATGTGTGCTAATTTAAATCGCTATGGCAAGGCTGTATATGAAGGTTTGGTAGAAATTATGAAAACAAAAGGGCTTATTAAATAGTTGCCCAATATATTGATAAAAATCAGTATCACACAGGATATAGTGTCCTGTGTGATATTTTTTGTGCTTTAAATACACTATATAGGGTATAAAATACTATTGAACTATACAAAATGTTGTGTTAAAATAGCACATGTTAATCAATGAATGAATGTAATAAATACCTTTTAGGAAAAGAGGTATAGAGGTGTAAGAATGAAAATTATCAAACGAAGTGGTAAAGAAATGGAATTTGATTCCAGTAAGATTGCCGATGCCGTAAGAAAAGCAAATAAAAGTGTCGTAGAAAATGAGCAGATGAGTGAAGCACAGATTCAGGAAATTGCACACAATGTGCAGATCATCTGTGAAGGGATGGGACGCGCCCTTAATGTGGAAGAAATTCAGGATTTGGTAGAAAACCAGATTATGAATCAGAAGGCTTTCCGTGTTGCCAGCAACTATATCACTTATCGTTATAAAAGAGCATTAGTTCGTAAATCCAACTCCACAGACAAACAGATTTTAAGTCTTTTGGAGTTCACAAACGAAGAAGTAATGCAGGAAAATTCTAACAAGAATCCAACTGTGAACAGTGTGCAGCGTGATTATATGGCTGGTGAGGTAAGTAAGGATATCACAAAACGTTTCCTCTTACCAGAAAGAGTATGGGAAGCCCATGAAAAAGGAATCATTCATTTCCATGATTCCGACTATTTCGCACAGCATATGCATAACTGCTGCCTCGTAAACTTAGAGGATATGCTTCAGAATGGGACAGTAATTTCTGAGACTATGATTGAGAAACCACACAGCTTCTCCACAGCATGTAACGTTGCTACACAGGCCGTTGCACAGATTGCCAGCTCCCAGTACGGTGGACAGAGTATCTCCCTCTCCCATCTTGTACCATTTGTACAGGTAAGCCGTGAAAAATACCGAAAAGAAGTAGCAAGAGAATTCGAAGCAAATGGTATTGAGGCAACGGAAGAAACCATCAATAGCGTGGCAGAAATGCGCGTAAGAAAAGAAGTAAAACAGGGTGTACAGATGATTCAGTACCAGGTAATCACACTGATGACTACCAACGGACAGGCTCCATTTATCACCATGTTTATGTATTTAAATGAAGTGGAAGAAGGCCAGATGAAAGATGACCTTGCCATGGTAACCGAAGAAGTACTTCGTCAGCGTATCCAGGGTATCAAGAATGAAAAAGGTGTTTATATTACACCAGCCTTCCCAAAACTCATTTATGTATTAGAAGAAGATAACATCACAGAAGATAGTAAGTATTGGTATCTGACCAGATTGGCAGCGGAATGTACAGCAAAACGTATGGTACCAGATTACGTATCCGAAAAAGTTATGAAAGAGTTGAAGGTGGACAAGACAGGCAAAGGTCAGTGTTACACACCAATGGGCTGCCGAAGCTTCCTGACACCAGACCGTGTAACCGAAGGAAATATAGCAAAGGCTAAAAACTATGTGGAAGGTGCAGGTAAATACTATGGCCGTTTCAATCAGGGTGTTGTAACTCTGAACTTAGTAGACGTGGCATGTTCCTCCTACGGCGATATGGAAAAATTCTGGAGCATCATGGAAGAACGCCTTGAATTATGTCACGAAGCTTTAATGTACCGTCACAAACGTCTCCTGGGAACTCCATCCGACGTTGCGCCAATCCTTTGGCAGAACGGTGCCTTAGCACGATTCCAAAAAGGTGAGGTGATCGATCCTCTCCTTTACGGCGGTTATTCCACCATCTCCCTTGGTTATGCAGGTCTTTGCGAATGTACCAAATATATGACAGGTGAGACCCATACCGGAGAAATCGGTAAGGAATTTGCCTTAAAAGTAATGAGACATCTCGATTCCACATGCAAACGATGGGCTAAGGAAAGTAACATTGACTTTAGTTTATATGGAACTCCACTGGAGTCCACCACATATAAATTTGCAAAATGCCTTCAGGAACGTTTTGGTAAGATTCCTGGCGTTACAGACCGTAACTATATCACAAACAGTTACCATGTACATGTAACCGAAGAAATCGACGCATTTGATAAGCTCACTTTTGAAGCACAATTCCAGAAATTATCTCCTGGTGGCGCCATCAGTTATGTAGAGGTTCCAAACATGCAGAACAACATTGATGCGGTTCTTGCAGTTATGAAGCACATTTATGAAAATATCATGTATGCAGAACTGAATACCAAGAGCGATTTCTGTCAGGTTTGCGGATATGAAGGTGAAATTCAGATTATTACAGATCCACATGGCAAATTAATCTGGGAATGCCCAAATTGTCATAACAGAGATCAGAATAAGATGAATGTAGCAAGAAGAACTTGTGGTTATATCGGTACTCAGTATTGGAATCAGGGAAGAACCCAGGAAATCAAAGAAAGAGTATTGCATCTGTAGAAAAATTTTATCCTTTCATTGAAAGGTAACGTATATATTAGTGTAAGAAGAAATATGAGTCACCATTCAAAGTAATAAGATATATGGAGGAGAAGAATTATGATGAAAAAAGGTTTATTTACAAAATTAGCAGCGGTTTCTGTAGCAGGTATGATGGCAATCTCCATGGCAGGTTGTCACGTTAACATTACAACTACCAATAGCTCAACTCAGGAAGAAGTCAAAGAAGAGGTGGTAAATCCGGTTGTTGAAGTATCAGAAGAAGAAATGGTAGAAAAAACAGGAATTGATCTTCCTATTCCAGACGAAGCAAGTGATGTAAAGTATAGTGTAATTGAATCTGGAGAAGAAAGCAGTGCAATCGCTCAGGTAGACTTCACATTAGATGGCAAAGAAATGTATATGCGTGCTTGCATGACAGATCTTACAAGTTTACTTGGTTCAAATAACGAAGAACTAGATATTGCTGATATTCAATCTGGAATTGGTGATATTTCCGGTCTTAATTATAACTGGAATCAGTTTTCAACAGATTTTGTTCAGGACAGAGAAGGATATGTATGTGTAAGCAATGACGGACCTGGATATGTTGCATGGCTCGATGTTGTACCTGGTATCCTTTACAACCTTTGCACAGAAGATGATGCAAACACAGAAGAATTGCTTGAATATGCAAATACATTATTCGTACCAATGCAGGGTGAAGTAGAATAAGATGAAAGACCATTGTTCAACAAAGAACAATAACCATACGGATAATAAGGGAGCGTGTCAGTGATATGCTCCCTTTTGTATTCGTCTATGTAAATAAAAGA
>JAUNNI010000059.1 GCA_030531555.1 Eubacteriales bacterium | reverse complement strand
AATACACATAATAAATCGGCTACTTTTGAAAAAACTTTATAGAAATTCAAATTTTCGTTACATATCGTTACAAGCTATTATTTTTTCTTTTTTATAATTTTGCAAGAGTCATCTTGCATATCAATTTTTCCATCAAAAAAGGAGAAATCGTTGGTTTTATCGGACCAAATGGAGCTGGCAAAAGTACCACCATCAAAATGATGGCTGGAATCCTCACTCCAACGGAAGGAGAAATCTTTATCCACGGAAAAGACATCACAAAAAATCGCAAGGAAGTCGTTGGTAATATCGGTGTCATTTTTGGGCAACGCTCTCAGTTAAACTGGGACCTTCGTCTGGGAGAAAGTTTTGAGCTCTTAAAACACATTTACCAGATTGACCAAAAATCTTTCGATGAAACTTTAGATGCCATGGATGAAATATTGGGCATCAAAGAACTTCTCTCCAAACCAGTTCGTCAGATGTCACTGGGACAAAGAGTAAAAGGGGACCTGGTGGCAGCCATGCTACATTCCCCAGAAGTTTTATTCTTAGATGAACCGACCATTGGCCTCGATGTGGGCTCCAAATACGCCCTTCGGAAATTTGTAAAAGAAATCAATGAAAAAAGAGAAACCACCATCATTTTAACCACCCATGATCTGGGTGATATCGAACAGCTCTGTGACCGAATCATTATCATCAATCATGGCGAATTAGTGGAAGATGGACATTTGAATCAGATTGTGGACCGCATCGCCCCTTATAAAACATTGGTGGTGGAATACTATGATGAAGAAATCCCTACCCATGAACAATGTGAATTATTCTCCGTGGATGGCAACGTGGCCAAATACCGTTTCATGAAAAAAGAAATCACCGCCGCGAAAGTCATCGAAGATCTCAGCGAAAAAGCAGCCATTCGTGATATCTCCATGGAGGAAGCCGGCATCGATGATATTATCCGAATTGCTTATGGGCAATGAGTTCGAAAAGATACCGATTGTAAATTTCTATTTATGAAAAAACTCCTATAATGGTTCATCCCAATACTGCATCATGATTTCATTGAGTTTGCACCATTTCTTATATTTTTTCTCCAATACTTCATAGGTAGATGGATCTGGATCTACAGCATCTTTTAATTTTACAGCATATTTAAATGCATCTTCATAGCTTTCGTATACACCAGCGCCAATACCTGCTAGAAGGATACGCCACGTTCATTTGCCAAAAGTTTTGCCTGACCGCCAAGACATTTTGTAAACCATTCATAGTTTGTTCCAGATGCACCAGTGTAAGAACAGTTGAGGTATTCGCCCTTGTAAATGTATGGCATGTTGGAGGATGCATGAAGAATAAAAATCTACTCAAAAGATAATGTCATCGTTTTTTATCATCTTCAAAGAAACGAATATATAACGTTTTTTCCTGACAATTAATAACCTCTGTGAAGCTGGATTCCCAATATTCATTCTTATCCTGTTTCTCTTAACGTGTCATAGCACGAACCATTTCATTTTCTTCCCCGGAAAGGGATGTAATCAAATGGATAGAATTCCGATGTAGATATATTCGGTTACAAAAAAGGAGTATCCTCACTGGATACTCCTTTTTATACATTCAATTTCTAAATGATTAACTGTTTATTTTTCAAAAAATTGCCTATTTATTGCAGATTTCTTTTGCCCTTTCCAAGGAAGCATCAATATTTTTGCAGAAGTTTTCCGCGCCAACACGCTCCACAAAGCTTCCCTTTTCCATCATATTGTAAGGTTGCTCATTGACATGGGAGAAAATCAAAATAATTCCTCTCTTTGTACATAAGTCAAGTAAATCCTCTAGAGAATGCATGGCAGTAGCATCTACTGCAGGCACACCTCTCATACGAAGGATAACAACTTTGGTATCTTCTTTTACCTGGATGGTTGCAATCTTATCTGCTGCCCCAAAAAACATTGGACCAGTGATTTCATAAACACGGACTTCTTTTGGAACATTACGAAGTCTTAAGGCATCCGGATCATGTGCATCATCGATCTCTCCCCATGTACGAACCTGGGATTCATCTCCCATTCTCTTCATGAATAAGAAGCATGCGGCAAGCATACCAAATTCGATGGCAACTACAAGGTCAAATACAATGGTAAGAATGAATGTTGACACAAGAACTAACACATCACTCTTTGGTGCTCTCTTGAAAATAAGCGCAAAGTTTCTCCAGCCACACATATTGTAAGCAACCATAAAGAGGATGGCTGCGATGGTAGGCATTGGAATCAAAGCAGCATATGGCATAAGAATTACAAGAACTAATACCAATACGATGGAGTGAACCATACCAGCAATTGGAGAACGACCACCATTTTTGATGTTAGCTGCAGTACGAGCGATGGCACCTGTCGCAGGAATTCCGCCAAATAAAGCGGAGCCCATATTACCGATTCCCTGCGCAATCAATTCCATGTTGGAATCATGGTGAGCATTGATCATACCGTCTGCCACAACACAGGACAATAAGGATTCAATGGCCGCAAGAATGGCAATGGTGAAACCGTCTGAGAATTCATTTTGGATGATTTCAATGCTAATATGTGGAAAATGAAAGGCTGGTAAAGAACTACTAATAGTATAAAGATCTCCAATGGTATTTACATTCATATGAAGAAGCTTTACCATGGCAATTCCAGCAATTACCGCGATCAAAGATCCTGGAATCTTTTCACTGATGAAAGGCCAAACAATCAAAATGGCAAGGCAAACCGCGCCAACGATAACAGCCTGTACATTTACTGTTCCAAAATTCTTTATTACTTCCGCAACTTTTTCGGTAGTTTCAATTGGGCGAACTCCCTGTGGATATGTCAAACCGAAGAAATCCTTCAGCTGACCAATCAAAATCGTTACCGCAATTCCGGCAGTAAATCCAGTGGTAATGGTAAATGGGATGAACTTAATCAAAGATCCCAACTGAAAAAGTCCCATTAATATAAGAAGAATTCCGGCAATAATGGTCGCAGTGATCAAACCATCCATTCCATCTTTAGCAACAATTCCAGCAACGATGGTTGCAAAAGCAGCCGTTGGTCCGGCAATCTGAACCTTACTTCCTCCAAAGAAGGAAATCAAGAAGCCGGCGATAATGGCAGTGTAGATACCCTGTTCTGGTCCCACTCCGGAAGCCAAAGCCAAGGCGATGGATAATGGCAAGGCAATAATTGCAACAATGATACCAGAAATGATATCTTTCACCAGCTGATCCTTCCCATATCCTTTTAAGGATTTGAAAAGCTCAGGGGTTGGTAATTTTTCTCTCATTTTTTCATACTCCTTTTTTTCTAGGTGAGGGTACAATCCCCCAATTATTAAACACAAGCCCTAGTATATTATTGAGACTTTAAAATCGTCAAGAGTATGTTTTATCCACTTTTTAGTTATTTTTTACATAATATTAAAAAATTACCCCTAAATTGAATAAATATGTCAAATATGACATAAATATGTCTTATCGACCATATTTTCGAAGAATATCTTTTTCCTGTTCACTGATATTTTTTGGCACATCAATCTGGATTGTCACATAATGATCCCCTTTGATGGAGCCTCCATACCTTCCATAGCTTTCTCCATGCGTTTCGATACCTTTCCCTTTCAGGCGAATCTTGCTTCCAGACTGAGTACCGGCCTTAATTTTCACTTTCACATTGCCATGAATTGTTGGAATGACCCTTTCCCCTCCCAAAACAGCTGTGGTATAAGGGATGTATTCTGTACTATAAATATCATTACCTACTCTTTCAAATTTAGACAGAGAGGAAGTTTGGGAATAAGGATTTCCATAACTATTTTTCGTATTCTTGCTATATGTTTTTCGATACCCCTTTTGGCTATCAGAATATGGACTTCCCTGTGTATAATTTCCAGAAAATGAGCTTCCCTGCGAATGATTTCCAAAAAACTGCTGAAAAATATCTTCGAAATCCATTCCATCAAAACTATCCTCTCCCATATTTCCATAATAGAATGTTCTGGAATAGGAATTTGGATTAATCCCATCTTCCCCATATTTATCATAAAGAGCCTTTTTCTTCTCATCGCTAAGTACTTCATAGGCTCTGGAAACATCCTTGAATTTTTCCTCTGCGGCAGGGTTGTCTCTGTTGGTGTCTGGATGATATTTTTTGGCAAGTTTTCGATAGGCTTTTTTTATCTCTGTCTGTCCTGCATTTTTCGACAGACCTAAAATCTTATAATAATCTTTTCTCATTGCCATCACCTATAGTACGAAAGGGGAATACCCCAACCGGATACCCCCCTTTCTTTCAAATATGTCAAATGATTTCTACTTTCTTAAATTTCGATGATCTTTCGTTATTTCAATCGAAACGATTTCTGTTTTTTTAGACTTTAAAGAATGGAGATGTATTTTTCTTCTTCTACCACTTCTTTTTTCTTATCCTTTGGAAATACCATCATAAGAACACCATTCTCATAGGAAGCTTTTACATCTTCCATCTCAAGATCTTCACCTACGAAGAAGCTTCTCTTACAGGATCCGCAGTAACGTTCACGGTGAATGTATTTGCCATCCTCTGCTTCTTCATTGACTTCCTCATTCTTCTCAGCAGAAATTGTGAGATATCCATCTTTTAACTGTGCTTTGATATCTTCCTTCTTATATCCTGGAAGGTCAATGGATAATTCATAATTATCGTTCACTACCTTTACATCTGTCTTCATGGAGATCGCGTCTTCTACCTTCTTAATTGTTTTTGCTGGGAAGGAAAAAATGTCATCAAACATGCTGTCTACGAAATTGCTATTAAAAATACTTGGTCTTAACATAATAAAGATCCCCTTTCTATGATAAACATTCCAGATCTGCTAAGCCTGTACACTGCGAAGCAGTCTGTTGTTTCACTTGTTATGTGTGTTGTATTTGTTCTATGCGTAATATAACACCTATTATTAGCCATGTCAATAGGGGAGTGCTAATTTTTTTTAAAATTTTCTACAAAAGTAATCACCTATCAATTTTTCCAAATTTTTACGACCAACAATGAATACTTACGTATAATAAAAAACTGTCACAATAAATAGTGACCATAAACAAACAGAGGGTCCATACAATTTCGTATGGACTCTCTGCTTAATTTTTGTATTATTCAATCTATTTTTCAAGAATTTTTGTGATATGTTTTCACGATTTTTCCTTTCATTTTGCAGCCAATCAAAGGAGATATCTTATTTTTAGTACAGAGATCTTCCTCCTTAAGAATCCATTCCTGATCTAAATCAAGAATTACAAGATCTGCATCATATCCGACTTTTATTTTTCCTTTACAATCTTCTAATCCCAAACGTTTTGCCGGATTCTCACAGCACGCCTGTACAAGACGTTCTAAAGATAAGCCTCTCTTATGATATCCTTCGGTTAACATGGCATAAAGAGTGGTCTGAATTCCTGAGATTCCTCCCCAGGCTTCCCAGATATTATCATTGCCTCGATCTTTTAATTCTTTTGTGGAAGGAGAATGATCCGAAGTTACGATGGGTATGGTCCCATCTTTGACATAATCCCATAATTTTTCACGATTATCCTTTGTACGAAGAGGTGGAGCACATTTTAAAATTGGTCCAATCTCTGCAAAATCTTCCTGGGTAAATGTCAGATAACTGGCGCAAGTTTCAAAAGTAACTGGCAAGCCCTCTTTCCTTGCCTGGGCAATCATTTCTACCCCTTCCGCAGAAGTCACATGACAGATATGACCATTTCCGCCTGTTACCCTAACGAAGGATAAAAAACGGTTGATTGCTTCCGTCTCGCAGGAAACTGGTCTGGATTCCACCCAGGCCATTGGGTCCATTCTTCCAGCTTTCTTTAGTTTTTCTCCCAAATAAGCAGCGATTTCTTCGCATTCTGCATGTACTCCTATGAAGGAATCTGTTCCTACTGTGTAGGAAAGAGCTTTTAACAAAACTTCATTTCCTGCAGAAGAAAAATCAGGAATGCCACTGCCACTCATAAATGCTTTAAAAGCTACTACCCCTTCTTTTTGCATGAGAGGAATCTGATCCACATTTTCATTGGTCAAACCTCCCCACAAAATATAATGAACAAGAGATTTCTCTTTTGCAATCTGTCCTTTTCCTTTTAAAGTTTGGACATCCGTCACAGCCGGATAACTATTTAAAGGCATATCTGCAATTGTAGTTATCCCTCCTTCCAACGCTGCCTTAGATGCATGTTCCCAATCTTCCCATTCCGTACGTCCTGGATCATTCACATGAACATGCATATCCACAAGGCCTGGAATAATAACATAGCCTTTTGCATCAAAAATCTCTTTTGCATTCTCATTTATTACTTCTTCCGTCAGAAACTGAATGATTCCATCTTTTATTCCCATTTGACCTTTCATCATGCCATCTGGTGTAACAAAGGTCCCATTTTTTATAATCACATCCAACATATTTGCAAATCCTCTCTTTAAAATTGAAGTAGTTTTCTGGCATAAAAAGCTGTTTGGATTAGATAAATATGATCTGGATTACGCAAATCCATGGAAATCAATTCTCTGATTTGATCCATACGATGATTCATCGTATTACGATGGATAAATAGATTTTTTGCAGCTTGTGAAACATTTAAACCACACGAAATATATTCTTTTAGTGTTTTTACAAGATCTGTATCATTTTCATTATCATAATCCTCTAACGGCTTTAAGGTAAATTCATAGTAGTCAAATAATTCGGCCGTGGTGGAATGTCTTTCCAACATGTGATAAATCACATCCTCTTCATAAGAAAATATGATTTGATCGGTATGTAGAGTCTGTCCCAATTCAAAAGCCTGAAGAGATTCTGAATAGGAGGTATATATTTTATGAGCTCCATGATGAATATAGGAAAAACCAATCATACATTCTATTTCCTTATCCTTAAGCCCTGCGCCTATCTCATGGATAGCATCCATAATCTGTTTATTCCTATAACCTGCTTCATTGGCAGATGGATAAAGAAAGGAAACAAGATCGTTATTGTAAATTGTACTTCGAATATCAATTCCAGACTGCGAACATATCTGTAAAATCATTTCCTGAATTTTTCCGAAAAAAGTTTTCTGTCTAAACAGAGTAAATTCACGTACTTTACGAAAATGGATTGTCATGCAACAATAATCCGATGAAAAATTGAAACCATTTTGTCTGCATAGCATCTCTATATGCTCCAGATTCGATATGGAATTCGACAGTATTTTTTGATAAAATGTGCTGTCAAAAGCACTATTTTCTTTCATTGCCATTTGATTTCTCAAAATACTGATCACCAAAATAGAATGGACTTGTTTTAAAAATTTATATTTAATATTTTCTATATTATTTTTAAAATCATAACAAACCAAATAACCAATTCTTTTCTTTTCATGAATTAAAGGAAAGAAAGAGAAGGGATATTTTTCTCCATGGTATTCCACACAATAATCAAACACCGGCTGATTTCTGGAGATTTCTTTTTCATCAATTTTGGATCGATCCTTTTCTCTGAAAAGATAGTTATAATTTTTCATAAAGGGAAATGGATATTCCAGATTTTGTTCATCAAAGATGTAATATTCCAGCAATTGATAATCCTCTAATAATAAAAAAACAGAACATCGAATATACTGACTGATTTTCTTTAAAATTGGTATAAGCTTTTGGCTTTTTAGAGAACTCTCTAAAATGTCACGATACATCTCTGTCAGACGTTCACTTTCTGACATCTCATCCTGAAACATTTTATGATAAATCATGTTAATGATTTCTTCCATTGTTCCTGAAAATGGAATAGATATGATGGGAAAATCCAGTTCATTTGCTTGTTGAATCATCTCTGATGGAATTTCTTCCATATATCTATGAATTTTAATTCCCAGGCCTGCACAACCCTGATTTTTCAAATTTTTGATAATATCAACATGAAGATTGGTCTGTGTAAATATATATCCGGTAGATAAAACTAACTCACCTTCTTTTAACCATGGTACGGTATCAGGATTATCCATAACATTAATACTGGTAATTTTATTGCCAAGACCACCTTCTCCTGCAAGGCAATGATACGGTGCAGCTTCTGTTGATTGTTTTAGAAGCCACGAAACGGTTAGATTCATGTTTACCTCCTTACTGAAAAGAAAATGGATTTAGGGCACCTTCTGTCAGGTGCCCTGATTGTAATAGCCTTTCTTTAGCTATCTTTCTTATTTTGTTGTAGTAACTAAGGAAGGATCAACTTCTGCTAAAAGGCTGGTATCTGTATAAGAAGCATAATCTGGAACATTTGAGATATTACCAGAATCAAGCATATAATGTGCGTAAGCATCAATGCCCTGAGCAAATGTGTCATCCCATTCCATGGAGTAAGTATTTTCACTCATAATCATTGCTACAGTTTCTTCATCTGTCTGAATTTCTTTAGCAATGATTTTAACTGCTTCTTCTCGATTATCATTGATATAATCTGTCGCACGTTTTAAAGCTTTCATAATTCCTAAAACATCATCATGATGAGATTTTAAGAATTCGTCATTACAATGAAGTGTTGCATAGAATGACATCCAGTCCACATCGCCTTCGCAATCTTCAAGATAAGAATGAACACCGTTGAATAATAATGTTCCACCCTGCGCTACTGCCTGGGAACAATATGGCTCCCAGCATGCCATGGCATCAACATCACCATTCATTAATGCTGCTAACTGTTCGGATGGATCACAGTATACCCATTTAATGGAATCATAATTAACACCGGTTGCTTCACACATGCTTTTTACTGCCATATTTACACCGGCACCATTTGCCATTGCGATAGTTGCGCCTTCTAACTGGGAAGATTTTGTAATACCAGATTTTGGTCCTGCCACAACACACTGGGTTCCACCACAGTTTGCCAGTGGAGAAAGAATGGTAAAATCTACACCGTTAGATTTTAAAGCAGTTGTCTGATACTGTGCTTCTGCGCAAATCACTGCTGTACCACCTGCCATTAATGAGTTCATGTCAGTACCTGTCTGAAGAAATTCAAAATCCACATTTACTCCTTCTTCTTCAAAGTATCCAAGCTGATCTGCGATGATCTGCTGTGCAGAAATCTGTGGATCGTTTACACCCCAAAACTGAATCGCATCGGAGGATGCTGCTTCAGATTTTGCCTCAGTTCCTTCTTCCCCTGTGCTACCATTACTACCACATGCTGCCATGGATACCACCATGGTACATGCCATAAGCATTGCTAAAAATTTCTTTTTCATGTTTTTACTCCTTTTTCTATATATTTCAATTGATGTTTTCTTTTAAGATAAAACGCCAACTGTTTTCCTATTCAATCGCATTATCCACGGATCCTTTCCAGCGGAAAAGATATCCTTCCAGCATGGTGATGATAAAATAAAATAAGGTATATAAAAGACCGATCATCACAATGGCAAGAAACATATTGTTCATTTTAAACCATGCTTTCGCATTGATAATAACGTATCCAAGACCACTGGTTGCCCCCATCATCTCTGCAACAACCATGGCTGCGAAGGATCCAGACAAACTTGCCTTAATTCCTGAGAAAATGTTTGGCATGGCGGATTTGATAATTACTTTGGTAAAAACCTGATAGGAGTTTGCCCCAAGACTCATGGCAGAACGAATCAACAGTGGATCCGTATTTTTCATACCATCTAAAGCATAGCTTAAAACAACCATAAAAGTGGAAAATGCAATAATGATTAATTTGGAAGATTCTCCAATGCCGAACCAGATTACAACTGCGGGAAGAAGAGCAATAACTGGAATCGGTCCGATAAAATTAAAAATAGGATTGATCAAAGCTTTCACTTTTTTGAATTTCACAAAAAGAATCGCTACAATGAAGGCTAATAAAGTTCCAATGAAAACTCCTGCAAAAATTCTCTGTAAACTGATGAAGATGTTAGCCCAAAGTGTTCCATCGGCAGCCATTTCAATACCAGCCTGTAAAATTGCAAGTGGTGTTGGAAGATAAACCGGATTAAACCAGGTCATCGCCTCATTGAGCCAACCTATGCTTTGCCATATGAGGAAAAATCCTAAGATAGAGCTCACTCGAAGAATACTTAAGTTTCTCTTCTCTGCATTTTTTCGATCAATATTATGTGTGGATGATTTTGTAGCCTCCATATGTCCTTTTTCCAGATAATCTCCTTTAATCGCAATTGATGTCATATCTTTCCCTCCTCTATTCATTAATCATCTCTGTGATAGCACCGTCCGTAAGCTTTTCTTCAAGTTTTGTCACATAGCTTACAAATTTTGCATCTCCTGCATCCCTTGGTCTTGGAAGATCAATCTTAAGATCCATATCAACCTGACCCTCTTTTAATACAATGACGCGATCTGCTAAATAAACTGCTTCCGGAACAGAATGCGTGATAAATACAACCGTCTTTTTTGTTGCAGACCAAATTCTTTCCAGCTCTTTTCTCATATTATCTCTTGTTAATGCATCCAAAGCTCCTAAAGGCTCATCCATCAGTAATACTTTTGGGTCATTTGCCAGGGCTCTTGCAATACCAACTCTCTGCGCCATACCACCAGAAAGACTGTTAGGATACTTCTCTGCATACCCATCTAATCCAACAAGATCAATATAATAATCGGTTAATTTCTTAATCTCTTCCTTCGATTGCCCTGCAACCTTTGGACCAAATCCAATATTTTCCTCTACAGTAAACCATGGAAATAATGCATGGTGCTGAAAAACAACACCCCTGTCTGCATCTGGTCCATCAACAATGACATCATCCACTGTGATATTTCCCAGATCAGCTTTCAAATAACCTGCTAATAAATTTAATAAAGTTGATTTTCCTGATCCAGATTTTCCTAAAATACAAATGAACTGTCCTGTTTCTATTTTCAGATTAATATTATTTAAAACATATTTCATTTGTCCGTTTACAACATCAAATCCTTTGCAAAGATTGTTAATCTGTAATCCCATAATCGTATATCCTTTCAAAAAATTAAAAGGCGCTACCTCTGTGAAAAAACTCACAGTTTGTAACGCCTTTGTTCGAAAATGAGTATACAAGTCAAAAAATGAATTGTCAATAGCTATAAAATTCATTTATATTATGTATTTATATAAATACAAAGTGTATATGAATTTTTTAATTATATTTAACTTCATTTTTACTATAAGAAATTAAGTTTCTCCTTATTTTTTAAGAACAAAAATATGTTTTCTTCTCTTTCTTTTTCCAGATTATTTTTCTACAATGTACACTTTGTTCATTTACATATTTACATTATTGTACACTTTTTATTCATTTGCCAATTGAATCAAAGTATGAGTTAAGACATCAATTCCTTTGGCAATATCTTCATAGTCTGTCCATTCTAAAGGACTATGACTGATTCCATCTCTACTTGGAACAAAGATCATTCCAACTGGAGCAAACTCACCAAGAAATAAACTATCATGATATGCTCCGCTCATAAGATGCATATAAAATTCAACCTCTTCCTCATCCTGTATAAACTTGCAGGAGTTCACAATGGCCGAGATGATCTGGGGATCACACAAAAACGGAATATCATCACATTTTTTCTCAATCTTTAATTTAATCTTTCTTTTTGCACAGATTTCCTTCGCCCTTTTCATAAATTCAGTAACCACATAAGTTTTTGATACCTGTTCACAGTCGCGGACATCAATTGACATAATCACCTTTCCCGGAATCACATTTACAGCATTCGGCAGCACAGAAACATATCCTACTGTTCCAGTAGTATATGCACTCATTCCCTGTTTTGACACCTCTTCTAAAGCTAAGGCAATCTCAGCTGCCGCCATGAAAGCATCGGATCGGTCAGTCATGGATGTGCCGCCTGCATGGGACTGTATGCCATGCAAAGTTAAAATAAGGTTGGAAGGAGCACAAATTGCATCAACGATACCAACTGATTTTTTATGCTTTTCCAGGTTAGGACTTTGTTCAATATGTAATTCTACAGCCGCATGGACCTGACGCCTTTCTTTTCTGACTTTGTCATACTCATTAAGATTGAATCCATTCTCTTCCAATAATTCTTTCAGAGAAATACCATTCATATCCTTAATTTGACCCAATTCTTCCTTCATAAGATGACCTGCCATTGCTCTACTTCCAATACATCCCATGGAAAAACGGGTGGATTCTTCCGAAGTGTAGATATTGACACATAGATTACGTTTTAGTGTCAAACCTGCTTCCTTAATCAGACGAACGGCTTCTAAACCGGCTACAACTCCGGCTACCCCATCAAACATTCCCGCTTCTTTTACTGTATCAATATGGGATCCCGTCCACACAGCTGGTAATTCGTCATTGCTTCCTGGTAAGATTCCCATAATGTTCCCAATGGCATCCACATTTACCTGAAGACCAAATTTCTCCATTTCCTTCATAATATAAGAACGACATTCCATCTCTTCTTTTGACAAAGGAAGGCGGGTAGTACCCGCCCCTTCAATCTTAAAGGTATCGATGTGCTGAATCCATTCTTTGATCATTTTCACATTGGCTCTTTGCATCATTTTTATCTCCTACCTTTTCGCAAACTAAATTTCAACATCGCGATTGCAATCTTTGGAATAAATATAAGCAAATGGCTCTTTCCCTACGCCATAGGAACACTGTGGACAATAAGCTCCAAACCATACAAAATCGTCTTTTTTGATACCCATCCATGTATCATCAAGAAGATACATTCCTTCTCCCTGCAAGATGTACATACCATGCTCCTGGACATGAGTTTCCACAATAGAGTGACTTGCTCCAGGGTCGAAGCTTAAAATGTGCATATTCATATCAAAGCCCAATTCTGTTGGTAAGAGATCTTTGATAAATACATTATCCATACCATCATAAGGAATAAAATCCATTTCATTGACATTGCCTGTAACGATATAAGGTTCCATACCCTCTAATGGAATAAATCTCTGTTTATAAAGAAGGATTTTGGCAAAATCTCCCTCATTGCTAAACTGAATGCCTACACCTGCAGGAGCATATCCGTAGCCTCCATCTGTCATATCATAAGATTTGTCACCAATGGTAACCTTCACATTTCCTTCCACAATATAGATAAAGCTTTCTTCATGAGATGCTTTACCAAAAAAATCTGTCGTTTTTCCATCTTTAGATGCTTCCACCACATACTGAACAAAGCCAGCTCCCATTTTAGGGGATGCAACAATACTAACCTTGCAATCTTTAATATATGGAATTACATTATTCACAACTCCTGTTGGTGGAATGACAGCCCATAAACCAGGGTGTACTTCTGCACGATACGCTTTTACATCTAATAAATCATTTCTATAACCCATTTTTTTACCTCTTTTCTGATGATTTAATCTATTTTATTTATAAAATCTATGGCAACCAAAACAGCTTTGGCTAAATCTTTTTCACTGGAGTATTCTTCTGGTATGTGGCTTCTTCCCCCCACACTTGGTACGAATAACATTGCCGTATCCACTGCCTTACCAATGATAGCAGCATCATGTCCCGCTCCACTATCAAGAAACATATTGCTAAAACCAAGGGAATCTGCACTTTCTTTCAAGACTTTTTTCCATTCTGTTTTCATATGTGTCACAGTGTTGGTCAGGGTCGGTTTCATTTTGCATTTAAAACCGATTCCTTCCAATTCTTTGAGATCCTCTTCCACCAATTCGATACATTCTTCAAGCCATTCTTCTTTGGAGCTTCGCACATCGATGGAAAATGTAATTTCCTCTGGAACAATATTGATTTCATTGGGGTATACATGAATCTCCCCTACAGTCCCCACCATCGGTTTATGGGATAATACATACTCATTCATATGGTGGATCAGTCCCATGGCTGCCATAACGGCATCACTTCTGGTATTCATCGGTTGGGTTCCTGCATGATCAGCTTTTCCGACAATGGTAATATAGTAGCGTTTAATAGCAACAATTGTCTCCACAATACCAATTTCTTTTTTGGCATTTTCCAGAATCGGTCCTTGTTCCACATGAATTTCCAGATAGCCTTTCCATTTACTCAGTGGTCTTTGCGCACGAATCATATGCTCCGGTTCTAATCCATATAATTTCATGGCATCATAGTAGGATAAACCATTTTTATCCACATATTGTTTCAGATCATTGGTAGACCATTTTCCAAGAAATGCTTTACTGGACAAATATCCTCCACCAAACCTTGCTCCTTCTTCATCATTAAGACCTGCAATTTCTAAAGTATAGGGGGGTATAATATTATTTCTAATATAGTATGCTGCAATTTCGATTCCACAGAGAATTCCCGCCATACCATCATAAGCGCCACCATGTTCCACAGAATCATAGTGAGAGCCGATCATAATTCGCTCCTCTGATTTTCCCTGGATCACACCAATGACCGCTCCAGATGCATCCTCTGAAACTGTCATTCCGAGCTGTTTCATCTGTTCTTCCAGATAATGGACACAACGTTTTGATTCCAAAGTAAAAGGCAGCCTGGTAATTCCTTTGTTGGGAGTTGCCGTTATTTTTTTCGTCTCTGCGATATGTTTTTCCAATCGATCTGCAATAAAATCTAACTGATTTTTCATGGATTTCTCCTTTATTCCATACGTTTCAATAAAGCTTTCATAATCTCATTGGAATCCGCTACTATTCCATAATCTGCAAATGTAAAGATTGCCGCATCGGGATCATGATTTACCGCAATGGTCACATTACTGTCTCTCACACCTTCTGTATGCTGAATCGCTCCAGAAACGCCAAGAAACAGACAACAATCCGGATGTACAACGCACCCTGTCTGACCAATCTGCGCTTCAAACGGTATCATTCCATTGTCAACAAGAGGTCTGGTTCCACCGATGGCCGCTCCCATCTTTGAAGCAAGTTCTTTTGCCAGCTCATACCCGTTTTCGTCGATGGCACCTTTTCCCAAAGAAATGATTCGGTTGGCATTCACAATAGATTCTGTCTCCTGCTCTACTAGACCTAAAAGTTCAATGGAGCTATCTTCCATCTCTCGATGAATCATTTCAATCCCATCCATAACCCCATTTTCTTCTTTTTCATAGATTCCAGTGACAAGAGTCACGATGGCTGGCCAATCTGTTTCCTCCGTAACAACCATAACATTGTTGCCAAAAGCTGGTTTTTTCTGTTTAAATGTTCCAGCTTCCATATAGATTTCCGTTGCGTCCGCTGTCATTCCTACATTCATTAATACCGATACTCTGGAAAATAATGATTTTGCCGTGGCTGTTGCAGGCAACAGAACAATGGCTGGATCCTTTTCCTTCAATACCTCTGCTAAAATTTTTGCTCTTTCCCCATCCTGAAACTCATGGTCTTCATTTACAGAAAGAATGAGAACCGACACATTTTTCCATTGTAATTGTTTCATTGTCGTATTATCGCCAAAAGCCATGACTGTGATTGGCATATTGCTATGTAAATCCTTCGCTGCCTTGACTAATTCTGCTGTATATTCTTCGACTTTCTGGTGAAAGACTTCCGCATAAATATAAATTCCATTGGCCATTCTATTCACCCGCCTTCTTAAATAAATCTATGATTTGGTCAGCCTGCTCTTCCACTGTCCCAGATAAAAAAATACTCTTCTTGCCACAATCTTTGGCATATAAAGTGTCTGTTACAATCGATTTTGCTCCCTTTAAACCAATCTCTTCTTCTGTAAGCTTCAATTCTTCATTGGTGATTACAAATAACTCTTTTTTCTTCGCTTTCATTTGATTTCTTAAAGTAGGTAATATAGGCGCATTACTACCTAAAGAAATGGTGATTACTGCAGGAAGACCAACTCTCATATGGAGATATTGCCCTTTCCAGGACTTATAAACTTCCATATGTGAAGATTCTAATCGTAATATTTCTTTCACTTCAGTTATGGATGGAAGGTTCAGCAGCTCTGCCATCATAGGTCCTGTCTGACCGGTTGCCCCATCAGAGGATAAAGATCCACATAAAATCAAATCATATTCTCCCTGTTTTTCTATGGCTTTCGCTAAAACCTTAGCGGTTCCTAAAGAATCTCCACCAGCGAATACTCGGTCAGATACCAGATATCCCTCATCAGCACCCATGGCGATGGCAGTTACCAGAGCAGATCTTGCCAGATCACTTCCCATGGTATAAACATCAACGGTCCCACCAAATTCTTTTTTCAAGGTGATTGCCTCCGTTAATGCATTCATATCTGCCGGATTGATTGTCATATCTGCATTACTACGTATCATTTGATGGGTAATCGGATCAATCTCCACCTGGTCTGATACGGGTACCTGCTTAATACATACTGCAATTTTCATTGTTTATTCCCTCTTCCTGAATCCCGTTATACCAGTCTCATAAATGCCCACTCTTCCAATAGAAGTGTGGATTCTCCACGCATAATATATTTCGCAAGATCTCGGCTTACCGCAGGAGCTTCAATCACCCCATTTCCACCATAACCTGTTGCAAGAAGGTAATTTTTCAGCGGAGTCTCTCCAATAATTGGAAGGAAATCCCTTGTCTCTGCACGGTAGCTGAGCCAAGAAGATACCTGACCGCTGTCCGCCAATTCTGGAATATATTCATCCATCTGATCAAATAAAAATTCAATGAAATATTCATCCGTTCCACCCGTTTGAGGTAATTTATCCGGATCCCACTGTCCCGCATGCATAGGATCATCTAAATCCATGGACAAGTGAGATTTACAAATAAAAATATTATCCCCGGCTCTTAATCCGTAAAATGCAGGGTATTTGATAATTGGGAAAATATAATTCTCTCTCTTAATTGGTGGAGCAAGGAAAAATGCCTCCGCTTTTGTATGCCAGATTGGCACATCAATTCCCGCAAGTTCTCCGGTGAATCTACTCCATGGACCGGTACAATCTACAATAATGTCAAAATCATAGCTTTTTCCATCTGACGTTTTTAATCCAGTTACCTGATCTCCCTCTTTCAGAAGTTCCGTAACTGCAATACCAGTAAGGATTGTTGCCCCATTTTCCTGCATTTTTTTTGCAAATGTGTTGGAAATCATCGTTCCATCAAAATACCCATCGTCTTTTGTATAACCAGCACCCAGAATCACATCTGTATTAATTCCTGGAAGGATTTCTTCAATTTTCTTTTTATCTGTAATATATTCTCCGGTATATCCAGCAGATCTGGCCAGTGCAATCCCTGCCTTAATGGTTTTTTCTACTTCCTCTGAAGTAGCGACAACTAAGGTACCCGTCTGATCGAAACCAGCAGAACCTTTCTCTTCCGCTTCCATCTTTAAATATGTTTCAAAACCATATAATCTAACATCCCAATATCGATTATTCAATGAATCGTCAAAAAGACATACGGTTCCCGCAGATTTTGCAGTTGTTCCACATCCGATTCGATCTTTTTCAAACAGTACAACTTCTGCCTCCTCATATAAGCTAAGGTTATATCCCAGGCAGGTTCCGGAGATTCCCCCACCAATAATTCCTATTTTTTTAGACATATCATGTCCTCCTTTCATCCATCTTTTTTGAATATTATAAAAAAGTGCTTTTGGAGGAACAACGGGCACCCTGAACCATAGTATGAGGAAAAGCATAGTCAGGTTGCACTATCCTTTTTGGAAAACAAAAAAATCCCTCGCTTAAAAGCGGGGGATTTTTGATAGATTCCTTAGAAATTACATATCTGCTTTTTTCTTTTTCTGGCCATAGGAATTATTGAATACATCTACCATATGTTCCATTTCTTCATCGCTAAGAAGATTTGGCGTTCCAATGGATTTTGCTTTTACATATATTTCTGCACATCCTTCAATCTGTTCTGCGATATTAAAAGCATTTAAGATATCTTTTCCACCAGCAATCAATCCATGGTTTGCCATAAATGCTGCCGTTCTATCTTTCATAGCTTCAAATGTGATATCTGCTAATTCTTTTGTTCCGAAGGAAGCATATTTTCCACATCTTACATTTGGACCACCGGCAAATGCTACAAGATAGCTGGATGCAGGAAGTTCTTCGCCAAGAACTGCCAATACTGTACTGTATACGGAATGAGTGTGCACAACTGCATTGATATCATTTCTTTTTACGTAGAAGATTCGATGTAAATCATGTTCGCTGGATGGTTTTCTGTTACCATCTACAATTTCACCATCAAGATTCATAACAACAACATCTTCTGGAGTAGCTTCAAAATAATCAATACCACTTGGGCTAATTGCAAAAAGTCCTTCTTCACGATTAAAGATACTGATATTTCCACCAGTTCCTTTTGTCAGTCCATGAGTAATTAACATCTGGCAATATTTTACTACTTCTTCTCTTTCTTTCTGTAAAATCATGATATATGACCTCCTTTAATATAATGATTCT
>JAUNNI010000139.1 GCA_030531555.1 Eubacteriales bacterium | reverse complement strand
AAACACTGGGGTTGTGGCGGTTTTTAACCCACCATTACCCCTGAAGAGCCTTTTTATTTTATCTTTCCAAATACTGAAAAGCAATAAATAATATTAAGTATTCACCAATTCCAAAAGCTCTTTCAGAAACAAATTCAAAAGCCTCTTAAGATCCTCTTCTCTTTTATTATCAGATTACAAACTGTATGGAAATGAAGAATAGAATGATAGGAATCATAACAATTACTATGGCTTTCCATTTGAACGCCATCATTCCTATAACTTCACGCATATATGCATTTGGCCAGAAATACCATTTTGTTGGAGCACCCATACCATCTGGTTCAAAATCGTTCTGTCTGGAGATGATTCCACTTCGAAATACATGGAAGTTGGTTGTTGAGAATGCTGCCTTTGCCTTAAGATTTCTTTCTTCGATCAACTTCTTGGAGAATCGCATATTTTGAAGGGTATTTTTTGATTGATCTTCTACTAAAATCTGATCTTCTGTGAATCCCT
The DNA here is from genome assembly GCA_030531555.1 of Eubacteriales bacterium. GTDB lineage: Bacteria > Bacillota > Clostridia > Lachnospirales > Lachnospiraceae > Anaerobutyricum. The sequence goes on along the minus strand of JAUNNI010000139.1, from coordinate 2,795 downwards.
GTTCCATGAGATAGCGTTTCATGGCAGCAGCTTCGGAGATTATCTCATCGGATCCCTGTCCTCCAGATGGCAGGAAAACAGCTCTTTTTCCAGTCTTTTCCAACTGCTTATGATAGAAAGCGATGGCTCGATCCACACGACCGCGAATTAAAGGATAGAGACTTCCATCGGCTTTGATCTTACAACCAAGAATAATCAGGTAATCCATGTCATATTCTGGCTCATGTCTCGCAGCTAAACTACCACATATAACAGAACCAAGAAGGAAGCATTCAAGGATAACATAAATGCTGTAATACACACTTTTAACTGCAGAGAATATATTAACCTGCATTTCAGAACTAGAATTGAAGAAACCGTCGATAAAAAAGCTAAAAACTGCACCAAAAATCATTATAATGGAAAGGATGATTCCCAATGCATTTCTGCTACGGAAGCCTTCATGGCGAATCAGCTCTATATTACTGATGGAAAGTGCGATACTAAATACCAGAAGAAATGGGAGCGAGCATAACATGAAGGTTTGAGCGGCAGATTGAATCGAATAATAAACATCAATCATCTGTTCTTCCATCAGCCAGACTCTGATCTGTAGAATTGTGATTAGCGTCATCCACAGTGCCAGTCCCGAATAGAAGATTGACTGGTAGCTATATCTCAGTTTTTTGTGAGAATAGAGGAAAGAAAACCATAAAAGGACACTAAAAGCGATACAGAGTAATACCATATTAAAATGATACATGCGATAATTTGTAAAATTACCTGTTGAACGGTCTGTGATGATTCCTGTGACAGAAACAATGAGATCAGTTTCATAGATCTGCTCACCAGTTTTTTTATCATAAACTGACATAAAGACAGAACCCCTATGTTCTGGATGTAAGGAATATTTGATCCATCCGTCTTCCTTTGATATTTGTTCAAGGCTAACGATTCCTTCTTTATCGAATTCAATTTTAATATCCTCTGGGTCGTAAGCATTGTATGTTTCGTTAGAATCATATTGGAATAAATAGTCTTTAAATTCATTTCCATTAACTATGCTTCCTGAAATCTGAAGCAGGGTATAGATTACAATAATCGCTATGAAAACGATTAGATTTCTTTTCAATAGTTGTTTCTCTTTTTATTCATATCGAAATTTACCATCCTCCTGTTGTCTTATCATGATTAGTCTTTAATAGGCGAAGTTACTTTTCTTACTAACAGTAATCCATATATAATTTCAATACAACACATTGCAACAAAAATAACAAGGAAATAATATGGAGTTGTCTCACCACCAGTAAATATTACACCAAGAACATCGACTAAAAAGTGCGCAATAATTACTGAAACAATATCTTCTGTATATAAGTATACTGCTCCAAAAACAATACCTATCGCAAAAGACACTGTCGACTGCAAAAGCACAGATGTCATGTTCATACCAACTATGTTTGTCATATGTAGCAAACCAAATACAACGGCCGAAATCAATACAACGGTAATTGGTTTATTATATTTTTTCTTTAAATTAAAAATAAATATTCCGCGGAAAAGGACCTCTTCAAAAATTGCTGGTGCAAAACCAATTAACAAAACAGAAACTGTTATTGAGTTTACGGTTCCGCCACCACTTATAAAATGATACGGTATTTTGTAGAATGCAAATAACAATGCTGGTAACATAGGAACAAATCCCTTAAAAGAGCTGGTAAATTTGAATTTCTTGTGAAATATGGCCAGAAAAACAATTCCTACCAATATTCGTGCAAGTGATCCTCCAACTTCACTGTCACATCCAAACAATGAAAACAAGCTCGTAACAATACCTGCAAGTAACAATCCAATTATAATTAAAATAATTTCAATTACAATTGGGGATTTTTCATTAAAATCTTTCATCTAACTCCTCCAATAAACCTTATATTTGTTTATTTCAGAAAATAGAAATTTCCCAAAACGAACATTCATAATTTATTAACTACTATCATAACATAAAAAAGTGGAAATGTTTAACCTATTGTCAGACACTAATAGTTGTAATTTCCTAATAAACCTGAGTAAGATCAGGAACCAACTCGTTATTCCCAACATGTTCTCTTTATCCCAATTATATCGTCATTTAGGAAGAAAAAAATTCATAGTGAAAGCATCTTAATCTGTCCGTACTGAAAAAATATATTTCTCCTGAAAAAAATAAAGTAAAAAGCTCCCGATCATATTGGTCAGGAGCTCATAGAGAAAAGAGAAAATTTCTTATTTACATATCATCTGATTAGTACTGTGTGAACTCGATTGGTTTCCAACCTTCATATGTTGTGTTTACGAATTCATCGCCGATTTCTACGCTAAGTTCTTCCTCTTCTGCATTTGAGATTTCATCATTAGATACGGTATACTTTGACATCTTATAGTTTCCTTCTTCCATAGCAACGCCTTCAACTTTTTCTACATCTGCAGCATCACCGGAAACCAGGTAATGTTCTACTGTATGATGTGATCCTGTTACAAGATATTTATCCTCAAGGGATCCGATTGGATATGCTGAACTGGTAGATTCAATCTCACAGATTTTTGTAACCTTTCCATCTGCATAGGAATACACATCTGCTTTTGTTGCCTGATTCACACCTTCTGTAATTTCATCTGCAATTAATAATACCTCAGATCCATCTCCGGATGTTGTTGTAATAGCTGCATAAATCTCATCTTTTCCATCTGCTTTTTTCTGTTCCTGAATAAATGCTTCATATGCCTGTATAATGAACCCATAAAATGAGACAAAAAAATCGTTGTTTTTAAGTTGGATT
>JAUNNI010000058.1 GCA_030531555.1 Eubacteriales bacterium | reverse complement strand
TAAATCTTCTTGTCTGGTTCGGAAAGATTCGTGAACCAAAGGTGGAAGATAAGTGTGATCATGATTGTCAACGTAACACAAACGACCTGTGCTGGCTACGCCAATCTGTGCTTCTGGAATCTCTTCACGGATTTTAATGCAGGCAGCGCCATGAGCAAGAAGGATGTTATGCCATATACGGAAACTATCTCTAGGTGTGAGACGAATTCCTGGTGCATGAAGACAAGAAACATGTCCCATGCCAACAATACATTGTGGTTCATTGAATGTCATAAAATGACGGACACGTCCTGCAAAATGATGTGCAATAATCTGTGCATATCTGGCAAATGCATCGATGGTGGAAGGATTTGCCCAGCTTCCTTTATCATGAAGTGCCTGAGGAAAATCCCAATGGAATAAAGTGATCCATGGTTCGATTCCACGGGCAAGACAACCGTCTACGACATGATCATAATAAGCAAGACCAGCCTCGTTAATCTTTCCATCACCCTCAGGTAATACGCGAGGCCAGCTGATACTGAAACGATAATTTTTGATCCCTAAATCTTTCATGATATCGAGATCTTCTTCATAACGATGATAAGCATCGCAGGAAACATCTCCAGTCTGATCCCCGAATACTTTTCCAGGGATGTGGCTGAAAGTGTCCCAGATGGAAGGACCTTTTCCATCACAGTCCGCTCCACCTTCAATCTGGTATGAGGCGCTTGCAGCGCCCCATATAAAATCATTTGGAAATGCCATAATTTTTAACCCATAACTACCTGAACGTTTACGTCAGATTTTCCAGAAGTAAATGGAATGCAGTTGCCTTCAATGGCCTGTCCATCTACTGTGACAGATGCAACACCTTTTTCCACATTCTGTGGATTTGTAACAGTGATATGATAATTTGTACCGCGGAAGGATCTTTCACAAGTGAATCCTTCTAAATGAGATGGAATACAAGGATCAACAATGAGTCCATCATAATCTGGGCGGATACCAAGAATATACTGAGAAACATTTAAGAAAGTCCATGCAGCAGTTCCGGTAAGCCAGCTATTCTTTGCTTCACCAAAATTAGGAGCGTCGATACCGGCGATCATCTGGGAGTATACATAAGGTTCGGTACGGTGAATTTCACTGATGTCTTCTAAGTAAGCAGGACAAGTTCTTGTATATACCTGCCAAGCACGATTTCCGCGGCCTACAACAGTTTCTGCGATGGAAATCCAAGGATTGTTGTGGCAGAAGATACCGGCATTTTCTTTATATCCAGGTGGATAGGAAGTGATTTCGCCAAGTTCCAGATGGTAGCGTTTATAAGCTGGCTGAAGAAGAACAATACCATATTTGGTATCAAGATGTTTTTCAACGGATTCTAATGCTTTTAAGCAATATCCTTCTTCCAGACCGATTTCAGCCATAGCGCAGAAGCCCTGTGGCTCGATGAAAATCTGACCATCTTCACATTCTTTGGAGCCGACTTTATTTTTGAAATGATCGTAGGCACGGAGATACCATTCTCCATCCCAACCTGCAGTCATAACGGTTTTTTCCATATCTTTAATTGCTTTTTTCGCAAGCTCTGCTTCGTCATGCATGCCTTTGCGTTCACAGATTTCAATATAATCTTTACCATAACGAACGAACATACCAGCGATGAATACAGATTCTGCATTTGGACCTTCAGAAGGACCTGTTGTCTGGAAGGATTCACCTGGTTCTTTGGAGAAGCAGTTTAAGTTCATGCAGTCATTCCAGTCAGCACGACCAATCAATGGAAGACCATGAGGCCCGAGATGATCCATGGTGTAGTGGAAGGAACGTCTTAAATGCTCCATAAATGGAGTTGCCTTGGAATCATCGTTATCATAAGGTGTGATTACATCGAGGATGGAATCGTCACCGGTTTCTTTAATATAAGCAGCAGCTGCTGCGATGAGCCATAATGGGTCGTCGTTGAAACCACTACCAACGTCCATGTTACCTCGTTTGGTAAGTGGCTGGTACTGATGATAAGCACTACCGTCTTCAAACTGAGTGGAAGCGATATCGATAATACGCTGTCTTGCACGTTCTGGAACAAGATGCACAAAACCAAGGAGATCCTGACAGGAATCACGGAATCCCATACCACGACCGATACCGGATTCAAAATAAGAAGCGGAACGGCTCATATTAAATGTGATCATACACTGGTACTGGTTCCAGATATTAACCATACGGTCCAATTTATCTTCGGAAGAGGAAACGGCAAAGTGAGCAAGAAGCTCTGTCCAATATGTTTTCAGATCTTCGAGAGCTTTGTCAGCTTTTTCGCTGGTGTTAAATTTTGCAATCATTTCTTCAGCAGGTGCACGGTTGATGATGCCGTCTTCTGCACGACCTACCCATTTTTCTTCGTCTGGATTTTCAATATAACCAAGAACAAATACATAGGATACAGATTCTCCTGCTTCCAGATGGATGTTGAGCTGATGTGAACCGATTGGCGCCCAGCCGCTGGCTACGGAATTGGTAAGACTTCCTGCTGCAATACGTGCAGGAGAGGAATTGTCGCCATATGCTCCAAGGAATGTTTCACGGTCCGTTTCAAATGCATCGATCGGAGCATTTACAGTATATAATGCATAATGGTTACGACGTTCTCTATATTCTGTTTTATGGTAGATAGAGGATCCGTGGATTTCCATTTCTCCGATGGAGAAGTTACGCTGGAAATTGGTCATGTCATCCATGGCATTCCACAGACAAAATTCTACATAGGAGAACAAAGTGATGTCTTTTGCGTCAGAAGAGTGGTTCGTTAAAGTAATCTTATTAATCTCACAGTTGTTGTCAACTGGTACAAACATTGTCAGCTGTGCTTCCACCTGATTTTTGCTGCCTGTGAAAACAGAATAGCCAAGACCATGACGACATTCATAAGAATCAAGAGGAGTTTTGGAAGGCATCCAGCCTGGATTCCACACGGTGTCTCCATCTTTAATATAGTAGTAATGTCCGTTGCTATCCAAAGGAACGTTATTGTAACGATAACGTGTCAGACGAAGGAGCTTTGCGTCTTTATAAAAACTGTAGCCTCCGCATGTGTTGGAAACCAGGGAGAAAAAGTCCTGAGATCCCAGATAGTTAATCCATGGATATGGGGTCTGTGGGGATGTGATGACATATTCTTTATTTAAATCATCAAAATAACCAAATTTCATGGCGTGTTCCTCCTTTGTATTTGTGTCAAATTTCATAACGAAATCGTTTAAGCGTAGTAGTTGAGTTGAGTATACTATGGTTTTGACAAAAATGCAATGAATAAAAGGGATATTTCCTAACTTACAAGCTGATTTGCGAAAACTATTAAGAATAACGAAAAGATATGAAATTGTGCATTATACACAATAAATATACTTATAATATAGTAAAAATGTGAAAAAGCGAAAAAAAGCTTGATTAATCAGCGTAATTAGGTTATATTTTAGTTACGAAAACGATTAAGTCGATTTTGAACGAGGTGACAAGATGGTATCTTTGAAAATGATAGCTGAATATTGCGGAGTTTCCACTGCTACAGTAAGCAAGGCTTTACATGACCGTAGCGATATTGGAGCAGAAACGAAACAGAGAGTTCGCGATGCGGCTAAGAAACTTGGATACCTCCCAAATTCAGCTGCTAGGACACTAAAGAACAACCGAACAGATAATATTGGTGTTTTATATAATGCCAGTGCTGGAGGTTTGACTCACGAATATTTTTCGGGAGTACTTAATAGTTTTAGGGAAGAGGCAGAAAATCATGGCTATGATATTACATTTATCGAAAATGGAGTACATAATCATGAAATGACATTTTTGGAACATTGCCGATTTCGAAATTTTGACGGTGTTGTAATCGTTTGCGCGGATTACGAGGATGCTCAGGTACAGGAATTGATGAACAGCGATCTTACAGTCGTAACAATTGACTATGTCCATCAGAACTGTCCATCTATTAGCTCCAACAACATCCGCGGTATGGAAGAGCTTGTACGCTACATTATCAGCATGGGGCATACCAAAATTGCCTATATTCATGGTGAGGAATTTTCCTACGTTACCAGAGAACGTTTGACGATGTTCTATCGGGTTATGGATGAGTATGGATTGGATCTTCCGGATGAATACATCATTCCGGCCAGATACTTAAGTACAAAAGATGCTGCAGATGCAACAAGATATCTTCTGGAGCTTGAAGAGCCACCAACGTGTATTATCTATCCGGATGATACCGCTTTTATAGGTGGGAGAAATGTGATTACGGAAAGGGGATTAATGATTCCCGATGACATCTCTGTAGCAGGTTATGATGGCGTAAAGATGTCACAGATTCTTCATCCGAAGCTGACAACGATTCATCAGAATACGGAAGCAATCGGAAAAGAAGCTGCAAAAAAACTGATCGCATGTATCGAAAAACCAAAGATGACATTAATTGATAGGGTAGTCATCGATGGAGATCTACTTCATGGACAATCCGTGAAGCGTCTAGAATCAAAATGATTCAATCAAGAGGAGGAGTAACAATGAGAAAGAAATTATTAAGTGCTATCTTAGCATCTGCTATGGTTCTCGGCTGTTTAGCAGGATGTGGCAGCTCCAACACTGCTACACCAGAAGCTGACACAAAAGAAGCTGAAGTAACAACTAGCGAACAGGGTAAAGTATTAAACATTTACTGCTGGAACGATGAGTTCAAAACTCGTCTCGAAAACCTTTATCCAGGTTATGAAGTAGTTGACGCTACAAATGGTAAAATCGGTGATGTTGAAGTTAAATGGAATATCACACCAAGTGATGACAACGCTTACCAGAACAATCTTGATGAAACATTATTAAAACAGGCTGACGCAGCAGCAGATGATAAAGTTGACTTATTCTTACTTGAAGCTGACTACGCTGTTAAATATGTAGATACAGAATACACAATGCCAGTTGCAGATCTTGGTATCACAGAAGAAGATACAGCTAATCAGTATCAGTATACAAAAGATATCGTAACAGATTCCAACGGCACACTTAAAGGTCTTTCCTGGCAGGGATGTCCTGGTGTATTAATTTACAACCGTGAAGCAGCTAAAGAAGTTCTTGGAACAGACGATCCTGCAAAAGTTCAGGAATCCGTAAAAGATTGGGATACATTCCTTGCAACAGCAGCTACAATGAAAGACAAAGGCTACAAGATGGTATCTTCCGTAAACGATATCTATCGTGTATTCTCTGATAACGTTACATCCAAATGGGTTGAAGACGGCAAAATCAACATCGATGCAAACATTATGAAATGGGTAGAAGTATCCAAACAGATGGTTGACGCTGGCGAAACAGATACATTCGAATTATGGTCTGATGACTGGAACAAAGGTTTCTACCCAGACGGTAAAGTATTCTGCTACTTTGGACCAGCTTGGCTCATCGACTTCTGTATGGCAGCTGACGTAGAAGGTTCTATCGCTAACCTTGGTGGCTGGGGCGCAACTGAAGGTCCTCAGGCATTCTCTTGGGGTGGTACATGGATCACAGCAGCAGCTGGAACAGACAATGCTGATTTAGTAAAAGACATCATGCTCAAATTAACATGTGATGAAAGCATCATGACAGAAATCGTTAAACAGTACAACGACTTCGTAAACAACAAACCAGCTATGGAAGCTATGGCAGCTGATACAGAATACAAGAGTGCAGTTCTCGGTGGACAGAATGCTCTTGCAATGTTCTGCAACGGCGCTGATGCAAGCAGCAAAGAATTCCTTTCCGCTTACGATCAGGCTTGTACAGAAGAAATCCAGAACAACATGAAAGCTTACTTCGATGGAACAGCTTCTATGGAAGATGCTCTCGCTGGATTCGAAAAAGCAGTTCTTGAAAAACATCCAGACTTAAAAGCTGAATAATTTTTCATAAAAACTATACATTTTCGTTCATGTGATAGAATGAAGGGAAGGCTGTCACAGTTACTGTGACAGCCTTTTTCTTAGAAAATGTCAATCAAAGAAAAGAATTAGAATGCGAAAAGATTCTCTTCTTTGATTGATATTTTCTAAGCCAGGTAAAGAAGTAACAATCGGAATGAAACAACTTTTAGGGGGTCTTTATTATGAACAAGGGAAGAAATTCTAAAGCGGTTAGTTATAATAAATGGGGTTATATCTTTCTGATTCCTTTTATCTTAACTTATTGTGTCTTTTCGTTGATTCCATTGATCAACACAATCTATAACAGTTTCTTTGAATGCTATCGTGCAGGTTTGACACAGATTGGGCCAAACTTCGTTGGTTTGGCAAACTTCAAAGAGATTTTTCTGACACCGGATATCTGGATTTACTTGAAAAATACCATGATCATGTGGGTGCTCGGATTTATTCCACAGATTGCGATTTCTTTATTACTTGCTTCCTGGTTTGCAGATAACCGCCTTCGTTTAAAAGGTAGTACAGTATATAAAACAATTATTTATCTTCCAAACCTGATCATGGCATCTGCCTTTGCAATGTTATTCTTCACTTTATTCTCTGATGGAGGCCCAATCAATGATATCTTAATCAAGATTGGAATCATTGCAAAACCATATCGTTTCTTAAGCCATGTATGGAGTTCCAGACTCCTCATTGCTGCCATGAACACATTGATGTGGTTTGGTAATACAACGATCCTTTTGATGGCTGGTATGATGGGTATTGATGGAAGTATCTTTGAGGCTGCTGAAGTGGATGGAGCTACTCCAAATGAAGTATTTTATAAGATTACATTGCCATTATTAAAACCTATTTTAATTTATGTAGCAATCACATCCTTAATTGGTGGATTACAGATGTTTGATGTTCCTCAGGTATTAACCGGTGCAACTGGAGATCCTGCAAGATCAACACTGACACTGATCATGTATTTGAATAAACATTTATATAGTAAGAACCTTGGTATTGGTGGTGCGATTTCAGTATTTATGTTTATTATTACTGGTATTTTAAGTCTCATCGTATTTAAGATGTCGGCAGATGATTAAGGAAGAGGTGAAGTAAATGGATAATTACAAAATTACAAAAAAAGAAATGAGCCTCTCCTGGCGTAGAAGAATTGCTCATCTGACTTTGATTGTGATCAGCTTCTTCTGTCTGATTTGGTTCTTCATATTATTTGTTAATGCAACTCGTAGTAATGGTGAATTAACCCGTGGTTTTACACCAATCCCAAGCTCCCATATGATGGAGAACTGGATCCATCTGATTCATGGTGACCTTCCTGTTTTAAATGGTTTGCTTAACAGTGTGATCACTGCAAGTGCCAGTGCGGCTTTGACTGTATATTTCTCCACATTGACAGCTTATGCAATTCATGCATATAATTTTAAGGGCAGACAGGCTATGTTTACCTTTATCCTCGGTATTATGATGATTCCAACGCAGGTAACTGCACTTGGTTTCTTACAGTTAATCAATAAAATTGGTTTAGATGACAATCTTCTTGCTTTGATCCTTCCAGGTATCGCAGCACCGGTGACTTTCTTCTATATTAAACAGTATATGGATAGTAACCTTCCGCTTGAGATTGTGGAAGCTGCTCGTATCGATGGATCTGGAGAGTTCAGTACATTTAACCGAATCATTTTACCAATTATGAAGCCGGCAATTGCTGTACAGGCAATCTTCACATTCGTTGGAAGCTGGAACAACTACTTTATTCCTGCTCTGGTGCTTCATAGTGACAAGAAAAAGACGTTACCTATCCTTATCGCGCAGTTGCGCTCCGCAGACTTCCTCAAATTTGATATGGGTCAGGTTTATATTATGATTGCCTTCTCAATCTTCCCTGTAATCATTATTTACCTGCTTCTCTCCAAATCAATTGTTGGTGGCGTAACTGCTGGTGGTGTTAAAGGTTGATACTACCAGAGAAAGAGTTATCCGTTTAAAGCCCTCTACTTTAAACGGATAATTTTTTTTGTACATATTGTAAAACAAAAACGGATGATTTATAATAGAAATGAATTATTATTAAACTTTATAACAGTAAGTTTATGGAGGAATTAAAGATGAAAATTATTATGTTAGGCGCTCCTGGCGCAGGTAAAGGAACACAGGCTAAGATGCTCGCAGATCGTTATGGTATTCCACACATCTCTACAGGAGATATCTTCAGAGCAAATATTAAAAACAATACAGAACTTGGCCAGAAAGCAAAAGGATTTATGGACAAAGGTCTCCTTGTTCCTGATGAATTAGTAGTAGATCTTGTTATCGATCGTATTAAAAATGCTGACTGTATGAGAGGTTTCATCTTTGATGGTTTCCCACGTACTGTTCCACAGGCAGAAGCACTTACATACGCATTAAATAATCAGAATGAAAAGATTGACTATGCAATCGAAGTAGAAGTTCCAGATGAAAATATCATCGAAAGAATGGGCGGCAGAAGAGCTTGTGTAGGTTGTGGAGCTACTTACCATGTTGTATTCAATGCACCAAAAGTAGAGGGCATCTGTGATCACTGTGGTGAAAAACTTATCTTAAGAGATGACGATAAGCCAGAAACTGTAAAAGACAGATTAAAAGTATATCATGACCAGACACAGCCACTCATCGATTTCTATGCAGAAAAAGGTGCTCATGTAAGAATCGATGGAACACAGGATATCATGAAGGTATTCGAAGACATCACAAAAATTCTTGATTAATTGATTTTCAATAGATTACAATATAAAAGTTGTCAATGGAATGGAATCCATTGACAACTTTTTTTATTTTTACAGACAAAAATTCGGGCAATATTCTCAATGGTTTTTTCCGGAATGATATGGTAACATGGTACAAGCAAAAGAGAAACTACATATTATAATAGAATGGAAGATTGGATATTCCATGACAGAGATAGGAGTAAAGAAGATGGGAATTACAATCAAAACGGAAGAACAGATCGCTTTGATGAGAAAATCAGGAGAACTTTTAGCAAAGGTTCATGCAATCATGAAAAATGAATTAAAAGAAGGAATGACGACAAAGGACATCGACCGAATTGGGGAAGAGGCAATCCGAAGCTTTGGATGCGTACCGAATTTCCTTCATCTCTATGGATATCCGGCCTCTGTCTGTGTCTCTGTAAACAATGAAGTTGTACATGGGATTCCAAGCGAACATCGTTATATTCAAGATGGGGATATTGTCAGCCTTGACTGTGGATTGATCTACAAAGGCTATCATTCCGATGTGGCCAGAACCATTGGAGTTGGTAATATCAGCCCGGTTGCAAAAAAACTCATTGAGGTTACAGAACAATCCTTTTTCGAAGGAATCCGTTTTGCAAAACCAGGCAACTTCCTTGTAGATATTGCCAGAGGAATACAGGGATATGCAGAGATGAATGGTTTCTCTGTAGTTCGCGATCTTTGTGGGCATGGCATTGGAACAGCGCTTCATGAGGATCCAGAAATTCTTAATTATGTTACAAGAAAGAAAGGTGCCAAGCTCCGCAAAGGTATGACACTTGCGGTGGAACCGATGATCAATGAAGGATCCTATGATGTATGGTGGCTTGATGACGAATGGACGGTTGTGACAGATGATGATGGACTTTCTGCTCACTATGAAAATACCATTGCCATCACAGACACAGGATGCGAGATTTTGACCATGCTTCCGGAAGAAAAAGCAGCACTTAACATTTTGAATGTTTGTTAAATATATCAATTTTTATAAGTTTTACTTGTCACGGGGAGAAAATATGTTATTATATAAATTAGGTTATTTTGCCACATCCTTAGCTGGTCATGATAAAGGCAGAGTTTATATGATTGTCAGTGAGGAAGGCGAAAAACTTGGATTGTGTGACGGAACACATCGCTGTCTTAACAATCCCAAATATAAAAAGAAAAAACATGTTCAGATGATGCGCTCTGAGAGAATGGCAGAAGCTTTTCCAGAGCTGATTACTTCTGAAGATGGCAATCTGAGAATCAGAGAAGCCATCGCGGATCTGGAAAAGGAAAAGAAAAAGACAATACAGGAGGAGAAATAGTATGTCAAAATCAGATGTTATTGAAGTGGAAGGAAAGGTATTGGAGAAATTACCAAATGCTATGTTCAAAGTAGAACTTGAAAATGGTCATCAGGTTCTTGGTCATATCAGCGGCAAACTCCGTATGAACTTTATCAAGATTTTACCAGGCGATAAAGTTACAATTGAACTTTCTCCATATGATTTAACAAAAGGCAGAATTATCTGGAGAGATAAATAAAAATCGCTTGTAAAGTTTTGTGGGAAAGTGCCACAAAATAGGGCGTAAAATAGTATATATTGGGCACTTTCATACTTGCTTTTATCAATAAAGAATGCTATAATTGATGTCGAACGTTTTGGAAAGGAGATAAAAATCGTGAAGGTTAGAGCATCAGTAAAGCCTATTTGCGAAAAATGTAAAGTCATTCGTCGTAAAGGCGCAATCAGAATCATTTGCGAAAATCCAAAACATAAACAGAGACAGGGCTAGTCATTAATTCTTTGTAATTAAGAAGATACTTGTTTATGTTGTGTCATTGGTTACATATCTATTAGGCACAGATATGTACAGAAATTGCCACCGTCATGGCAATTATTTTTTGAAAGCGGCTGCGGTGAATATTTATTCATCGATTCATATTTTATAATTATAGGGCGGAGATTGAACTCAGCCTTATTCGTGTGAGTAGGTCATTATGCTCACATTTGACAGGAATTATTACATATTCTTATTGAGACACGTTCGTCATTTCACCGTACTGCGGGAACGATGGATCTTAAGAATGAATTAATTAGCGGAGGTGCACACATGGCTCGTATTTCAGGTGTTGATTTACCTAGAGAAAAACGTGTAGAAATCGGTCTTACTTATATTTATGGAATCGGAAGAACAACTGCTACAGCAATCGTTGAAAAAGCAGGCGTTAATCCTGACACACGTGTACGCGATCTTACTGATGAAGAAGTTCGTCGTATCAGTGAAATTATCAATGAAGATTACCAGGTAGAAGGTGATCTTAGACGTGAAGTTGCAATGAACATCAAACGTCTTCAGGAAATCGGATGCTACAGAGGAATCCGTCATAGAAAAGGCTTACCAGTTCGTGGTCAGAAGACAAAAACAAATGCCAGAACACGTAAAGGTCCTAAGAAAACAGTTGCAAACAAGAAAAAATAATTAACAAGTATTAACACATTTATAGAATAGATCCTATAGGGAGGTTTTTGTCGATGGCAAAGAAAGTGACCAAAAAAGTGACAAAAAAACGTGTGAAAAAGAATGTTCAGCATGGACAGGCACACATTCAGTCATCTTTTAATAATACAATTGTAACATTAACTGACTCTGAAGGTAATGCTCTTTCATGGGCATCTGCTGGTGAAATGGGCTTCAGAGGCTCCAAAAAATCCACACCATACGCTGCACAGATGGCAGCAGAGCATGCTACAAAAGCAGCTTTACTTCATGGTTTAAAAACAGTAGAAGTTATGGTTAAGGGACCTGGCTCAGGTAGAGAAGCAGCTATCCGTGCTCTTCAGGCTTGCGGTCTTGAAGTAACAAGCATCAAAGACGTTACTCCAGTACCACATAACGGATGCCGTCCACCAAAAAGAAGAAGAGTCTAGTCTGAAGGAGGTAAGTTAGAATGGCAGTTGATAGAACCCCAGTCCTTAAAAGATGCAGATCTTTAGACATGGATCCTGTATATTTAGGAATTACAAAAAAATCCAATAGAAAATTAGTTCGTTCCAGCAGAAAAATGAGCGAGTACGGACTTCAGCTTCGTGAAAAACAGAAAGCTAAATTCATTTACGGCGTATTAGAAAAACCTTTCAGAAACTACTACGCAAAAGCTGAGAGAATGAAAGGCCTTACAGGTCCTAACCTCATGACTCTCTTAGAAACAAGATTAGATAACATCGTATTCCGTATGGGCTTCGCTAGAACAAGAAGAGAAGCTAGACAGATCGTTGGACATAAACACATCCTCGTTAATGGAAATTGCGTAAACATCCCATCTTACATTGTTAAAGCTGGCGACGTTATCGAAGTTAAAGAAAATAAAAAAACAATGCAGAGATACAAAGACATCGTTGAAGCTAACAACGGCGTTTTAGTACCAGCATGGTTAGATGCAAGTGTTGAAGAACTTAAAGGAACAGTTAAAGAACTTCCATCCAGAGAAATGATCGATGTTCCTGTAAATGAAACACTTATCGTCGAATTATATTCCAAATAAAATGATTCTTCCAGTTGAATGCCTGTTGCTTTTTATCAGGCATTCAATTGTGGTATTAGGAAAAGCTATTTTTAGTTTTCACACTTATCAAAAGGAGGGTCCCCATTCGTGTTTGAATTCGAAAAACCAAGAATTGAAATCGCAGAAATTTCAGAAGACAATAAATATGGTCGTTTTGTTGTCGAACCATTAGAAAGAGGTTACGGCACAACTTTAGGTAACTCCTTAAGAAGAATCATGTTATCATCTTTACCTGGTGCTGCTGTTAATTCCGTGAAGATCAAAGGTGTTCTTCATGAATTCAGTTCTATTCCAGGTGTGAAAGAAGATGTCACTGAAATTATTATGAATATTAAAGAACTTGCTATCAAAAATACAAGTTCTTCTAATGAGCCTAAACGTGCTTTCATCGATGTAAACGGTGAAGGTGTTGTTACTGCAGCAGATATCCAGGTTGATAGCGATATTGAAATCGTTAATCCAGACTTAGTAATCTGTACTTTAAACGGTGGAGCAGACAGCCATTTTGAAGCGGAACTTACAATTACAAAGGGCCGTGGCTATGTTGGCGCTGATAAGAACAAATCTGAAGATGCTTCCATCGATGTGATCGCTGTAGATTCTATTTACACACCTGTAGAACGTGTTAATTTAACTGTTCAGAACACTCGTGTAGGTCAGATTACAGACTTTGATAAGCTTACATTAGATGTATTCACAAACGGTACATTAGCTCCAGATGAAGCAGTAAGTCTTGCAGCAAAAGTTCTCAGCGAACATCTTAACTTATTTATCGACCTTTCAGAAAATGCAAAACAGGCAGAAGTAATGATTGAAACAAATCCTGATCCGGTTGATAAAGTATTAGAAATGAATATTGACGAATTAGAATTATCTGTTCGTTCATATAACTGCTTAAAGAGAGCAGGCATTAATACTGTAGAAGAACTTACAAACAAAACATCCGAGGATATGATGAAAGTTCGTAACCTTGGCCGTAAGTCTTTAGAAGAAGTATTAGCAAAATTAAAAGAATTAGGACTTTCTCTTAACTCCAGTGAAGAATAAGAGAATCCAAGAAAAGACCCGCTTAAGCTGAAGGAATAGTAAGCATGGCGAAAAATGATTAAGGAGGTCATTACAATGGCAAAATACAGAAAATTAGGCAGAACATCCAGTCAGAGACAGGCATTACTTCGTAACCAGGTTACAATGCTTCTTCACCACGGAAAAATCCGTACAACAGAAGCTAAGGCTAAAGAAATCCGCAAGATCGCTGAAAGCCTTATCGCACTTGGCGTAAAAGAAAGAGATAACTTCGAAACAGTTAAAGTTGAAGCTAAAGTTGCTCGCAAAGACGCTGATGGCAAGAGAGTAAAAGAAGTTGTTGATGGCAAAAAAGTTACTGTATTTGATACAGTAGAAAAAGAAATCAAAAAAGATTTACCATCCAGACTTCACGCTAGACGTCAGATGTTAAAAGTTTTATACCCTGTAACAGAAGTTCCTGCAGAGGGTAAAGGAAGAAAAGCTAATACAAAGAAAGTTGATCTTCCAGCAAAACTTTTTGATGAGTATGGCCCAAAATATGCTGGACGTAATGGTGGTTACACACGTATCATCAAAATTGGTCAGCGTAAAGGTGATGCTGCTATGGAAGTTATCATCGAGCTTGTTTAATCAGATAGAGTATAGAGAGAATTATTTTTCTACTATTTGAAGCCTTGATGAATATATTAGGGAGATTGTATTATACAATCTCCCTTTTTGTTACCATGCAGACTCAATGGATTTGTATCTGAAAATGATATGAATCATATTTTATGGTGACAGGAAGTAGGTATGATTATGGATTTTATGAAAGCAATCAATGTCATTTTCCGCTACAAAGTTTTCACCAGTGAAGAAGAGGAAGAGCAGACAGTACAAGCGCTCGATGATGTTAGCTTAACGATTAATAAAGGGGATTTCATTGCAATTCTTGGACATAATGGATCGGGAAAATCTACGCTGGCGAAACAATTGGCTGGTCTTTTACATCCAACCGAAGGATGCATCCTGATTCGAGGTCTTGACAGTGGAAGACCGGAAAATAATATTACCATTCGAAAAACGGCAGGAATCGTATTCCAGAATCCGGATAATCAGCTGATTGGTAATATCGTGGAAGAAGATATTGCATTTGGTCCGGAAAATCTTGGTGTTCCAAAGGAAGAAATCTGGGAGCGTGTTTCCAATGCCTTAGCCGCAACGGGAATGACAGCTTACCGTTTTAAATCTCCAAGAGCTTTATCAGGTGGACAGAAACAAAAAATCGCAATTTCTGGTATTTTGGCGATGGAGCCAGAATGTATTATTTTGGATGAACCAACTGCCATGCTTGATCCAAAAGGACGAAAAGAAGTATTGCAGGCCATCCATCATTTAAATAAATCGAAAAACATTACAATTATTCTGATTACACATCATATGGAAGAGGCGGAGGATGCCGATTACATATATGTTATGAAAAAAGGGAAAATAATGGCTCAGGGTATGCCACCTCAGATTTGGCCACAGCATGATTTAATCAAAGATTGTGGAATTGGTCTTCCATTTGACCGTACTTTGGTGGATGAACTGCGCGATGAACATATAGAGATACCTGTCGGTGTAAATACAGAGGAGGATTTACTGTACTACCTTGTGGAATCCAACTCCAATCTTATGCGTATGTTAGGAGGGTATCTATGAGTCGAATTGCATTTGATCATGTCAGTTATTGCTATGGCAATCAATGGCAGGGAGAACTTCAGTATGCATTAAAAGATGTCTCCTTCTCCATGGAACAGGGAGAATATGTCGCCATTATTGGCAAAACCGGTTCTGGTAAATCAACTTTTTTACAGCATGTAAATGGTTTGTTGAAGCCAACCGAAGGAACCGTTTTATTTAATGATAAGGATATTCATCAGAAAGATGTCTCCATTCGTAAGATTCGTCAAAAGGTTAGTCTATGTTTTCAATATCCGGAATATCAGCTTTTTGAGGAAAATGTCTTAAAAGATATTTGCTTTGGTCCTTCTAACATGGGATATTCTGAGGAAGAATGTTTGAAAAAAGCCAGATATGCCATGGATCTTTTAGAATTGCCAAGGAGCTTAGAAAAGGTTTCTCCATTTTCTTTGTCCGGTGGTCAGAAAAGGAGAGTGGCTTTGGCTGGAATTTTAGCTATGGAACCAGAGTTTCTTGTTTTAGATGAGCCAGTGGCAGGTATGGATCAAAGAGGAAAAGATAATCTTTTTGAATTGTTAGCTCGTTTAAATGAAGAAAATGAGATTGGAATTATTCTTGTTTCCCATGATATGGACGATGTGGCCGCCCATGCAGAACGACTGATCGTCATGGATCAGGGACAGATTATCATGGATGATGAGACCAGAAAAGTATTCCGAGAACGAGAAATGTTCAAGAATTTAGGATTAGAGCTTCCACATCCGGTATCTTTCTACTATAAATTGAAAGATGAAGGGTTTGGAATCAGCTCAGAAGAGGAAGATTTGCCTATGACAGTGAGGGAATTGGCCAATTATATTTCCCTTTATCTTCCAAAAAATAGAATAACAGGTGGTGTGGTATGATTCGAGAAATGACGTTAGGACAATACTATAAGGCGGACTCGATTCTTCATCGCCTTGACCCTAGAGTAAAACTTGCCGGGACTGTATTATTTGTAATCAGTCTTTTCTTTCCAAAGAATCTTTTGGGCGTTTTAGTGGCAAGCATTTTTCTCTTTACCGTAGTGAAATTATCAAAAGTACCATGGAAAATGATGATTCGTGGCATAAAACCATTATTATTTGTCGTTTTATTTTCCGCAATTGTCAATCTGTTTGGTATGAAGGGAACCGTTTTGATTCAATTTGGCAGGTTTCATATCACGGTGGAAGGAATCTGGATGGCACTTTTCCTGATCTTCCGTCTGGTTTATCTTGTGATGGGAACCTCCATCATGACATTTACCACAACTCCGAACCAGTTGACAGATGGTTTGGAAAAAGCTTTGGGATTTTTAAATGTCATTCACATTCCAGTACATGAAATCGCGATGATGATGTCCATCGCATTACGTTTTATTCCAATTCTTACAGAGGAATTAGATAAGATTATGAAAGCGCAGATGTCAAGAGGTGCAGCCTTCGATGAAGGGAATCTGTTACAAAAAGCAAAACAGATTGTTCCGATTCTTGTTCCTCTTTTTGTATCTGCCATCCGTAGAGCTTCGGAACTGGCTCTTGCCATGGATGCCCGTTGTTATATCGGTGGATCCGGAAGAACAAAGATGCATCCTTTAATTTATCAAAAAAGAGACTATTTGGCTTATTTAACCATGTTGATCTATCTTGCGGTGATGATTTTCATTTCCTTTGTTTTGAAAATTGGCGCAATTTAAGGAGAAAATGATGAAACGATATCGACTGAGAGTGGCATACGACGGAAGCAATTACCATGGATGGCAGGAACAAAACAATGGAATTACCATTGAGCAGGTCTTAAACGAGACTCTTTCTAAGGTTTTGAAGGAAGAAATTACTGTCATTGGGGCAAGTCGTACGGATGCCGGTGTTCATGCTTACGGAAATGTTGCTGTTTTTGATTCTGAGACCAGAATTCCGGCAGAGAAGATCTGTTATGCTGTGAATCCATTTCTTCCAGCAGATATTCGTATTATGAAATCGGAAGAAGTGGAAGATGATTTTCATCCAAGATTTGTGGACTCAAGAAAAACTTATGAATATCACATTCATAATAGTCGCATTCCATTTCCAACCAATCGTCTTTATTCTCATCAGGTCATCGTTCCTTTGGATGTGGAAGCCATGCAGGAAGCCGGAAAATACATGGTGGGTACCCATGATTTCAAATGTTTTTGTGCGGCAAAGGCCCAGGTAAAGACCACGGTTCGTACGGTAAATGATGTGCGTGTGCGAAAAAATGGAGATGAGATCATCGTGGAAGTTCAGGGGGAAGGTTTTTTATATAACATGGTAAGAATCATTACCGGAACTCTGATTAAAGTCGGTCTTCATGCCTACCCACCGGAGCATGTGAAAGAAATCATTGCATCCAAAGATCGTGCCCAGGCTGGTGAGACCGTACCGGCAAAAGGCTTATTTTTGCAGCAAATAGAATATCTTTAAAGAATATATGAGGCTTATTTTCGTATGATTTTTTAAGGAATTATTATTGACACACCCGTTGGATTATTATATAATCTGTAATTGTGGTATGTATATAAGACAATCTCCCAAAGCCCCGGGAATTGTTTTTTCCATATACTCGTCATTGCCAGGGCGAGATAAATAATGTGATGGAGGGTCCGGACAGCCAGGAAGTCACGTTAGCACTGATTTATTTACAATTTACAGGAGGAGAACTACTCATGAAAAGTTTTATGGCTAGCCCATCAACAATTACAAGAGAATGGTATGTAGTTGATGCTACAGGACATACATTAGGACGTTTAGCATCTGAAGTTGCTAAAGTTTTAAGAGGTAAAAACAAACCAATCTTCACACCTCATATGGATTGCGGTGACTATGTAATCATCGTTAACGCTGACAAAATCAAAGTAACTGGTAAAAAAATGGACCAGAAGATCTACTATCACCACAGTGATTATGTAGGCGGAATGAAAGAAACTAAATTAAAAGATAAAATGGCTAAGAAACCTGAACAGGTTATCGAACTTGCAGTAAAAGGTATGCTTCCAAAAGGACCTCTTGGAAGAGAGATGTACAGAAAACTTTATGTATATGCTGGACCAGAACACAAACATGCAGCTCAGCAGCCTAAAGAATTGGAAATCAAATATTAATTTTACAGGAGGACAAGTAAGTGGCTACTACAAGATATTACGGAACTGGTAGAAGAAAAAACAGTGTTGCTCGTGTTTACTTAATGCCAGGAACAGGAAAAGTAACAATCAACAAAAAAGACATGGAAGAGTACTTTGGTTTTGACACATTAAAAGTTATTGCTCGTCAGCCATTAGTATTAACAGAAACAGCTGATAAATTTGATGTATTAGTTAACGTACACGGTGGTGGATACACTGGCCAGGCTGGTGCTATCAGACACGGTATCGCTCGTGCATTATGCGAAGCAGACGCAGAATTACGTCCAGCATTAAAGAAAGCTGGTTTCTTAACACGTGATCCACGTATGAAAGAACGTAAAAAACCAGGTCTCAAGGCAGCTCGTAGAGCACCTCAGTTCTCTAAGAGATAATCAGACCGAT
>JAUNNI010000057.1 GCA_030531555.1 Eubacteriales bacterium | reverse complement strand
ATTAGCCCATTCCGTAAGGAATGGGACTAAGCGTTACTGCGACGCTTCCATTTTTTTGTTATTTTTTAAAATTTTCTTAATTCAGCTGGTTCAAGGTCTGAATGGTGTGGCTTCCGCAGATTAACTGGAAATGTTCTTTAAAATATGCTGGGGTAGCATAGGATGCCACAATGGCTTCTCCATAATCGGAACAGATTACGCAGGCGCGTTCATAAAGATCTTCACTGCTTTCGTCACGAAGAAGCATGAGATAGTACTCATCCACAGCCGGATCTTTATAAAGAATACTCTCGCCTCGATAAAATGGTGCGAGGTAGCCGCTGATCTGGATCACAGTGTCCAAAGAATCAAAGACATAGATCTCATCTTCCAAAAACCGGGATTTTACTTCTGGGGATTTCTTCTTGAGAAGCTCTTCCTTGGCACGGGAGATGGCCTTGTTAAATGGAGCCATGATGTCGAGGCCTTCTGCTGGGGCTTCGGAATCCGAATCGGTGGTGGAAGATACTCCATTTAATGCAGATAAGGTATCTAAAACGGTATCATCCATCTCTTCATCCATAATAAAATCATCCATGTTGGCGTCATCGTCGTCCATCATATCCACATCATCAGAGGACGCGGAGGAAAAACGGGAGAAACGGGTATCCAGCTCTTCCGGATCTTCTACTTTAGTAACCACCAGAATCAGGCACTCCGGAGATACCGGGATAGCTTCGATCATCAGTGGAATATTATCGCCAGTTTCAAAACCGAACTCCATGGCAGCCTGCTCCATCATGTCGCGGAATAACTCTTTCGCTTTTGCGGAGCCGTAAGCCAGCTCGGATATCTTAAGTTCTCTCTGCTCAAAGTCAGTTTTATCCAAAATGCAACGTATCTGGTTGTCGTTCAATCTTTCAATCTTCAATGATATGTCACTTCCTTCTAAACTCCAAAGAGTATAATGTGTATAGTATATACATTAATTGGAAAACTGTAAAGTGGTAAAGCGGGAGAAATTCTTTACAAATTTCTGAATTTTGAGGTATGATAATTGTAAAATAATGGAAAATATATTATAGTAAGTACACAGTAAAATCGTGAAATGAGAAAGTCGATTTCGCGATCATTAAGAGGAAATCAGGAGGAAGCCGCATATCCTCCTGATTTTTTCTGCTGGTAGTTTTTTAAAAATATATGTTAAAAACCTAACTAACCTCAAGTTTGAAGATTTTGACTTTATTTGTGAAATATGATAGGGTATTGATGTGAATGTACGTACATAGAGGTGATGAAAAATTGCATACAGAATATATTGATCTTGGTGGAGTGTCGCCAGAGGAATGCGCCAGGGCATTAAAAAAAGCCGGGCAGATCATTCGCGATGGGGGACTTGTGGCCTTTCCGACGGAAACTGTCTATGGATTGGGAGCCGATGGAATGAATGAAGAAGCCTGTGCCCACATTTATGAAGCGAAGGGTCGTCCTTCCGACAATCCGCTGATTCTTCATATTGTGGATTTTGAACAGGTAGATGAGATTGCCAAAGACATCAGTGAAGATGCCAGAAAGATTATGGAGACATTTTGGCCAGGCCCATTGACTGTGGTTCTCCACAAAAAAGATATTGTTCCGGACCGAACAACCGGCGGACTTGCCACAGTGGCAGTGCGCATGCCTTCCCATGAAGATGCCAGAGCATTTATCCGGGAAAGCGGACGAATTATCGCGGCGCCAAGCGCCAATACATCCGGAAAACCAAGCCCAACCTTAGGCCAGCATGTTTACGAGGATATGAATGGCAGAATTCCGATGATTTTAGATGGCGGGGCCGTGGGAATTGGAATCGAATCGACGATTGTCGATATGACAGGGGATTGCCCAATGATTCTTCGCCCAGGCTTTATCAGTCGCCAAGATATAGAAGAGGTGCTTGGACAGGCAGAAGTTGATCCGGCTATTACCGGAAGAACCATGAAGAAGGATGTGATCGCCAGAGCACCTGGCATGAAATACAGACATTATGCTCCAAAGGGTCAGATGATCCTGGTGGAGGGAGAGAAGGAAGCCGTTGTGGCGACCATCAATCAGTTAAGCAAAGAAAAAGAAGAAGAGGGTTGTAAGGTAGGTATTATTGCCACCGATGAGACCCTGACACTTTATCCGGATGGAATAGCCATCACCATTGGCTCCAGAGAGCATCCGGAAACCGTAGCTGCCAACCTTTACCGTGTGCTTCGTGACATGGATGAGTGGGGGGCAGAATACATTTATTCCGAGAGTTTCTTCCAGGAGAATATGGGAGATGCCATCATGAACCGTATGCTGAAGGCAGCTGGTTACCAGGTGTTAGAGGCTGGGAAGGAATAAAGGAATTACCATTTTTTAGAAAATACAGAACTCAGAGCAGTGGACAGACAAGTCTGCTGTCTATCAGGAGGGATATTTTGAGTAAATATAGCATCGTCATCGTGGGGGAGGAGAACTTAACGAGAAGTATCTTCGCCGAAGCGATTTTGAAGCAGATATTCAAGGAGAGAGATGTGAAGGATGTGGACATCATTTCCCGAGGAAATGTAGTGCTTTTTTCTGAGCCGATTTCTCCGAAAGCAGCGGCCATTCTTCATGAACACGGCTGCGAAGAGATGACCAGACGTTCCACAGAACTGACCCAGGAAGATATTGATGGGGCAGATCTGGTGCTGGCGGTTGGCCGCAATGACCTGGAACATTTGAAAGAGCATTTCGAAACGAATACAACCAGCATGTTCCTTGGAACATTTATTGACATGGAAGAAGAGATTCCGGCGGTTCTTGAGGATACCAGAGAAGCCTACGAGGAATGCTTCCAGGTGACCCGCCAGGCCATGGAGGCTGCGGCGGATCGTTTAATCGCAGAACTTTTGATTCCATGAGAAAGAAAGACGAGCGTTTTCCACTAAGGATGCTGGTTCTGATCTCTCAGCTGGGAATCAATATGATGGTATCCATATTTTTGTGCGCCTGGCTGGGAAGCTTTGTCGCAAGAGTTACAGGGGTGGAATTCCTCTTTGTCATTTTCCTCTTTTTGGGGATGCTGGCGGGATTTCGCAGCTGTTATTCTGTCATCACACGTTTTGTGAACTTAAAGAGCAGTGATGAGGGCTATCAGAAGAGAGAGGATCTCACGGAAGATGAAGATAATAGAGAAGATAAGTGGGATGAACGAGACGCTCCTTGACCTTGTTCTGGGGTGCCTTGTTTATAGTCTGGTGTTTGAGGTGATCGGTCTTGTGTTGATCCCCCAGAGAATCCAGTATACGCTGGGGCTTAGTTTGGGAACTTTGTCCTCAGTCTGCTGTGCCTTTAGCATGGCATTTGGGATCGACCGTATGCTTGATATGGACCAGCGATCTGCAGCGAGAAACAACGTGTTTCACAGCATTTTACGAATGATATTTATGTTAGTACTGGCGCTGATTGGTGCGAAAATAGGTAGAGTTAGTCTGTATGGCGTAATCATAGGGATGATCGGCCTTAAGATTTCTGCGCACATGCACGTCTATACTAATGTTTATATAACTAAAAAAATACGGAGGAAAGGAAGGTGAAATAATGGGAAGCTCAATGCTGTTAGGCAATGAGGTGGATTTCTATATCCATAGTTATTATGAATTCCAGTTTGCTGGTCAGACACTGTCCATCAATACGTCTATGGTAACGACCGTGGTGATTACAGTAATTTTAATGGGATTAATACTCTTTGCAAGACATCATGTTTTAAAAGCATACCGTACCGGCGAGATGAACGGCGTATCTAACGCAGTTGAGATGATCGTCGAGATGTTAGATGGTATGGTATACAGTAATATGGGCAAATACGCACCAAAGTATCTCAATTATATTGAGTCTTTGATGGCTTTCATTTTACTGAGTAATATTTCCGGTCTCTTCGGTTTAAGACCACCGACAGCAGACTTTGGTAATACGCTCGCCCTTGGTCTGATCACATTTGTTCTCATTGAATATGCGTGGTTCAAGAGCAGAGGCCTTGGTATTTTGAAAGATTTGTTAGAACCATTCCCACTTTTTCTCCCTGTTAACCTGATCAGTGAAATTGCAACACCAATCTCTTTGTCCCTGCGTTTGTTCGGTAACGTACTGGCAGGTACAATCATGCTTGGACTTTGGTACGGACTGTTGCCATGGTTCTTAAAGATTGGTCTTCCAGCATTCCTTCACATTTATCTGGATATCTTCTCCGGAGCCATCCAGACATTCGTATTCGGTATGCTGACCATGACATTTATCAAAGATAAATGGGGAGACTAGCAGTTTCATCCATAGATAATGAGGAGTTTTTACAGGGGAAAAAAGATTTTCAGTTTTATCCGAGAAAAAACATTTTAAGGAGGATTTTATTATGTCACAGATTACAAATGAAGGTTTAGTATTAGCATTTTCTGCAATTGGTGCCGGCCTTGCTGTTATCGC
Source organism: Eubacteriales bacterium (assembly GCA_030531555.1). Classification (GTDB taxonomy): domain Bacteria; phylum Bacillota; class Clostridia; order Lachnospirales; family Lachnospiraceae; genus Anaerobutyricum. The sequence goes on along the minus strand of JAUNNI010000057.1, from coordinate 14,076 downwards.
TGGTATCGGTCCTGGTATTGGTCAGGGTATCGCTGCTGCTTACGGTGCTTCCGCAGTAGGTCGTAACCCAGGCGCTAGAGGAGATATCATGTCCACAATGCTTCTTGGACAGGCTGTAGCAGAAACAACAGGTCTTTACGGTCTCGTTGTAGCTATGATCTTAATGTTCGCTAACCCATTAGTAGGTAAATTATAAAAAGGTGCTCCCTCGAGCGAATCGAAAGGAGGCGCACAAGTGCTAGTAGCAACAATGCAATTAGATAACCGAATATTCGGACTGGATGCGCAGATTCTTTTACAGGTTTTATTTCAGGCAGTTTCCATCTTCATCATCTTCATGTTTGCCAGCAAATTACTGCTGGATCCAGTAAGAAAGATCTTAGAAGAGAGAAAACAGAGAGTTTTAAACGAACAGGCAGAAGCTGCCAGCAACTTAGAAGAAGCGAAGCGTTATAAAGACGAATATGACGTGAAATTAAAAGAAATCGATAAAACAGCAGAGCAGATCTTAAGTGATGCAAGAACCAAAGCATTAAAACGTGAGGACGAAATCGTTGCAGATGCCAAGATTGAGGCGGACCGCATCATCGATGCAGCACACGCTGAGGCAGAGCTTGAGAAGAAACGCGTAAAAGATGAGGTAAAACAGGAGATGATCTCCGTTGCATCTCTCATGTCCGAAAAAATCGTGGCTGCTTCCATCGATGCAGACAAACAGAATGCATTGATTGAACAGACTCTCGAAGAGATAGGAGATGACACATGGCTAAGCTAGTAAGCAGTACTTACGGTGATGCTCTGTTTGAACTGGCCCTCGAGCAGGATCGTGTCGATCAGTACCTCGAAGAAGCCCAGTTTGTCCGCGACGCATTTCTTGCAAATGAAGATATGCAGGGACTTTTTGATCACCCTAAGATCCGAAAAGAAGAAAAGAATGCCTTTATCGGAAGCGTTTTTGGAGATAAGGTATCCGAGGAAATGGTTGGATTTCTTCATATTATCGTGACAAAAGACCGTTACGACGAGATTCTTCCAATCTTTGAATACTTCATTCACAGGGTGAAAGAACATAAAGGCATTGGCACTGCTCATGTGACAAGTGCGATTGAGATGACCAAAGAACAGAAGGAAGCGGTGGAGAAGAAGCTTCTTGCCACAACCAGATACAACACATTTGAGATGGATTACAAGGTAGATCCTTCCATCTTAGGTGGATTGATCATCCGCATTCAGGACAGAGTAGTGGACAGCAGTCTGAAAACTCAGCTCGATAAGCTTAGCAAAGAACTGAGCAAGATTCAGCTGTAGTCAGAGAAAATGAAACGAGTTAAAGAGTGATTTAGTTATAGAAAGAAGGTGTAAAAGGCTCCATGAATTTAAGACCAGAAGAGATCAGTTCTGTCATTAAAGAACAGATTAAAAAATACACCGCAAAACTGGAAACTTCAGATGTCGGAACCGTTATTCAGGTAGCGGACGGTATTGCGCGTATTCATGGTCTGGAAAATGCGATGCAGGGCGAACTGCTTGAATTCCCTGGCGAAGTATACGGTATGGTACTGAACCTTGAAGAAGACAACGTTGGTGCTGTTTTGCTTGGAGACCACAAAAACATCAATGAAGGCGACACTGTAAAAACAACAGGCCGCGTTGTGGAAGTACCAGTTGGGGATGCCATGACAGGACGTGTAGTTAACGCATTGGGACAGCCTATTGATGGAAAAGGACCGATCGAAACCACAAAAACCCGTCCAATCGAACGAGTTGCACACGGTGTAATCGATCGTCAGCCAGTAGATACTCCTGTTCAGACAGGTATCAAAGCCATTGACTCCATGGTTCCAATCGGAAGAGGCCAGCGTGAGTTAATCATCGGTGACCGTCAGACAGGAAAAACTGCCATTGCGGTGGATACCATTATTAATCAGAAAGGCCAGAATATGCACTGTATCTACGTTGCAATCGGCCAGAAAGCTTCCACTGTAGCAACCATCGTAAAAACATTAAGTGAATACGGAGCAATGGATTATACAACAGTTGTTGCATCCACAGCCAGCGAGCTTGCTCCTTTACAGTATATTGCACCATACACAGGATGTGCCATCGGGGAAGAATGGATGGAAAAAGGTGAGGACGTATTAGTTATCTACGATGACCTTAGTAAACATGCGACTGCTTACCGTACCCTTTCCCTTCTCCTTCGTAGACCACCAGGACGTGAAGCTTACCCAGGTGATGTATTCTACTTACATTCCAGATTATTAGAGCGTGCATCCCGTTTATCTGATGAATTAGGCGGCGGTTCCTTAACAGCCCTCCCAATCATCGAAACCCAGGCAGGTGACGTATCCGCATACATCCCTACCAACGTTATTTCCATCACAGATGGTCAGATCTATCTTGAAACAGAAATGTTCAATGCCGGTTTCCGTCCAGCGGTTAATGCGGGTCTTTCCGTATCCCGTGTAGGTGGTTCCGCACAGATCAAAGCCATGAAGAAGATCGCAGGTCCAATCCGTACCGAGCTTGCTCAGTACCGTGAGCTTGCATCCTTCGCACAGTTCGGTTCCGAGCTGGATGATGATACCAAAGCAAGACTTGCACAGGGCGAACGTATTAAAGAGATCTTAAAACAGCCTCAGTACAAACCACTCCCTGTAGAAAAACAGATCATCACAATCTATGCATTAACAAAGAAATACTTAATCGATGTTGCTGTTGACCGCATCCTCGAATTCGAGAACGGACTCTTAGAATTCATCGATACCAAATATCCAGAAATCTTCGCATCCATCCGTGATACCAAAGAAATCACAGCAGAAAATGATGAGAAGATCAAAAAAGCCATTGAAGAGTTCAAGGCCCAGTTTTAAGGTGGTGAACGCACATGGCATCAATGAGAGATATTAAAAGGCGTAAAGAAAGTATTCAGAGTACGCAGCAGATTACAAAAGCCATGAAGCTGGTATCTACAGTAAAATTACAGAGAGCCAAAGGCAGAGCAGAAAACTCCAAGCCATATTTTGACAAAATGTATGAAACCATTCAGTCTATTTTGAAAAAATCCGGCGGAGTACAGCACCCTTATCTGACTCCAAACGGCGCAAGCAAAAAGGCAGTGATCACCATCACTTCCAACCGTGGCTTGGCCGGCGGTTACAACAATAACGTTGTAAAGAAGATCCTTGAAGAAGGAATGACACCGGAAGATACTGTAATCTACGGTATTGGCCGCAAAGGAATTGAGTCCTTAAGCCGCCGTGGATTCGAGATCGTGGAGGATCAGTCTGACATGATCAACGAACCATTATTCTCCGACGCAGCGCAGATAGGAAGAACGGTTCTTGAAGCATATAAATCCGGTGAGATCGGCGAGATTTATCTTGCTTATACCGCATTTAAAAATACTGTAGTACATATTCCAACATTGATCCGACTTCTCCCTATGGAAGTTTCCGAAGCAGAGGAAAGCAAAGAGGAGAAAGAAGAGGCTTCCATCCCAATGAACTACGAGCCAAAGCCAGAAGAAGCCCTTGATATGATTATTCCAAAATATATCAACAGCTTAATCTACGGTGCGTTCGTGGAAGCCGTTGCCAGCGAAAATGGTGCCCGCATGCAGGCCATGGATGCTGCGACAAGTAATGCAGAAGAAATGATCGCAAAACTGTCCTTAGCATATAACCGTGCAAGACAGGGTGCGATTACCCAGGAATTAACAGAAATTATTTCCGGTGCGGAAGCACTGAATTAGAAAAAAGGAGTAAATTAATGGCAGCACAAAATACAGGTAAAATTACCCAGGTTATCGGTGCCGTATTGGACATGAAATTCAACCAGGGAGTTCTTCCAGAAATTAATGATGCCGTTGAGATTCGTAGAGCAGATGGTTCTAAGCTGGTTGCAGAAGTTGCACAGCACCTTGGAGATGACACCGTAAGATGTATCGCCATGGGTTCTTCTGACGGTCTGGTTCGAGGAATGGAAGTAGTCGCTACTGGCGGCCCTATCTCCGTACCAGTTGGTGAAGTAACACTTGGACGTATCTTCAACGTATTAGGTGATCCAATCGACAACAAGGAGATCGCAGCAGACGTGGAACGCAAACCAATCCACAGAAAAGCTCCTTCCTTTGCAGAACAGTCTACTAATACAGAAATCTTAGAGACAGGTATCAAGGTCGTTGACCTCCTCTGCCCTTACCAGAAGGGTGGTAAAATCGGTCTGTTCGGTGGTGCCGGTGTAGGTAAAACCGTATTAATTCAGGAATTAATCCGTAACATCGCCACAGAGCACGGTGGATATTCCGTATTTACCGGTGTAGGTGAAAGAACCCGTGAGGGTAATGACTTATATAGAGAAATGAGTGAATCTGGCGTTATCGAAAAAACAGCCATGGTATTCGGACAGATGAACGAACCACCTGGAGCTCGTATGCGTGTTGGTCTTACCGGACTTACCATCGCTGAGAACTTCCGTGATGAAGGTGGAAAAGACGTTCTTCTCTTCATCGATAACATTTTCCGTTTCACACAGGCAGGTTCCGAGGTATCCGCCCTCTTAGGACGTGTACCTAGTGCCGTAGGTTATCAGCCAACTTTACAGACAGAAATGGGTGCTCTTCAGGAACGTATCACTTCCACAAAGAACGGTTCCATCACATCTGTACAGGCGGTATACGTACCAGCCGATGACTTAACTGACCCTGCTCCTGCAACAACATTTGCCCATCTTGATGCGACAACCGTACTTTCCCGTGCCATCGTAGAACAGGGTATCTACCCAGCGGTAGATCCACTTGAATCCACATCTCGTATCCTTGATCCACGAGTTGTAGGGGAAAAACACTATCAGGTAGCACGTGGTGTACAGGAAATCTTACAGCGTTATAAAGAACTTCAGGACATCATCGCAATCCTTGGTATGGACGAGCTTTCTGAAGACGAAAAACTTCTCGTTGCTCGTGCACGTAAGGTTCAGAGATTCCTTTCTCAGCCATTCTTCGTAGCAGAACAGTTCACAGGTACCGAAGGACGTTACGTTCCATTATCTGAAACCATCCAGGGCTTCAGTGATCTTCTTGCTGGAAATTACGATGAAATCCCAGAAGGTATGTTCTTAAATGCCGGAAGCATGGCCGATGTATTGGCAAGATTCTATAAGTAGGTGATTGCATGGCAGATAAGTTATTCAAGCTTGAGATCATCTCCCCGGACAAGATCTTCTACAACAATGATGTAGAGATGGTAGAGTATAACACTGTAGAGGGAGAAGTTGGTGTATATGCCTCCCATATCCCAATGACACAGATTCTCGCTCCAGGAGAACTGATCATCACAGAATCTGCGGAATCTAAGAAAAACGCAGCACTTCACACAGGCTTTGTTGAGATTACCGGTGATAAGGTAACCATCTTAACCGAATCTGTGGAATGGCCGGAAGATATCGACTTAAAAAGAGCAGAAGAAGCGAAAATTCGTGCAGAACGCCGCTTAAGCAGCGAATCTGGTGAGTACGATATCATGCGTGCAGAGCTTGCGCTTAAGAAAGCATTGCTTCGTATCGACATGGCGGCCAAATAAAAAAGAATAAGAACGCTGAGGCGTTCCCATATAAAATGAGTCAGAAAATGGATTCATCCCAGTCAACTTGACAAGGACGAATCTGGATTCTGGCTCTTTTTTTGAGGATAGAGAGAAGTTTAAGGAAAAGTGACCATTTCGTTCGGCAATGTCCTTTCTCTGAAAGAAAAATAAAAGAAAATTCACAGAAATTCTCAAGATAGATAGGTTGATTTTATGCTTTAAAAACTCTATAATGTTAACTGGACTAATATCTCAAAAGGGGAAGTGAACATGAAGAAGACAGGATTGAGAATTATTTTTGTTCTGGCACTGTGTATATGCATTGGATCAGCCGGTTATCTTGGTTACCGTGTCTACCATAACATGGAACAGGCCAAAAAAGAGGCAATGATGAAAGAGATGGCGGAATCCACCACGCAGGAGAAAATCAGTATTGAGGATCTTCTGGATCTGGAATTCAATGGAGAGAGGGATGGTTATACCACACCGATTCCAGATGATGTCTTTACAAAGGACAGCGACAAAAAGATTAATTTTGAGAAACTTCACGAGTATAATGATGAGCTCATCGCCTGGATCTATGTCAAAGGAACCAAGATTGACTATCCGATTGCCAGACATGAGGGGGAAGATCAGACATTTTACTTGAACTATGACATGTACAAAGAGCCATCCTACAGCGGATGTATCTACATGGAAGATCTCAATGCAGCGGATTTTACCGACAACAACACGATCATTTATGGTCATAACATGAGAAATGGTACGATGTTTAAAGGACTTCATCAGTTTGAGGATATGAAATTCTTTGAGAAAAACAAATATATCTATATTTATCTTCCAGATCGTACTTTGGTCTATGAAATCTTTGCATCTTATATAACCGATGATATGCACATTTTATCTGCATATGATTTTACCAATGAGAAAGTGTACGCAGAGTACCTTGCCAATATTACAGATCCCCATGTCATGGGTGCCAATGTTAGAGAGGGAACACAGTTGACAACCGATGATACCATCATTACCTTGTCAACATGTGTGGGAGGTCAGCCAGAAGAACGTTATTTAGTACAGGGAGTTTTAAAATATGACAAAAAGAACAAATAGAGAACATCATAATTCTGATCCGGCTAAAATGAACGGAGAAAAAGTGAATGAAGAACTTCAATCGGTAATTTCCAATCACTGGAGAGATAATCAGGCTCCGGGATTTACTGGATACCAGACAAACAAAAATGGTACACCAGAGAAAGAAGTACGTTTTGAAGAAAAAGGCAACCAAAAACCAACAAGACATAGCCAGAGTGAAAATGACGGAAAGAAAGAAAAACCGAAAAAGAAACGAGGCAAGGCAAGCAAGATCATTCGTGCGATTTTATTAATCCTTTTACTTCTGATTGTCATTGGTGGAGGAACCTATGCATTTATGAATTATCGAGGTCATAAAGCAGCCTTAGAAGCAGAGACTACAGAAGAAATCCAGATTGGCGATAAAGCCATCTCAGAAAACGGTGGTATTAATGTCACATATAAAGGCGTAAATTATACGTTAAATAGAAACATCAGCAGTATTTTATTTATCGGTGTTGATAAAGAAAACTATGAAGAAGAAGAGACAGAGTATGGTGCCGGCGGCCAGTCCGATACACTGATTCTCATCACAGTGAACCATAAAACTGGTGAAACTAAGATGATTCCGATTTCCCGTAACAGTATGGTTATGGTTGACCAGTATAACAGTGACGGAACATATTGGAAACAGAACCTCATGCAGGTTGCTGCGGCTTATGCTTACGGTGATGGAAAAGAAACCAGCTGTAAGAATACTTTAAAAGCAGTTTCCAGACTTCTTTATGGTATGCCAATCAATCAGTATGTATCCATCGACTTATCCTGTGTTAAGTCTCTCAATGATGCAATTGGCGGTGTAGAAGTTACCGTATTAGAGGATTTGAATGTAAATGACAATTACCCAGACCTTGTCAAAGGCAATGTGGTTACTCTTATGGGAGATGAGGCAGAGTATTATATTCGTCATAGAAAAACAGTCATTGAAAAAGGCGAGGAAAATATCGATAATAACGATGCCCGTATGGAAAGACAGAAACAGTACATCACAGCATTTTCCAAAAAAGCAATTAATATGACAAAGAAAGATCTGGGCCTTCCTTTGGATTTGTACTCCAAATTCAGCGATGATATGGTTACAGATATCACACCATCTGAGCTTGTATATTATGCAACGTTACTGTTGAACAAAGGATTCAACAATTCCATGGTTAGTATTCCGGGAAGTGTAGAGCATAAAAAGAAAACAGAATTCACAGAATTTTATCCAGATCAGGAAGCCTTATATCAGATTGTTCTTGATACCTTCTATGAAATAACAAATTAGTAGTCAAAAAATTAACAAGAAATCTTAAAAAAATAAAGTGTTATTAGACCAAGAAATCTTTACAAAATTGATTTAATGAGCTAAAATGGTATTGATAATAGGTTAAAAAAAGAGTATAATAACTTACAATAATTCCTATAAGGAGGGCGTGAAAAGTGAAAAAATATTTATTCTTAGTATTAAGTCTTGTTATGCTTATGGCAGTTCCTATGACAGTTTCTGCTAACGTTGATGCAGTAGAAGATGACAGCGTTACAGTAGATCCAGTTAAGAAAACAAGCACAAAGAAGAAAAATTCTCCTAAGACAGCAGATAATGGAATGGCAGAAGTTGCAGTTGCATTATTCGCAATCTCTGGTGGAATCTTAGCTTTCACAAAAAAAGAACTTGACAGAGCTTAATTAAATTAAACAACACGGAATGCGGTGGTTTTTGGAAGAGAATCACCGCATTTTTGTAGGAGTTTTTCAAAGGAAGATGCATATGAAAAACAAATCAAAAAGAGAAAATGGTATTTTACCTATTTTTCGATATATTGTAACATTGCTGGCAGTCGTAAATCTCGTGCTGCTTTTTGTATTTGACTACAATGTCCCTGGATTTTCCAAGGTTATCACATATATTAATAACAAGCGAGATCATGTGGAAGGTGCCAAGACTCGTGTAGGACAGAGCACCGGTAACATTATCATTGATTTTGGGGAAAACGCATTGGTTTATGATGGAGAAGAACCATTTGATCCGTTTGTTGATGTTACGGTAAAGGATTCTGAAGGAAATGAGCTGTCTAAAGAATTTCTTACCTATATTATTACCGGAGAAACCAACAAAGAGATTGAATATTTATACACTGACGGAGAGATGGAAGGAACTTCTGTACGCAAATTGGAGCTTACCGATTATTCTGGACCATCCGTGGAAATTACCAAGTCGTTAGCTGATTTGTCTGACGATACATTGGGTGACCTTAAGAAATTATATCAGGGCAGCTATAGGGTCCAGGATGGTTTCGGTCATGATTGCACAGATCAGGCAAAAATTGAGGTGGCTCCAACAACCGATTATGACGGTACTTTCCACGTAGTAATTTCTGTGACCAATCAGTTCGGAGACTCCGCGATGCAGGAGCAAAATGTGGCGAGTGCATTTGCTATTCCACATCTTAAATTAACGGAAGAAGAAGTAAATGTAAAACTAGGGGATGTTTTTGAGCCTCACGATTATATCCTTTATGCGGTGGATTATGATGGAAGTAATCAGACAGAATCCGTTGAAATCGATTCCAATGTGGACAGTGCGGTTCTTGGTGACTATAAAGTAAAATACGATCTCACCGGAATTAAAGGTACTTCTGTAAAAACAAAGATTCTTAAAGTTCATGTCACTGAATAAGAGTCAGGGGTAACCTGCTACAAAGATAGAAAGGAAAAAGCTATGGTAGATATTCATACTCATATTTTGCCAGGGATTGATGATGGTGCCAGAAACTGGGACGATTCCTATCGCATGGCAGCGATGGCGGCCGATACTGGCGTTGATACGATAGTATGTACTCACCACAGCAATATCCCGAACTTATATTTAAATTATAACAATCGATATCTGGATGATTTATTTGAGGAATTTGCGGAACGTTTACGAAGAGGAGGATTCCCACTCCGTATTGTAAGGGGGATGGAGATTTTCAGTACACCGGATGTAATCGAGAAAATTATGGATGGAGCATTGCTCCCAATTAATGGTAGTAGTTACTATCTTATAGAGTTCAATTTCCAAGAATCGATCCGGTTCATGGAATACGTACTTTATGAGCTGTTACGATTGGGCAAACGTCCAATCATCGCTCATCCAGAACGATATTTTAACGTGCAAGATCAGCCAGATGTCTTGTATCATTGGATGAAACGAGGAGTTTTATCTCAGATTAATAAAGGAAGCATCTTAGGAAGATTTGGAGAAGATGTCCAATACACAGCACAGGAATTTTTAAATCATAATCTGATTACCTGTATTGCCAGCGACGCCCACAGACCAAATAGTCGAACCACAGAAATGGGAGAGATTTCTCATTTTCTTCGCACAAGATATTCCGAGAAACTGGCTCATAAACTATTAGATGGAAATCCAAGAAAGATTATCCGTGGAATCTCCATTCGACCAGAAGACCTCAAACCATTTGAGGTCAGATAGCAGCGGTAAGCCCTAGAGTGACTTTAGAAGATTGAAAGAAGAGGAAGGTATAAAACAGATGAAAAGATTAAGACTGATCAGTTTTATCATATTGCTGTGCGCGATTGCATCTGTAGCATATATCCGCGTAAAACACGGACGTGGCATTGATAATATAAAACCAGTAATCACGATGGAGGAAGACTCTTTAAAAGTAAGTGTGGAAGACGGCCCGGAGGTTCTTTTAGCCGGTGTGACGGCCACAGACAATAAGGACGGAGATGTGACAGACACTCTCACAATCGATAACATTTCCAACTTTCAGGATGGGAAACGTTATGTGACAATCGCGGCCTTCGACCGCAGTAACAATGTAAGTAAGGCAGTAAGAGAGATTGAATACAAAGACTATCGCTCTCCTCATTTTGATATTACAGAACCGATGGTTTTCCGTACTGGTGAGACTCGATTCCTGGCCCATACTACAGCAAATGATATCATTGATGGTGATATTACCGGAAAGATACATTTTAAAGATGAAACAGATATTTATTCGGATACCGGTGGTTCCTATGATGCAGTCCTTCAGGTAAAAAATAGCGCTGGAGATATCGCATCCTTACCACTTACCATTAAGATTACAAGTGGAAATGAAGATCTCAAACCGAGTGTTCTTTTAAAACATTATGTTCGTTATATTAAAGTGAATCATAAGATAAACTATAGCAAATTAGTGGATAAAGTACAGTTTTATGGTCGCAATTACAAACCGGTAGATGGTGAGGGTATTGGTGAGAAAACAATCAGCTGGAACCTCATCAGTATCGATGACAGTGCAGTAAATTATCAAGAACCAGGTATGTATACCGTAACATACAAAGTAACTATGAAAGAACGTGACGAAGATGTTGTCGGCACAACGGAATTAATTGTGATTGTGGAGGAATAAAGATGGATTCAATAATGAAAGATGGAACTTCATCCAAAACCATACACTTCGATTGGTACACAATGATCAAAGATGTCCTGAAAGAATGGTCCATCATTCTCATGATTTCTTTCGCTGCCATGCTTTTCTCTTATTCTGCACAGTATTTGAGATATCAGCCTACCTATACCATGAAGGCAACATTTACTGTTAATTCAAGAACGGCTACCACGGATATCTACTCCAATTTATCCAATGCGTCGGCTACAGCCAGTGCATTTGAAAATGTATTAAACAGTGATTTGATGAAAAACAAAGTTGGCCAGGCTCTTGGTTTTTCCACCATGCCTGGAAAAGCGACAGCAGAACGAGTGGAGGATACCAATCTTCTGGAGATTACTGTAACAGAAAATAGTCCAAAATTGGCTCATGATGTCTATATTGCCATCATGAATAACTATTATGATATCGTAAAGACCATGATCGGTGAGGTTGTATTGAATGAATTACTGCCACCGGAGATTCCAACCAAATCCAACAAGGAATTCACTCCACAAAAGGGTATGATTCAGTCATTCTTCATTGGCATGGTGGGAAGTATTATTTTCTTAGGATTTTTATCATTCTTAAAAGATACCGTTCGCAGAGAAGAAGATGTGGAAGAAAAACTTGATGCTAAGATGTTGGGTATTTTAAAACACGAGAAAAAATACAAGAAAATGATGAAAAAGAAGGAAAAAAGAGCCATTCTTATGTCCGACCCAATGGTAAGTTTCCGTTATTCCGAATCCATGAAAAAGATAGGAAGTAAAATCTCTACCAAAATGGGAAGAAGACATGCGAAGACTGTTCTTGTTACTAGTGTTATGGAAAATGAAGGAAAATCCACTGTGGCAGCAAATATCGCTTTGGCATTATCCAAACGCTCCAATAAAGTTCTTCTTTTAGATGGTGACTTCCGTAAACCAGCTTTATTCAAGATTTTCGATATGGATCCAGAAGAGATTGAAAACTTCGGAGAAGTATTAAATGGTAAAGCAGATATTCACAACCTGATCTGCACGAAAGACAATCTGAACCTTTCTTTTATCTTGAATAGTGTTCGTTATCCGGACTCTACCGATATGATTTCTCAGGATTTGATGACAAAGGTGATTGGAATCTTAGAGAATCAGTTTGATTATATAGTAATTGACTCTTCCCCAATGGCCTTGGCGGCAGATACACAGGAATGGATGGAAATCATTGATACAGCAGTATTAGTCGTAAGACAAAATATCGCTTCTGTACGAGATATCAATGATTGCATCGCCCGTTTAAATCGTAATGGCAGAAAGCTGCTTGGTGTAGTCTTCAACAATGTAAAAACATTCAATGATCGCAACACAATTAGTAGATACCGTGTATATGGGGAAAGCAGCCAGATCAATCCAAACCAGAATTATAATAAATATTCCTATGACTTTAAGAATAGTGAGGATGATTATCTTCAATATGCAGATTATAGTAAAAAAGAAAGCAAGGAATACATAAGCGTATATTCTGGAAATCATGAGAAGGGAGATGAATAAAAGATGAGTCAATATAATGAGAAAGTTTCATCTTCCAGATATAATACTCAGATAGAAAAGATAGATATTACCAATGTCATAGATGATATGTTCAAATCCTTCCTTCGCATATGGTGGCTTTTGATTATTATGATCAGTGTGATATCCACTTTCTTTTATTTTCAAAGAAAAATTACTTATAAGGCACAATATCGTGCTTCCATTACTTATACAGTAAATGCCAATGCACCTTATTCTTATGCTTCTAATTTCTATGATCAGACTACAGCAAATAATCTTGGAAAAACCATGCAGATCCTTTTATCTTCCGATTCCATGAAACAAATCGTGTCAAAGGATCTTGGCAGCAACAAACTGCCCGGCAAAATTAAAGTAGAAAATATCGAAGGTACCAATATGCTGACGATTTCCTGTACCAGTCGAGATCCTCAGGTTGCTTATAGTATGCTTCAGTCTGTTCTCAACAATTATAAGAAACTCTGTCAGGATGTTATCGGTGCCACCAAATTGGTAGAAATGGATCGCAGTGGTATTCCAAGTGTTCCAATGAATCCAGAAGGATGTAAATCTGCAGCCAAAACAGGCTTTACTATTGGGATAATCGCATCCATTTTCCTTTTATGCGTAATGGCTATCACCAAAAAAACCATTCGTAAAGAAGAAGATTTCGAAAAATACCTCAACGTAGATTGTTATGGACCAGTTCCAAAAGTTCATTTCAAAAAACGAGGCAAAAATATGGATGAAAGTGCGAATCTTATGTTGCTTGACAATTATCGTATTCCAGGCAAATTCATAGAATCCATCCGCTCCATCCGAACCAGACTGGAACAAGATGCCAACAAAAATGGTCATAAAGTATTCATTGTTACTTCTGCCATCCCTAGCGAAGGAAAAAGTACGATTTCCTGTAACTTGGCATTGGGACTTGCCCGCAAAGGAAAAACAGTAATTCTTGTGGACTTTGATCTCCGTTCTCCAACCCTTCATACTTACATGAATATGGAAGGCAGAGGTATAGGAACGATCGATGTGGTTAATGGTGATGCTTCTTTGGAAGATACATTGATTGCTTACAAAAATCTTCCATTATGTTTACTTCCAGGTGGTGAGCGTGTTACAGATACGATCGGCATTCTTAATGGAAATGGTGCAAAAAATCTGATTGAGGATTTAAAAAGTCTGGCAGACTACGTCATATTGGATACACCACCAAGTGCCATGTTAGCTGATGCCAGCATCCTTGCAAAATACGCAGACTCTGCACTCTTCGTTGTCCGTCAGGACTATGCCAATGCCCGAGACATCGTCGAAGGTGTTATGAACTTGGCAGAAGAAGAACTCCCAATTTGTGGTTGTGTTCTTAATCAGGCAGAAGTAGGTATCACAGGCTATGGCTACGGATATGGCTATGGTTACGGCTAT
>JAUNNI010000056.1 GCA_030531555.1 Eubacteriales bacterium | reverse complement strand
TCATTCCATTCCCCGTTTTTTATAACATCATACTACAATATTGTGATAGAAAAAAGACTAGATTTTATCAATAAAACACAAAACGCCCAAAACCCTTATAAATAAAGGTTTTGGGCAATAAAAAAAGCTGCTGACGAGACTTGAACTCGAGACCTCCGCCTTACCAAGGCGACGCTCTACCGACTGAGCTACAGCAGCATCAAAGAATGATTTCTTCAACGAGCAATATCATATCATAGGAAGAAACCTTTGTCAACTGAATTATCAACAATTATAAAAAGAAAGATGCCAGGATGAAACTCCTGGCACCATATTTCTTCACAATCTAAAAATTAGTATTTTAAATATTCTGCTTCTTTGATTACTTTTGTTTTACCGCTTTTTACATCATATTTGTAATATTTACCATTTGCCTGATAAACTACTGTTTTCAGATTATCTGAAATCGCTGCAGTATCAAATGTGGCAACGCTTGTTAATACCTTATTTTCTTTCTTCGCAATGTTGTAGGAAGTTACTTCGTATGTCTCAAGTTCTTCATTGTATGCAAAGTAGATTGCTTCAATGCCGTTTGTTTTTACATGGCTTGTTTTATCTAAAGAAACAAGAGTATTTTTTCCTTTGGCGCAATCACGAACAACAAGCTTATTTTTGTTGGCGTAACCATAGAACATGTATTTTCCAGCAACGGAAATATTCTTTACGTCTACATCCTTATTGATCACTTTGCTTGTTTTCTTCTTTGTGTTGTAGCATGTTAATGCTGTTTTTCCATCTTCGTCGCTTGTCTGATAGAAAAGACTGCTTCCATATACATGTGTTACTTCGCCAGAAACATCTTTAAGAATGGTAACGCTCTTGTCTGTGGAAAGAGTTGTTCTAACAATCTTGTCCTCACCATTCTGGTAGAATGCGTAAACACCGTTGGTGGAAATCTGGCTTCCAGCTGTTGTTGGGCCAAATGTTTTTGCTTCTTTCTTTGCAGAGAGCTTTACTGTATAGTTTAATCCATCAAAGCCAATGTAACGGCTACCAACCTTCTTTGATTTTCCTTCCAAATCAACTGCTGTATATGTGCGGTATGCAACCTTTTTGCTCTTGCTTGCAGCGTCAGCAGATACTGGGTTCCATAATCCTGTTACAAGGATAGCAGAAGCCATAACTGCTGCAGTAATTTTTTTCACAGATAATAATTTTCGAATCATAGTTACATCTCCTTTTCTGATCGTCTTGATCTAATCTGTAATACGTTAACGGGAACATATGGTCGATTTTTTACATATCAAACCAGATGTCTACAACTATACCACAAAAGTTTCGGAATGTATCTATGTAAAATTTCACGATATTTTACGAAAAATCGAACAAATTTTCTATGTTATTATAATAAATAACACTTGATTTTATAAATATGCTACTTTATTGTAGTTCTTTCATTAGAAGGTGCAATGTTTCTTCAATACCATGGTGTTCTTCTGTCACAATCAAGTCTGCATATTTTTCATAAAGGATTCTTCTCTCTTCATAAATATCCCAAAGGGTCTGTCCATCCTTTAAAACGACTCCTCTTCCTCTCAGATCCCCCAGTCTTTTTGAAAGAATCTCATAGGAGCAATGGAGATAAACGACGGTCCCGATTTCTTTGAAATGTTCCATTGCCTCTTTTCCATAGACTGCGCTTCCTCCGGTTGCGATGACGCAGCCTCTTTCTTCTATATCGCAATTCACCTGATTCTCAATGGCAAGAAAGCCATCCACACCATCCATTTCAATGATTTCTTTTAAGAGGCGTTTTTCCTGTTGCTGGATCAGAAGGTCAGAATCTAAGAATTGATATCCCAATTCCTTGGCCAGAATAACTCCGATGGTACTTTTACCAACTCCTGGCATGCCAATTAAAATGATATTCTCATGCTTCCTATTTGCCATATTACTCATCCTTTCCTCTATGAAAGATATTTGCTTGGAGTATAGCATGGCTTGTATAGGAATGCAATTTTTCAATGCAAATTTTAGCACCTTTTCCATGAATACTTGAATTTAATTGTCATTTTTATCTTGTGAAATCTTGTTATTTTACACATGGTTTCTCGATAAAACAATTGTTTTTAATTGGGGAATAAGGTATGATAGAATGGAGTAAAAAGGAGGGATTCATACAATATGTTTGAAATGTTTATTACCATAGTTGCCGCTGTGGCCATGAGTATCTATGGTTTATCAAAATCTGTTTTTATGAACGGCCCTTATCAGGAAGAATTTCGAATCGGCCTTCTCATTCTGATTGTCGTAATCATTTTGTATGCCATCATTCGCATTAATGTTCGCAATAACAGAATCCGAGGCATGAATGTAAATCTGGACGATTATCTTTACTATGAGAAGTACACTTCCTTCATCTATCGTATTGGATATTTCATCAGTTACCTGATTCAGAATATTCTTTTTGATTATGTATATATGAAGCGTAACTTCAATTTCTGTAAAGGTCTTGATGTTTATGATGGCGGTGTCAGTGAGTACTATATCAAGTTCCGTAACACATGGTATAAATACTTATCTCTTACCATTAAGCGCCACCGTGTTTCTTTGAAGAAGCTTCAGGCTTTCGCTGCTGTCATGAAAAATGAAATGATTTTCAACGCTCTTCCAGATGAGGAAACCAAAGCTTACTATCGCTTATTTGAACACGAAGCCAGAGCTTGTTTTGATGAAACTCACAGTGTTACTTCAGAACAGATCAGTAAGTTTGAAAGCTACAAATTTGTAAATAAAACTTATCGTAAGCATGTTTTAAAACATTATAAGGTTCTTCTTTATGTAGAAAAACATGAACCTCGTATTAAAGAATTGATTAATCTTCAGGATTTCCGATCCAAACGTGATGTAAATGATTACAAGAAGATGGATTTCCGTTAGAATTCATTTGGAATTATTTCATATGGGATATAAAAAGTGCGCCTGCAACATAAGTTGCAGACGCTTTTTTTATATTTGTATTCTGTTATTTCTGATTCATTCTCTGTCTTACAATTTCAAAAGAGAGAACACCTGCCGCTACAGAAGCATTCAAGGAATCGATATCCCCTTTCATCGGAATGGAAACGATGTAGTCGCACTTTTCTCTTACCAGACGGCTCACGCCGCTTCCTTCGTTGCCTACGACAAGCCCAATGGAACCTGTTAAGTTCTGCTGGTACATCACTTCACCGCCCATATCAGCACAGGCAAACCACATACCGCGCTCTTTTAACTCTTCGATGGTTCTGGCCATATTTGTAACACGGGCAACTGGTGTATAATGAAGAGCTCCGGCACTGACTTTTGCTACGGTTCCAGTCAGACCTACCGCGCGTCGTTTTGGGATGATGACACCGTGAGCTCCTGCGAGATTTGCCGTACGGATGATAGCGCCTAAGTTGTGTGGATCTTCAATCTCATCACAAAGGATGAAGAATGGGTCTTCTCCTTTTTCTTCTGCCTTAGCAAATAAATCTTCAATCTCCGCGTATTCAAAAGCTGCCGCGATGGCAACAACTCCCTGATGTTTTCCTCTTTCGGAGAGAGAGTCTAATTTTTCTTTGGAAACAAATTTAATGAGAGTGCTCTGTTTTTTGGCTTCTCTTAAGATGGACTTTACAGGGCCATCCTGACAACCGTCGAGCACAAATAATTTATCAATGGTTTTACCGGAGCGAAAGCCTTCTAAAACGGCATTTCTACCGATGATCGTACATTCTTCGTATGCCATGATCTAACTCCTTTTTATGTGTTCGGGCAAGCAGAATCTTCCCCTAAACCAATCTCAATCAGTTCTAAAATACGTTCCATTTTTCCAGACAGATAAAGATATCCAATCAATGCTTCAAATCCTGTGGCAATACGATAATCATGATTGCTCTGATTTTTTGCCACAGAGCTGGTCTTGGCATTTCTGCCGCGTCGGAATACGGCCAGTTCGTCTTCTGTCAACACATCTTTGATCTTTCCCATAATCTGAGTCTGTGCGTTGGCATTGACCAGCTTGATGACATCTTTATGGTATTTATTTGGGCGTGTGTTGCCTTTGGTGACCACCATGGTGCGAATAATCACATCATAGATACTGTCACCAATATAGGCAAAGGAAAGCGCAGAATAAGTGCGCAGCTCATTTTCTGTCAATGGAAAATGTTCGTTAAGAATTCCTAAGCTCTTTTCCATTTTACGCCTGCTCTTGTATCTTCTAAGATGATACCTTTTTCTAATAATTCGTTACGGATTTCGTCTGCTCTTGCGAAGTTTTTAGCTTTTCTTGCCTGCTGGCGTTCTTCGATTAAAGCTTCAATGTCGGAATCAAGAAGCTCTTCTTCTTTTTCTGTCACTACACCAAGGATATCACAGAGTTTTTCGATGGTTTCTTTTACGTAGCTTACGTATGCTTTGCTTGCTTCTTTTGCTGTAACATTTGCAAGTTTAACCAACTCGAAGATCGCTGCGATTGCGTCTGCTGTGTTAAAGTCATCTTCCATAGCTGCTTCGTATTTGGCAACTAATTCTTTTACCTGCGCTACATTTGCTTCTTCTGCTTCGTTCATTGGACCTTCTGCAGCAGCTGCTTCTAAGCCTTTTAATGTATCTACACATGTGAGGATACGATCAAGACCATTCTTGGATGCTTCCACTAATGTATCGCTGAAATTAAGTGGGCTTCTGTAGTGTGCGCTTAACATGAAGAAACGAATTACCTGTAATGGGTATTTTTCGCTGATGTCACGCACTGTGAAGAAGTTACCAGCGGATTTGGACATTTTCTTGTTATCGATATTAAGGAATGCATTGTGCATCCAGTATTTTGCGAATTCTTCGCCATTACATGCTTCGGACTGAGCGATTTCGTTTTCATGATGTGGGAATACAAGGTCCTCGCCACCTGCATGGATATCGATGGTGTTACCAATGTATTTTTTGGACATTACGGAACATTCGATATGCCAGCCTGGACGACCGTCGCCCCATGGTGATGGCCAGGATGGTTCGCCTTCTTTTTTAGGTTTCCAAAGAACGAAGTCCATGGAGTCTTCTTTTTCATCACTTACTGCGATACGGATACCAGCCTGCATGTCATCAAGGTTCTTTTTGGAGAGTTTTCCGTAACCTTCGAATTTTCTTGTGCGGAAGTAAACAGTACCATTCTTTTCATAAGCGTAGCCTTTTTCGATGAGCTGTTCGATCATATCGATCATGCCATCGATTTCTTCAGTAGCCTTTGGATGAGTTGTTGCTTCTTTTACATTAAGACCAGCCATGTCTTTTTTGCATTCTTTGATGAAACGTTCGGAAATTTCAGAAGCGTCAACACCTTCTTCGATGGCTTTTTTGATGATTTTATCATCAACGTCTGTGAAATTAGATACATAGTTTACATCGTATCCTTTGTATTCAAAGTAACGACGTACCGTATCAAATACTACCATTGGTCTTGCATTACCAATGTGGATATAGTTGTATACAGTTGGTCCACATACGTAGATTCCAACTTTTCCTTCTTCTACTGGAACGAATTCTTCTTTGCATTTTGTCAAAGTATTGTATAATTTCATGTTCTTCCTCCTGATAAATGTATTGGATATGCATAGCAAAAAAATCCCCGCCTCAAAATAAGAGACGGGGTATCCGTGGTTCCACTCTAATTAAGACATAATCTATGTCTTCACTCAAACCGTTAACGCCTGGTACGGAAATCGCTAAGCATTCTTGTTCACGATCTCAGCTCCCGGATGCACTTTCTGTCAGGAAATATCTTGGGAAGCTTCCAGCCCATGGCTTCCTTTCTCTGGAGACTTTTCTTTTGACATACTCTTTCCGTTCGTCGCTTTTCATCCATTTAAGTTTATTGATTTTTGGGGTCTTTGTCAACCTATTTTTCGTAAAATTGCTGACTTATACAATTTCTGGAATCTCGATTGGAGCCAGGGTAGAAAGGTTTGTCCAAAAAGACACAGCTGCTTCGTTAAAGCTCTCTTTTGGGCCTTTATCTACCTGATCTAAATTACCAAAGATTCTTGCAGTAAGTTCGTCGATAGAGACAGACCCGTCCGCCGTAATCGGAGCTTCCTCTGCTATTTTCTGGATTGTCATACCATTCTGATCCCCAACAAACCGGTAATAACCTGCCTGATCTGCGATCTGCTCATCCTCCACCTTAAGAATGCAGGAAACTTCTTCTTTTGCTTTTAAATAAGGAGCAAGACTTTCAAGATCTGTAATACGGAACATGATGATTGGGTGGGTTCTGGTCTGGAAAATATGAATCTGCCCAAACTGTTTCGAAACTAATAAATTCTCTTTCCAATCCTCTGCATATGTAATGCGATACTGACGGAAATGATATCTCTCATCGCAAAATTGTAACATCTGCTGTAAGAATTCTTCTCGACATGCATCTTCATAACAAACCATCTGAGAGATTGCGAGGAAATCATCCTCCGCGTAAACCACAAAACGTCCCATTGGCTTTCCTTCCTTCTTTACATAGAAGAAACAGCCAAATTCACTTTTTACTTCCACATCCAGGCGACGGAGATAATCCTCATCCACCTTCGTCGCCATGGCAAATTTCCCTTTTTTATACTCATTTTCTATGAAAACATACTCGGAAGGATCTACTAAGGCTGCACGAGTGAAGGTATATCCTTTTTCATCATGAACGACAAGTCCAGGTTCCAGCTCCTGCTCATACTGCACCATACCAAAACGGAAAGAAAATGGAAGATAATATGCCTCATCAGCCGGCATCAGATAGGTAAAGGCTTCTTTTTTCTTCCGAAGCATACGAAATGATTCATCTAACAGACTTCTCATGATGCCCTGTCTTCTATAATCTTCTTTGGTGGATACCCCAACAATATAATGAGCATCCACTTCCTTGTCCACCATCAGCATCGTATAAGGGTTCAAATGAAGCATACCTCGAAGTTCTTCTCCATCCTCTTCCAAAAGAATCTCATTTTTTCCATAAACCTCATCAAAATAAAACTGAGTATAAGGAATGGTATCGTGGAAGATCTCCTGCCACATTTCAAACAATTCTTCTCTCTGATTGCCTTCTTCCAAACGGATCATTCTGTCTCCTCCTGTGCTTTCTGACAGCCTGGACATCCCTCGCAGGAATGTTCACTGACCATAAGATCTGCTCCCACATAATTCTGAATCTCAGAAAGTAAACATACTGCCGAAGCTGCAATTCCCAATCCTTCTCCAGTGAAGCCAAGACCTTCTTCTGTGGTCGCCTTTACGTTCACCTGACCACCCTGGATTCCCAGACAAGCTGCAATGTTTTCTTTCATCTGTGGAATATATGGAGCCAACTTAGGTCTCTGAGCAATGATGGTTGCATCGATATTTTCAATGAAATAAGCACGTTCTTCCAAAAGTCCTTTTACATGGGATAAAAGCTGCATGCTATCTGCACCTTTATATGCTGGATCTGTATCTGGAAAATGTTTTCCAATATCACCAAGTGCTGCAGCCCCAAGGAGTGCATCCATGATGGCATGCAATAATACGTCTGCATCGGAATGGCCTAAAAGCCCTTTTTCATAAGGAATCTCCACTCCTCCTAAAATCAATTTGCGTTCTTCTACAAGACGATGTACGTCATATCCGCTACCAATTCTCATATGAATCCCTCGTTTTCTTTTTTATTTTACGGTAAAAAAAATGCCGCAGATACAAATCTACGGCTTACAATCAATAGCGGGAACTGGATTCGAACCAGCGACACCACGGGTATGAACCGTGTGCTCTAGCCAACTGAGCTATCCCGCCATATAAAGTTAAAAGTGGGACCTACAGGACTTGAACCTGTGACCCTCTGCTTGTAAGGCAGATGCTCTCCCAGCTGAGCTAAGATCCCACACCACTCAACAAAAATTATTATAGTACAAGCGGTATCATTTGTCAATTATTATTTTCCTGAAATGTGAAAACTGCGGCAAGATATAAAGCAACAGCGTCCACCAAGGCTCTTTCTTCAATATCAAACTTTGGATGATGGTTTGGATAGGATTCTCCCTCTATCTTTCCACATCCTACAAATGCGAAAACGCCAGGGACCATGGTCTGATACCAGGAGAAGTCCTCACCTAGCATCAATGGATCTACATGGGCAAACTGTGACTGCGTCAGAATACCTTTTGCACTCTCTTCGATGGCTTTGCTGAATGCCTCATGATTATCTACGGTGGATGACTGCCAAAATCATAATCGATGGAGAATTCTGCACCATAAGACATGGCAATGGCAGATGCTTTTCTTTCAATGCTCTCCTTTAGTAAACGAGCCGTTTCTATATGAAAACTACGGCATGTTCCTTCTAAAACAGCTTTTGGAGAAATAATGTTATACTGTGTTCCGGAATGAAGGCTTCCGATGGTCACCACCGCTGCATCCACTGGATTCACCTGTCTGGAAACGATGGTCTGAGCAGCCAGGACAAACTCTGCCGCAAGAACCGTGGAGTCCACACATAAATGTGGCTTTCCGGCGTGGCCTCCTTTCCCTTCAAATGTGATGGTAAAACGATCTGTCTGCGCCATTCTTGGACCAGGCTCCACACTGATGGTTCCATAAGGAATATCCGAGAAAAGATGAATGCCAAATATGGCATCCACATCCTCCATCACACCTTGGGCAATGACTGTTTTAGCTCCAAGAGTATTTTCTTCCGATGGCTGGAAAATCAGTTTTACCCGGCAAGTCAAATCCTCTTCCATCTTCTTTAAATATTCCGCTGCACCAATCAATCCGGTGAGATGCCCATCATGTCCACAGGCATGCATATAACCCACATGTTCTGATGCATATGGTAATCCAGTTTCTTCTGTCACGGCAAGGGCATCAATATCTGCACGGAGGGCAATCGTTGGAGCATTCTCCGGACCGATATAGGCCACAAGGCCTGTTGGCTCTAAAGGAATCGGATGGATTCCAAGGGATTCTAAAATCTCACAGATTCCATCCGTCGTCTTGTATTCTTTTAATCCAAGTTCCGGTATTTTATGAAAGTGACGTCGAATCTTGCAATACTCTTCTTCCTTTTTTCGAAGTTCAAAAAGAATGTTTTCTGATAAGTTACACATAATTATTGTCCTCGAAAGAGATTAGAAAGAAAGATAAAAATGATAATTACCACAATAATTGGCAATAAAAGTCGAAGTGCAAAAATACCAACCAAAAGAGCGATCACCATAAATAAAATACCACCGATACGGTTCATGAGATAGCCAACCTTCTGGTTCATTGGCACATCATTTTCATCCTGATAGGTATCATCCTCCACATCATAATAACCGGTAGGCTGACCTTTTTCTCCTTCTTCCTGTGCATCAATGATGGAATGAGCAATCAATCTTGGGTTTCCAAGACTTTTCAGAATCTCTTCCTCTGTTTTTCCATTATTCTCTTCATCCATAAAATAGGATCGATAAAAGGCCAAGGAGTCTGCCAATTCTTCATTGGATACCTGACCTTCCAAATATTCTCTTAATTGAATTAAAAATTCTTCTTTTGTCATTGTAATTTATGCTTCCCATTTTGATAATATTTCATTCGTACGTTCCACATTAGAAGGACGAATGATCATTCCTGGTTCCGTTGCTAAAGCATACATATATTCCAAATTGATCTTCTCTTCTGCAATCTCCACAAGCATTTTGGCTAAGGATCCTGACTGGGAAGGAACAACAATACGGATAACATCGGTCAGATGTACTTCATATCCATGATTCTTTAACAACTCCATGGTTCCTTCTGGATCTTTTACAATCAGACGTGTCACTGTGTCTGCCATGCTAAGAGCAATCACATTGATTCCTTCTGCTGCAAGAATATCCATAACTTCTTTTAATTTTCCTTCTTTATTCTCAACGGTAACGGTAACCTGTTTAACGATCATACTCTAACCTCCTATTTGCATCTATGAAAGATGTCGTAAAATATATTATTTATTTTACCAATATTAGAAAATAAACGCAACCTATCTTCCATAAGAAAAACCACCACAAAACTTAAGGTATTCTTTCGTTTTGCGGTGGTTTATTTCTATTATTATGCGATCAAAATAGGAACGATTACATCATTCCCATTCCGCCGCCTGCTGGCATTGGAGGAAGATCTTCTTTGATGTCAACAACAACAGATTCTGTTGTAAGGAGAGTGGATGCAACACTTGTCGCATTCTGTAAAGCACTTCTGGTAACTTTAGCTGGGTCAATGATACCTGCGCTTACCATGTTTACGTAAGTTTCGGATAATGCATCAAAACCAACACCAACTTCGCTTTCACTAACTTTGTTGATAATAACGGATCCTTCTAAGCCTGCATTCATAGCAATGTGGAAAAGAGGAGCTTCGAGAGCTTTTAATACGATCTCTGCACCTGTTTTTTCATCGCCTGCTAATGTAGCGGACATTTCTTTTACTTTTTTCGCTGCATGGATATATGCAGAACCACCACCGGAGATGATACCTTCTTCTACGGCTGCCTTTGTAGCTGCAAGAGCATCTTCAAGACGAAGTTTTGCTTCTTTCATTTCTGTTTCTGTAGCAGCACCAACACGGATTACTGCAACACCACCTGCAAGTTTTGCAAGTCTTTCCTGTAATTTTTCTTTATCGAATTCAGAAGTTGTAGTTTCAAGCTGACCTCTGATCTGAGCGATTCTACCCTGGATACGTTCTTTGCTTCCAACACCGTCAACGATTACTGTAGTTTCTTTTTCTACACGTACGGATTTTGCACGACCAAGCATATCTAATGTAGCATCTTTTAAATCAATGCCAACTTCATCAGAGATTACAGTACCACCTGTTAAGATAGCAATATCTTCAAGCATTGCTTTTCTACGGTCACCATAGCCTGGAGCTTTTACAGCAACTACGGAGAATGTACCTCTTAATTTGTTTACGATTAATGTTGTAAGAGCTTCCCCTTCGATATCTTCCGCAATGATAAGTAATTTGCTTCCACTCTGTACGATCTGTTCAAGGATTGGAAGAAGTTCCTGGATATTGCTGATCTTTTTGTCTGTGATTAAGATAAATGGATCAGAGATTTCTGCTACCATTTTATCCATGTCGGTTGCCATGTATGCAGAGATGTAACCTCTGTCAAACTGCATACCTTCTACAAGATCTAATTCTGTGAGCATGGTTTTGGATTCTTCGATTGTGATAACACCATCTTTAGAAACTTTTTCCATAGCATCTGCAACAAGCTGACCAACTTCTTCATCTCCAGCAGAGATTGCTGCAACTTTTGCAATCTGTTCTTTTCCGCCAACCTTCTGGCTCATTTCACTGATGGCTGCCACTGCAACATCTGTTGCTTTTTTCATACCTTTTCTTAAGATGATTGGGTTTGCACCTGCTGCAAGATTCTTCATACCAGCATTAATCATTGCCTGAGCAAGAACGGTAGCTGTTGTAGTACCATCACCAGCAACATCATTTGTTTTTGTTGCAACTTCTTTTACAATCTGAGCACCCATGTTTTCAAAGGCATCTTCTAATTCGATGTCTTTTGCGATGGTAACACCGTCATTTGTGATGAGTGGGGATCCGAACTGCTTGCCAAGAACTACGTTACGTCCTTTTGGTCCAAGAGTTACACGTACTGTATCTGCTAACTGATTTACACCAGACTCTAATGCTTTTCTGGCTTCTACACCATATTTAATCTCTTTTGCCATGATTCTATGTCCTCCTGATGATAGATTATTCTACAATTGCGAGAATATCGTTATGTTTTACAATGATGAATTCCTGATTATCCATCTTAACGTTTGTTCCAGCGTATTTTGAATAGATTACTTTCTGTCCAACAGTCACTTCCATTTTAACATCTTCTGTTCCAGGACCTACTGCTACAACTTCTGCTTCCTGAGGTTTTTCCTGAGCAGAGCTTGTAAGGATAATACCAGACTGTGTCTTTGTTTCTGCTTCAAGTTGTTTTAATACAACTCTGTCTGCCAATGGTACTAATTTCATTTGATTTTCCTCCATTTCAATATTGTTTTTTCTAAATATTATTGATCCATCTGCGTGACTTTTTCTTTTTCTTTCAGATCACGCATCTGTTTTTTCTGTTCTTTCATATGGTTTTTGGCCTTCTCATAAATGTTATAAGACGGCTGATATCTTGGACTGTAATCGTTATGATAGAGCCCTTTCTTCTCTTTTTCCATCTTACTGAGCCTGTGTGCTGGCTTCAGAGCTTGCACCATCTGTGCTTTCTGCTGCTGTAGTTTCCCCAGATCCTTCTGTGGTTGGATCTGTACGGAAATGAACAGTACCTGGATCTAAGGATTCTCCTCTATATTTATATAATTCCGGTACAGTAACAAGCTGGAAACCTTCTGCAATTAAGTCAGGTACAAAGTTCTGTACAGCTTTTACATTGTATTCATGGATATCATGAAGAAGAACTACATCTCCGTCAACGGCCTGCATAACCATCTTATAGGTTGCATCTGGATTCTTTGTCTTCCAGTCCTCAGTATCTAAAGACCAATACATACAGGATAAACCATAATTTTTCGCAACGCTTAATACTTCTTTATTGTAGTTACCAAATGGTGGTCTTAATAAGTTTGGTTTTGCACCGGTTGCTTTTTCGATGGCTTTGGCACCTTTACCAATGGCATCGTCTAAGGCAGAACCAGTTAAGTTGGTAAGTGGTGTTTCATGCTGGTAAGAATGAGTACCAACTTCCATACCAAGATCATATTCACGTTTTACTACTTCTGGATAAGCTTCTGCTTTTGGTCCAAGGCAGAAGAAAGTAGCAAGTGCATAGTTTTCTTCAAAAGCATCCAGCATAGCATTGGTTGTGGATGGGTTAGGACCATCATCTAATGTGATGGCTACCATTGGTTTGGATGGATCGATTTCCGGATAAATACGAAGATCAAAAGACTGTGTCAGGCCAGATCCATCGGTTGCCTCTGCAGTCACTGTCACTGTGCTCTTTTCTGCTTCTTTCGCTGGAGTAAGCACGCCATCCTTATCTACGCTTACAAAATCTTTTTCTGAACATGTCCATTTTAATTTTGTGTTCGTAGCATCTGCAGGCTCTGTTTTAATTTCAAGCTGCATAGTGTCACCCACACGCATGAATCCTTTTGGTGCAGTAACAGTAAGGGAAGTCATTGGCACACTGTTGTCTGCTTCCTCTTCTGTTGTTGTTTCTTCTACTTCCTCTAAAGTGTTCTGTTCTACCTTTGAATCACCAGTTTTTTTATCTGTAGAGGATCCCATGAGGCGTTTTCCCACGGTAAAAATCCCACATCCTAAGATCAGAACAATCACAATCATCAATCCATAGGTTAATCCCTTTTTCATATCTGCCTCCTGTAAAAAATATTTTTAAATTAAAGTAGCCAAAGGATATGTCAGCATCCTTTTATCGCGCTATAACTAATCATTATACTCTGTAATCTTTAATAATTCAATTGCAACTTCCTTACAAAATTGTAAAATCTCTCACCAAATCCTTCATGGCTCATTGGTTTTTCTCTTGCCGGAAAGTTTCTCATTTCTTTTTCGGTATTCCGTCGGAGTACATCCCTGCATTTCTCTGAATTTACGGATAAAATAACTGATGTTATCAAATCCAACACGCATAGCAACTTCCGTGACGGTATATTCCCCCATATTTAAAAGAGTACAAGCCTGTTCAATCCGGTAACGATTGAGATAACTTACAAAACTCATATGAAAGTTATCATGAAAAAAGGTGCAAAAATATCTTGGGGACAAATGAACAATCCCCGCTGCCTCTTCCAGAGTAATCCTTTCGCCATAATGCTCTACAATATAATGAAGTAAGGTTCTTAAATGTTCGGACATCTGGGAACGTTCTCTCCAGACATTTTCTTCTTTTAAAACAAATCGCTGGTTACGAAGTAACTCTACAATCAGCAGAGTCAGGGCAGCACGAATCTCCATCTTCCAGGCAATCGGTTTTCTCACATACAGATCACAGATGCGACTGACTAACTTGCTATAGTTCCCCCAGTCTTCTTCTTTTGTACTGATTCTTCTTGGAAAATTCCATTTTTCCCGTATGGAAGAAAGATAAGCTGCAGAGTCACTATCTTCCAGGATATTTCCAAGGACATCCAATGAAAAAACCATGGACTGATATCCCCCCTGCTCGATCTCATTGCTAATCTGATGAATCTCTCGTGGATTGCAAAACCATAGCTCTCCAGCCTTCATCTGATAAAGTTTTCCTTCCACAACCAGGTCTGCCTGACCATATAGCATCTGAATAATCTCAATCTCATCATGCCAATGACTGGCCACAAAATTCGTTCTGGACTGAACCACAGCGGTATTATATGCCTGAAATGCAAATCCTTCACTACCATGGGGTTTGCGTTCCTCTAGATCTCTTCTCATTCTTTTCCCCTTCATATCTGAATATTATGTTATTATTTCAGAATTTACTATAAGAAAACCTAATATTCTCCGATATATAATACTATATAGTATCATATAAGGTCAAATATATTTATAAATATTAATAAAAATAGAAAGGATTCGTTTTGATGAAAAAACAGGTCAAACAAATGACGACAGGTCATCCCATGCCACTCATCGTATCATTTGCTATTCCTCTGATGTTTGGAAACATCTTCCAGCAAATGTATTCTGTGGTAGACAGCATGGTTGTCGGCCGAAATCTTGGAATTGCGGCCCTGGCTTCCCTTGGTATCTGTAACTGGCCAAACTGGATCATGATCGGAATGTTACAGGGGCTTGCTCAAGGTATTTCCATCCGATTGGCCAATAGTTTTGGCAGTGGTAAAACGGAAGAACTGAAAAAATCATTCTATAACTCCATCCTCCTCTCCGGAGCATTTATGGTGTTTCTTTTGATTTTAAGTGAGCTATTATCCCTCCCAATGCTAAGGCTTCTTGGCACAGCAGATGAACTGATTCCTGACGCTCTGCTCTATCTTCGTATCGTCTTTGCAGGAATTCCATTTATCATGGTTTATAACCTGCTTGCTGCAGCACTACGCGCTCTTGGAAACAGTCGAACTCCTCTCATTGCCATGGCAGTTGCCTCTGTTGCCAATGTGCTTCTGGACATCTGGTTCGTGGTAGGATTTCACTGGGGAATCGCCGGTGCTGCCATTGCCACTGTTCTGGCGCAGGTTCTTGCCATGTTAATTTGTTTAAAAACTGTTCTGAAAATCCAGGATCTTCATTTTTCCAGAGAACACATGTCCATCCATTGGGGAATCATCGGCGATATGCTTTTAATCAGTACGCCAATGGCCCTGCAGAATTTTCTTATTGCCGGTGGTGGAATGGTGGTTCAGTCTGCAGCCAACCAGTTTAGTGTACTCTTTATTGCCGGTTTTACCGCCGGTGGAAAAATGCACGGTTTGCTTGAAATCGCAACCTCTTCCTTTGGGTTCGCCATGACCACCTATGTTGCTCAGAATTTAGGTGCCCGGAAGATGGACCGTATCCATCACGGTGTCCGTTGCGGTATCCTTGCCGCTTTGATCACTTCATTTTTGATTGCGGCATTCTTTTTAATTACTGGAAAATGGATTCTCCTGGGCTTTGTATCAGGCAATCCTTCCGATATTGCTTCCACAGTTAATATCGGATATCGTTATCTGGCAATCATGTGTATCTGCCTGCCAGTCCTTTATTTACTCTATGTCTTTCGCTCTTCGCTGCAAGGTCTTGGGAATACCTTCCTTCCTATGATTTCCGCCATTGCAGAGTTGATCATGCGAACAAGTTCTGCCATTCTTCTCTCTAAACTAATCGGACAAGATGGCGTTTTTATCGCAGAAGTTGCCGCCTGGTTTGGCGCCGATTTCGTGCTGATTACCAGTTACTTTTATGTTGTAAAGAAAACAGAAAAAATGATAGAAAATAATGAGATATAACAGGAGGTATCACCATGTCGAAATGGTTAGATCACGCGATTTTTTATGAAGTCTATCCCCAGTCTTTCATGGACAGTAACGCGGATGGAATCGGGGATTTTAAAGGTATACAAAGCAAACTTTCTTATATAAAAGAACTCGGCTGCAACGCCATCTGGATGAATCCATGCTTTGATTCTTCTTTTTATGATGGAGGCTATGATGTTCGTGACTATTACACCACCGCTGCCCGTTACGGAACCAACGAAGATCTGAGAGAATTAATTGAAGCCGTTCATGCCCATGGAATGCACATCCTTCTTGATCTGGTGGCTGGCCACACTTCCATCGAACACCCTTGGTTTGCCGCTTCCTGCAAAGATGCAAAAAATGAATACTCTGACCGCTATATCTGGAGAAACTTCGGCGGTCCTAGAAATCAAAGTTATGAAAATATCGCCGGTTTTATCAGCGGTTTTTCAGAACGTCCAGCCATGGCTGCTTACAACTGTTTTACCAGTCAGCCATGTTTAAACTATGGTTTTGCGAAAGTCACTGAGCCATGGCAGTTTTCCGCAGATTCCAAAGAAGCGGAAGCCACCCGTCTCATGCTTCAGGATATCATGTCTTTCTGGCTGGATCTTGGCTGTGATGGTTTCCGTGTGGACATGGCAGGTA
Source organism: Eubacteriales bacterium (assembly GCA_030531555.1). Taxonomy (GTDB): domain Bacteria; phylum Bacillota; class Clostridia; order Lachnospirales; family Lachnospiraceae; genus Anaerobutyricum. Next base: position 2,142 of record JAUNNI010000056.1, on the reverse strand, counting down.
GTTTGGTAAAAGAGGACTATGATCACAAATGTACTATCCGCCTCTGGCAGAAAATCCGTGCTTTCCTCGATGAACGTTATCCAGATTCCGTTCTGATTTCAGAGTGGGGTAATCCTCTGGAGGCATTGGAAGCAGGATTCCACATGGATTTCCTCCTACATTTTGGTCCAAGTCATTATATGGATCTTTTCCGCGAAAATCCTTATTTTTCCGCCAATGGGACCGATGACCTGACAGAATTTATGGAATACTACACCAATTGCTATGAAAAAACAAAGGATCATGGTCTCATGTGTATCCCTTCTGGTAACCATGATATGGTCCGCATGCGAGATACTCTTTCATTAGAGGAAATGAAACTGGCTTTCGCCTTCCTTTTAACCATGCCAGGATGCCCATTTATCTATTATGGAGATGAGATTGGTATGCAGTACATGCATGGTTTAGTATCCAAAGAGGGGGCTTATGAGCGTACTGGCTCCCGTACCCCAATGCAGTGGGATCACCGTGTCAACGCCGGTTTCTCCGCTGCCGCTCCATCAAAGCTCTATCTACCTGTAGACCGCAGTGAAGACCGTCCTTGTGTATTATGCCAGAATGAGGATGATAACTCCCTTCTTAAGCATGTACAGCTTTTAACTCATTTCCGAGGAGAACATAGTGCACTTAACAGCAATGCCTCCTTCCGTTTTTTAATGGACGGCAAAGGCTATCCATTGGTATATGAGCGATGGAATGAAGAAGAAGATCTTCTGGTTGCTTTCAACCCATCCAAAGAAGCCGTACAATTCCAGCTGGATTCTGAAAAAATATTAGAAAATGTACTCCTTTCTCATATGGATGCTTCCGTGGAAAATGAAAAAGAAATCCATCTTCCTGCCGGAAGCTATCTGGTATGTCAGCTCCATTAAACAATCGATGGGAAACTTTGCAATTTACAATATTTTTCCCAAAAGCGTCTATCTCAACGAAAGGCCATAAAATATAAAATCCATAAAAAACATAAAAGGCGTCTGCAGCAATTGCTGCGACGCCTTTTGTAATCATAATCTGATTGAATTCTTATACAAGATCGAAAGGAATTATACTCTGGATAAGTATTCTCCTGTTCTTGTATCGATTTTTAATTTATCGCCAAGGTTAACGAATAATGGTACGTAAACAGTAGCACCTGTTTCAACTGTACAAGGTTTTGTAGCACCTGTAGCTGTGTTACCTTTTTCACCTGGTTCACATTCTGTAACTTCAAGTTCAACGAACATAGGTGGTTCGATTGCGAAGATGTTACCATTCCAGGACATCATTGTAACAACGTCATTTTCACGAACGAATTTTAAAGAATCGCCAACTAATTCTGGAGATAAAGCAATCTGATCATATGTTTCTTCGTTCATGAAGTTGTATAAGTCACCATCATTGTATAAATACTGGTAGTTCTTTCTTTCTACGATTGCTGGTGGGAATTTTTCTGTTGGACGGAAAGATTTCTCAACCACACTACCTGTAATAACGTTTCTGTACTTAGTTCTAACGAAAGCTGCACCTTTACCTGGTTTTACATGCTGGAATTCTACGATCTGACATACATTTCCATCAATTTCTACTGTTAAACCATTTCTAAAATCACCTGCAGAAATCATATCTGAATCCTCCTTAAATATCTAGTCATTCTTACACCTAATTGTATAATAAAACAGGGCATATTTCAACCTTTTTTTCTTATCCCTGTTTGCGAAGAAGATATCCTTCCTTCAGTGGAGCACCAAAGTCAATCCAGATTTCCTGTTTTGGATGTGGTGCAGATTCTACGGATTCTCCTTTTTCGTTATAGAGAGCTTTTACCGTGTAGGTCTCATTTGTTCCATCTGGAATCATAACTTCAATCTCATCACCCACACAGAATTTATTTCTCTGATAGATCATGCAACGTCCCTGCTCATCCACTTTCTGAACAATACCTACATAGGTGTATTCCTTAATATAAGTATTGGCGTCGTAAATCTGAGAGTTCTCATCCGTTTTTCCATAGTAGAAACCAGTTGTAAACTGACGATAAGTACATTTGGCGATCTCTTCATGATAATAGTCGAAATTCGCCTCGAATTTCTCACGGGACTCTTTATAATCATCAATGGCTTTACG
>JAUNNI010000138.1 GCA_030531555.1 Eubacteriales bacterium | reverse complement strand
GTGAGTTACTACCCCTACGTCTTTGTTAGGTTCGTCTATTTACCGACAGCCCCTTCCTATAAGATACGCTATTCAGCTATCAGTTGTTTGTAGATGCGCAGAGCCAATTCTTCTAAATACATATAATTATTCAGCTCTGGATTCTCAAGAACCATGGTGAGTAAGGTTTTAAGAATCGAACCAATGGTTTTCCCATCTTTAATGCCTAATGCCTTCAAATCATTTCCATTGATTTTTAGCTCTTTTAAAGACAGGCAGTCATGGTTGGCCATGATTTCTTCATATGCAGCATGAGCTTCTTCCAACGTTGCCATCTTCTGTTCGCGTTTGTATTCGCTCTGGGACAGAAGATCTGCCTTCATGACATCAAGAAGATATGGGAATAAAGTTGGTGTGATCTTACTTAAAACTTTTCTCAGCTGGCGACGTCCTTCAGACAGTGGATCGGAGAAACGAGTATCATGGAAGGAAATCAGAGTCGTTACCAGTTTGATGGTATTGTTATCGAATTTTAGTCGTTTCATGATGCTGGCAGCCATCTCGGAGCTCACTTTATAATGACCGTGGAAATGGTCGATTCCCTGATCGTCAGTGCTCTTCGTTGCCGGTTTTCCAATATCATGGAAAAGCATGGTAAGACGAAGGATAGGGTTTGGTGAAATGTTCATCAGGCAATGGATGGTATGTTCACCAACCGTGTAGCAGTGATGCGGATTATTCTGAACGGTTGTCATCATATCGTCGAATTCCGGAAGGAAAACCTTGGTGAGGCCTGCTTCATAGGCGGTGCGGATGACTTCCGGATGATCGGAGATCATCATTTTTAATAATTCCATTTGGATGCGTTCTTTGCTGACGGAAGCAAGGTTCTGCGCCTGGGCACGGATGGCATCCATAACGGCAGGATCCACCTTATAATTCAGCTGGCCGGAGAAGCGAATTACACGGAGCATGCGAAGGGGATCTTCTGCAAAACGTTCTTCTGCGGAGCCAACACAACGGATCACACCATCATCGATATCAGCAAGGCCACCGAAAAGATCGACAACACCTTCTACCGGATGGTAAGCCATGGCGTTGATGGTGAGATCGCGGTGGGATAAATCCTCCTCTAAATTATCAGAAAATGTTACTTCTAAAGATTCAGGATCTTCTGCAACGCCACCAATACGGTAGGTGGTTACTTCGTATCCTTCTTTGCCCATCATAACAGTGATGGTGCCGTGTTTGAGGCCGGTATCAATGGTTTTATTGAAAATAGCTTTCACCTGATCTGGTCTGGCAGAGGTGGTAATGTCCCAGTCGGCCGGTGTGTGACCGATGATGGAATCTCTGACACAACCTCCAACCACATATGCTTCATGTCCATGGGAATTCAGCATTTGGATGATTGTGGCAGCATTTTTTGGAATCTGTATCTTATTCATCAAAATACCTCCTTCTTTTTAATTATCATTGATTTCATGGAGGATAGCTTCCTGTTGATTTAAAAGATGGCTCTTCATGAGGGAAGTCGCTTTTTCCTGGTCATGATTGAAAATGGCATGCATCATATTTTCATGCTCTTCAATCAGATTGGAAACACTGGCCATATCTTTCACGTATTCCATACGGTAACGGTAAAACTGTTCGCGCAGTCCTGCAAGGAGAGTGATAAGACGTTTGTTTTTGCTGGCACGGACAATGGAATCGTGGAACTGCTCATCTTTTTCAATAATGTTAAGAATATCCTCATTTTGGGCAATGGCTTGGCGAAATTCTTCAAGTTTTTCTTTCATTTCCGCTTTGCCCTCTTCATCGATACGTTCGCAAGCTAAGGAAACTGCGAATTCTTCCAGAGCAGTGCGGATTTCGATGACATCTTTTAAATTATCTTCGGTGATTCTTGCCACCTGCGCACCCTTTCTTGGGATCATGATCACAAGACCTTCCAATTCCAGTTTGCGGATCGCTTCGCGAACTGGAGTACGGCTTACGCCAAGCTGATTGGCCAGGCTGATTTCCATCAGTCTCTCTCCCGGAGCCAATTCTCCGGTGATGATTGCACGTCGTAAAGTCTGAAATACAACGTCGCGAAGGGGAAGGTATTCGTTAATATGCATGGTTAAACCGGTGGTTTTCATGAGGTTAGTCAACTCCTTCCTTCGAATCATTTAATCATTGGGGGATTTGCAAAATGGTCGAACAACAGCAACCTGTCGGATTCCCGGATCTTTCTGGAATATTTTTGATGCAGCGGTCGCCTGTTCCTTTGAAGTAAAGATACCAAATACGGTGGAGCCACTGCCACTCATGAGAGAGTTCATGGCACCCAGAGAATTCATGGTTTCTTTGATTTTTGCAATCTGTGGGTAATCGGAGATCGCAACGTCTTCCAATACATTTCCCATGCGGCTGGTGATTCCAGCAAGATCGCCTGCTTTGATGGCCTCCACCATGCCGTCAATGTCCGGATGAACGGTGTTTTCATTTAAATGAAGATTCTCATATACGAATTTGGTGGAAATCGAGAAGACTGGTTTTACCACCAGGAACCAGCAGGACGGAATAGATGGAAGAGGGGTAAGAACCTCTCCAATTCCTTCTGAAAGTGCGGTTCCGCGCATGATACAGTAAGGGATATCTGCGCCTAAAGTTACGGCGTATTTTAAAAGGGTATCCTGTGTAATATTTAATTTAAATAATTGATTCATGCCCACGAAAGCGGCTGCAGCATCGGTGGATCCACCAGCCATGCCGGCTGCGACAGGGATATGCTTGGTCAGCTGTACATCCACACCGTCTTTGATGCCGTATTCTTCACGGATCAAATCGATGGCACGATAAACCAGATTTTTCTTGCCAACCGGGAGATATGGCAAATTCGTGGTGACGGTAATCTCTCCACTGTTATTTCTCTGCATGGTCAGCTGATCGTAAAGCTTGATGGTCTGCATGATCATCTTTACGTCATGATATCCATCCTCTCTGCGGCGGATAACGTCAAGTCCAAGGTTCACTTTAGCGTAGGCCTTTAATTCTAAAGGTGTATTCAAAAGTATGTACCTCCATTTTCTTATTCTATGTTGATATGATTTGAAAGCAATTTCCGGGTCCCATTCATTTTTTAGCAGAAAATTGTACAGGGCCTGTATCTTGTATACAATATTATAAATATTTTCAGATAAAAAATCAAGATAATCGGTTCTTTAAATCACTATTTTGTGGTAAGATATTACGATGTAAGTCATTATGATAGAAAAAGCAAATTATGATATAGAAAATGTATAGAAAGGACGCAAATCATGGCAGAGAAAAATATACTGGTGCTTATGGGCGGAAGATCTTCCGAGCATGACGTT
>JAUNNI010000055.1 GCA_030531555.1 Eubacteriales bacterium | reverse complement strand
AATTGTAAATTTTGGTGCTAGGCTTCCACCATTATGCCAGAAGCCTCTTATTTTTCCGTTATTTTTGTTGGTAATAACGCGCTAAACACACACACTAAATACACGCTTATTGGTTATACGATACCATAGAGAAACATTTATACCAACATAATACCAACATATATATAATAAAGTATAACCAATATCAGTTTTAATGTCAACATTAATACGCTTAAAAACAATATGAAAAACAGCGTTGTTTTTTAAAAAATACATACATTCTAAAAATGAAAGATAAAAAACAAATGAAATACTTTACAAGATAAATCATTTCATTTGACTATAATCTCAAATCCTATATAATGATTATAGTTGCTTTGCAACGAAATCAGGTGTATTATTTTTGACCTTAATCTCATACACAAAAAATGAGTGCTGTAGATTTGAACATAAATTTTAGATTGGAGATTTGAAAATGAAAAAATTAGAAGAATTTATCATGAGAAATATTGCTGGCGAGAACATCTTGGTTCCAGTTGGAGCAACCACACAGAAGTTCAACGGTATGATTTCTTTATCTGAAACCGCTGCTTTTATCTGGGAGAATCTGGAGAAGTGCGAAGGAATTGAAGATATGGTGGACTTGATGCTGGAAGAGTTTGAGATTGACCGTGAAACTGCTGAGAAAGATACGAAGCAGTTTATCGACGAGTTGAAAGCCAACGGTTTCATTGAATAAGCAACGGCGGGAAGTGTTATGAGTAAACGAGAAGAACGGGAAGCGCAGCAGAAGCTTTCTTTTGAATCATTGAATATATTAATTGGAAAATGGCGAGATGGCACATTTGCTGAGGTGATTGCAGACTGGAAATGGATCATGGGCTACAGCGCCAGGTACAAAGGAACCATCGCCTTTTATACCATTTTAGGTCTTCTTAGCACGACTTTGGGACTGATTAGTAGTGTTATTAGCAAGAATATGATCAACATCATCACGGGGCGAGAAGTGGAGAAGCTTCCTTTATTAATTGCCCTCATGGTGGGAAGTGTTGTTTTCAATCTGACCATAGGAAATGTGATTAATCGAATATCAACAAGGCTTAGTATCTATGTAAGTAATGATATTCAGGCGGATATCTTTGACAAGATTGTGGATGCGGAGTGGCTGGAGCTTAGCAAGTACAGAAACGGGGATGTTATGAACCGTTTTAACAGTGATGTAAGTACGATCAGTAGCAATGCCATCAGCTGGGTACCGTCAATTTTGAATATTATTTACTCTTTTGTTGCTACCTTTATTCTGATCTGGCATTACGATCATGTTATGGCTCTTTTGGCTTTTGGTAGTGCACCTTTGATGCTGGTCATGTCCAAGTTTTTGTTGAAAAAACAGCGTGAATTTGCCAAGAAAATGAAGGAAATGAGCTCTCAGATGATGACCTTTGAGGTGGAAACCTTCTATAATATGGATACTATCAAATCATTTGGGATTACGGGTCTTTATGGAAAGAAATTCCGTGAATGGCTGGAAAAATATAAGGTAGTAAGTTTGGAGTATAACTGGTTCACCATCTGGACTGGCGTTCTTTTGAATATCATGGCGACCATCGTGGAATATGCGGCTTTTGGTTATTGTCTTTTCCTTTTGTGGAAGGGAAAAATCAAGTTTGGACATATGCAGTTATTCCTTACACAGAGAGGAAACTTAAATTCTGCTTTTAATAATGTAGTTTCTTTGATTCCATCTTTCTTGAATACCTCTGTTTCTGCCCACCGTATCATCGAGCTTTGTGAACTTCCAAGGGAGCATCATATTGTAGAAAGTGCGGAACTTGATCCAATGGCAGCGGATGGTTTTGAGATTCGCATGGATCATTTGAACTTTTCTTATATTGAGGGAACTCGTGTTATTACAGATTCTGCTTTTGAGGCCAATCCAGGGGAAATCGTGGCACTTGTGGGACCTTCAGGTGAGGGTAAGACAACCATGATTCGTCTGATTTTGGGACTCATTTTCCCACAGGATGGCCGTGCTTTTATGCGTGCATCCAATGGCATGGAAATGGAGATGAATGCCGATACCCGACATCTTTTCTCCTATGTTCCACAGGGAAATACCATCCTGCAGGGGACCATCGCAGAAAATATGCGTATGGTTAAGGAGGATGCTACAGATGAGGAGATTGAAGAGGCCCTTAAGATTGCCTGTGCCTGGGATTTTGTAAAGGATATGCCAGACACTTTCAACAGTAACATCGGGGAACGTGGTCGAGGTTTTTCCGAAGGGCAGGCGCAGCGTATCTCCATCGCTCGTGCGGTGCTTCGTGATGCTCCAATCCTTCTTTTGGATGAGGCCACTTCGGCTCTCGACGTGACCACAGAACGACAGGTTTTACGTAATATTATTCAAAGCAGACCGAATAAGGTGTGTATCGTAACTACCCATCGTCCATCGGTATTAAATATGTGTCAGCGTGTGTATCGTGTCATGGATACCCATGTTACGGAGCTGTCTGAGGAGGAATCTTCTAAGATGGCCATGGATTTCTAAAAGGGAATCTTGGGAAAATATTTGAAAGTAACCTTATGAAATACATTTTTTATGAAAGTAGAGGAAATAAATATGAATCCGATTGCGTTAACTATATTAGTAGTGCTTGCAGCATTTTTGGGATTGGCAGTGGGACACTATACAAAGAAATCCCTTCGTAACCTTGGAAACAAAGGGGCAGAGATTCGTGAAGAGAAGAAAGCATATAATGCGTCCCAGCTGAAACGTTCCAGTACCAAAAAGTCAGCTACAAAGAAGAAAAAACGTAAAAAATAGGAAATATTTTGTATGCCAGATCAAAGTGTTAAAAAAAGGGAAGGGGTCATGGCTGTAATCCTTCCATCGTATAATGAAGAATTGAATATTGAAAAAGCGGTGGTTGGTATTTCACAGATTCTGGAGAAGGAAAGCATTTCTTATGAAATGATTTTTGTGGATGACGGATCGACGGATGGTACCTGGAGGGAGATTTTGACCTGTGCAGATGCATATTCTCATGTGAAGGGGGTCCATTTTTCCAGAAATTTTGGCAAGGAAGCGGCCATTATGGCGGGACTTGCCCAAAGTGTCAATGCCTGTTCCGTCGTCATGGACTGTGATCTTCAGCATCCACCAGAGACCTTGGTGGAAATGTATCGCAAGTGGCAGGATGGCTACGACGTGGTAGAAGGGGTAAAACGTAGCCGTGGCAAGGAAAATGTTTTTTATCACACCAGTGCCATGCTATTTTATAAATTGATTTCCAAAGCGGTGAAGATTGATATGTCTCGAGCTTCTGATTTTAAGCTGATGGATCGTGCCGTTGTAAAATCCCTTTTGCAGCTTCCGGAGAAAAATGCCTTTTTCAGAGCTCTTTCTTCTTGGGTGGGCTATCGTACCACTCAGATTGAGTTCGATGTGCAGGAGAGAGAGTTTGGAGAATCCAAATGGTCTATCTGGGCTTTGATGCGCTATGCCATCACCAATGTGGCATCATTTTCTACGGCGCCCATGCAGATTGTCACCATTCTTGGTGTGATGGTTTTCGCTGTAGCTGTAATTATGTCCATCCAAACCATGTTTAATTATGTGACAGGAAGAGCGGTTGCCGGTTTTACCACGGTAATTCTTCTCTTGCTTCTCATGGGTAGTATCATCATGATCAGCCTTGGGATTATTGGTTATTATATCGCCAAGATTTATGAGGAAGTGAAGGGGAGACCGCGCTATATTATTTCGGAGCTTACGGTTTCCAAAGAAGATGAGGAATAAAACGGAAAAATTATTTTTATAAATTGATTTTTTCCATATTTAACGATACAATGAAAGATAGAATATGAACACGGGAAAAGGAGGAATCCCCATGAATTTACAGGAAATTTTAACATATGTTGAAGAACTTTCATTTAAAAATTCCATGTTTGGATATGACAAAGATGAAGTTGATATCCAGCTTGATAAGATCTGTGACGAAGTAGAGATTTTAGTAACACAGAAAGATAAAGAGATTGAAGAACTTAAGAAGGCATTGGCAGTGATCAAATCCAACTCTGATGCAGAGCCAGAAGATCTTGAAGCAGCATTTGCTGCAGCTGAAAGTGCATCCGTGGACATGATTGCTCGTTCTGAATACGATGCAGTTGTGGAAGAAAACGCACAGTTAAAGAGTGCTTTAGAACAGGCACAGATTGCAGCGCTTGCTAACAAGGAAGAAGGCAGCCAGACCCAGGAAGCAGTTCAGCTTTTAGTTGCTGAAATCGATGCTGCAAAAGCTCGCGCAGCAGAAGCAGAAGCAGCCAACGAACAGGCAAAAGCAGAGCTTGCACAGCTGAAAGCTCAGATTCAGGCTTGGCAGGAAGAAGAAGCTGCTAAGGCTGCAGCGGCAGTGGAAGAAATCGTAGAAGAGCCAGCAGTAGAAGAAATCGAAGAAATCGTAGAAGAACCTGCAGTGGAAGAGCCAGTAGAAGTAACAAAAGCAGCGCCTGCAGATACCGATGGTGCTTACAACCAGTATATGATGTATGCAGACCTTCTTTGCAAACAGCTTGCAGAAGTAGAAACAAAACATGAAAAGATCGTGGAAGCAGCAACTGTAGAAGCAGATCAGATTCGTCTTAGTGCGCAGGAATCCGCTGACCAGATCATCGCAGACGCTCAGAATGTATATGATGCAAGAAATGCTGAGGCAACAGAACAGGCTCAGGGTATCGTAGTATCTGCCAAAGAAGAAGCAGAAGGTATCTTAAGCACTGCTAAGGAAGAAGCAGAAGGTATCGTAGCAAAAGCCAAAGAAGAAGCCGTTTCCATCAGTGCAGATGTTGCAGAAAAATGTGCAGCAGTAGAAGAACAGTGTAAGGAATTACAGGCAAAGAAAGATACACTTGTTGCTTCCTTAAGCGGATTTGGCGAAGAAATCACAGCTTTGATTTCCAAATTCCAGGGATAAACATTTGATTTCATTACATAAAGCGATTTAAAATAAAATAAGAAGAAAAATGGAGTCACGATTGGAGATACGATAATATTGGGTATCTTAAAGCGTGACTCTTTTTTGTGTAAAGTGGGAATTTATAAGTATTATCGATAAAAAAGGATACTTTTATTGACAGAAGTATATGGAAATGATAGAATTATTTTGTTATTTTCACAAAAGAATACTCTAGATAGAATACACAGCAGATAACGAGATTTAAGGGAATTCAGAAAGGAAAGATCGAAAATGAAGTTATTGTTGTGTTTTTTTGCTCCATCCTGTGAGGGAAGCTTTAAGGTTGTCATGACCATTTTGTTGCTGGTCATCAGCTGGGTTGATTTTCAAGAGAGGATTATTCCCAATGAGCTGAATCTGGCACTTTTACTTTTGGGCAGTTTGCAGGCTTTGGTGCAGCCACAGTTTTTGTCAATCTGGGAGAGACTTGCCGGTCTGTTCCTCATCAGCGGAATCATCCTATTGGTGAACCGGTTATATCCGGGAGGAATCGGATATGGTGATGTCAAGCTGGTGGGTTCGGTAGGTTTTTGCCTGGGACTGAAAAGGCTGTTATGGGGTGTGATTGCCGGATCATTTCTGGCTGCCGGAGTAATTCTGGTTCTTCTTATTACAAGAAGAATTTCCCTGAAAGATAAGATTGCTTTTGGTCCATATCTATGTGCCGGATTCTTATTCGTACTATGGGGATTATGATTTGTAGGGTATATGTTTGTTTTGCACAAGGAGAATTTTGTATTAAAGTTTGAACAAGAAGGAATTTGCTTTACAGATTATAGCGAAAATGATAAAATTATGTCGAATAAAAACCACGTCTTTAACTTAGTCAGAAGGAGGAATTTATCAATGGCAAGAGCTAAACAATCCATGGATGGAAATACCGCTGCTGCTCATGTAGCTTATGCTTACACTGAAGTTGCTGCTATTTACCCTATCACTCCATCCAGCCCAATGGCAGACTCTCTCGATCAGTGGTCTGCAGCAGGTCTTGAAAACATTTTTGGACAGCAGGTAGTTGTTAGCGAACTTGAATCTGAAGCTGGTGCAGCTGGTGCAGTTCATGGTTCCCTCGCAACTGGTGCTATCACAACAACATTTACAGCATCCCAGGGTCTTCTTCTTATGATCCCTAACCTTTACAAAATCGCTGCTGAACAGCTTCCATGTGTATTAGACGTTTCCGCACGTACAGTTTCTACACATGCACTTAACATCTTCGGTGATCACAGTGACGTTTACGCTTGTCGTCAGACAGGTTTCGCTATGCTCTGTGAAACAAACCCACAGGAAGTTATGGATTTAAGCCCAGTTGCTCATCTTTGTGCAATTGAAGGTAAAGTTCCATTCATCAACTTCTTCGATGGTTTCCGTACATCCCACGAAATCCAGAAAATCGAAAAATGGGATTACGAAGATCTTAAAGAAATGTGCAACATGGATGCAGTTGCAGAATTCCGTGCACATGCACTTAACCCAGAAACACCAGCTATGCGTGGTTCCCACGAAAATGGTGACGTATTCTTCCAGCACAGAGAAGCTTGTAACTCCGTTTACGATGCTCTTCCAGCTGTTGTTGAAAAATACATGGGCAAAATCAATGAAAAATTAGGTACAAACTACGACTTATTCAACTACTATGGTGCGCCAGACGCTGACCGTGTTATCATCGCTATGGGTTCCATCAACGACGTAGCTGAAGAAGTTATCGATTACTTAACAGCTAAAGGCGAAAAAGTTGGTCTTATCAAAGTTCGTCTTTACCGTCCATGGGTATCTGCTTCCCTTCTTAAATACATCCCAGAAACATGTAAGAAGATCGCAGTACTTGACCGTACAAAAGAACCAGGTTCCCTCGGTGAACCATTATTCCTTGATGTTGCTACAACATTACGTGAAGCTGGTCTTAACGACATCATCCTCGTTGGCGGACGTTATGGTTTAGGTTCCAAAGATACACCTCCATCATCCGTATTCGCTATCTACAAAGAACTCGAACTTGATGCTCCACGTGCTCGTTTCACAATCGGTATCGAAGATGACGTTACAAATCTTTCCTTACCAGAAGTTAAACCAGCTCCTATCACATCCGCTCCTGGAACAAAAGAATGTAAATTCTGGGGTCTCGGTGGTGACGGTACTGTTGGTGCTAACAAGAACTCCACCAAGATCATTGGTGACCACACAGATAAATACATCCAGGCTTACTTCCAGTATGACTCCAAGAAAACAGGTGGTATCACAATTTCTCACCTTCGTTTCGGCGATAACCCAATCAGAAGCCCATACTACATCAACCAGGCTGACTTCGTAGCTTGCCACAACCCATCTTACATCGTAAATGGTTACAAGATGGTTCAGGATGTTAAACCAGGCGGAGTATTCATGATCAACTGCCAGTGGTCCGATGAAGAACTTGATCAGCATATGCCAGCTGAATCCAAGAAATACATCGCTGATAACAACATTCAGTTATATACAATCAATGCGATCGACAAAGCGATTGAAATCGGTATGGGTAAACGTACTAACACAATCCTTCAGTCCGCATTCTTCAAATTAGCAGATATCATGCCAATCGACGAAGCTGTTGATTACATGAAAGCAGCTGCTAAGAAATCCTACATGCGTAAAGGTGTTGAACTTGTAGAACTTAACTACAAAGCTATCGACGCTGGTTTAGACGCAGTACATAAAGTAGAAATCCCAGCATCCTGGTCCAACCCAGAAGCTGATGCACCTAAAGCTCCTATCACAGGTCTTCCTAAGACAGTTGATATGGTTGAAAAATTACTCTTCCCAATCGCTAAGATGGATGGTGATTCTCTTCCAGTATCCGCTTTCGTTGACATCGCTGATGGTCAGTTCGAACTTGGTGCTTCCGCATACGAAAAACGTGGTACAGCTGTAACAGTTCCTGCATGGGATGCTAGCAAATGTGTACAGTGTAACTCCTGTTCCCTCGTATGTTCCCACGCTACACTTCGTCCATTCATCCTTACAGCTGACGAAGTAGCAGCAGCTCCAGCTCAGATCCAGCTTGCAGATGCTAAACACGCTGCAGAAGCAGGTATGAAATACACAATGAGCGTATCCCCACTTGACTGTATGGGATGTGGCGAATGTGTAACTGTATGTCCAAAAGCAGGCGAAGCTCTTAAGATGGTTCCACAGGCAGACCTTGCAGAACAGCAGCCAGTATTTGATTACTTAGTAGCTAACGTTGGTAAGAAAGAACTTAAACCAGCATTCGCTAAATTCGATTCCCCAATCGGATCCCAGTACAATCAGGCATTACTTGAGTTCTCCGGCTCTTGTGCAGGTTGTGCAGAAACAACATATGCTCGTCTTATCACTCAGTTATTCGGTGAACAGATGTACATCTCCAACGCTACAGGATGTTCCTCCATCTGGGGTGGTCCAGCAGCTACATCACCATATACAGTAAACAAAGATTCCAAGAAAGGTCCAGCTTGGTCTAACTCCTTATTCGAAGACAATGCTCAGCACGGCTTCGGTATGTACTTAGGACAGAAAACAATCCGTAAACAGGCTATCGCTGCATTAACAAGATGTGCAGAATCTGACAAAGCTTCCGCAGAATTCAAAGCAGCTTACGCTACATTCATGGATACAAAAGATGATACAAAAGCTAATGCAGCAGCAACAGCAGCAGTTCTTCCATTCGTTGAAGAAGCAGCAGCAGCTGGTTGCCCAGACGCAGCAGAAGTATTAGCTAAAAAAGCTTACCTCGCTAAGAAATCCGTATGGATCTTCGGTGGTGACGGTTGGGCATACGATATCGGTTTCGGCGGCTTAGACCACGTACTTGCTTCCGGCGAAAACGTAAACGTAATGGTATTCGATACAGAAATGTACTCCAATACAGGTGGACAGGCATCCAAAGCTTCCAACATCGGTGAAGTTTGTCAGTTCGCAGCAGCTGGTAAAGAAATCTCCAAGAAATCCTTAGCTGAAATCGCTATGACATACGGATACGTATACGTAGCACAGATTGCAGTTGGTGCTAACCCAGCTCAGGCTCTTAAATGTATCGCAGAAGCAGAAGCTTACAATGGACCATCCTTAATCATCGGTTACGCTCCATGTGAACTTCACGGAATCGCTAAAGGCGGTATGAACCACTGCCAGGATGAAATGAAAGCAGCTGTTAAAGCTGGTTACTGGAACTTATTCTCCTTCGATCCATCCAAAGAAGGCAGCAAGTTCACTCTTACATCCAAAGCTGGTGACGGATCCTACCAGGCATTCCTTAACAACGAAGCTCGTTACACACGTCTTATCAAACCATTCCCAGAAAGAGCAGAACGTCTCTTCAAAGAATCCGAAGACGCAGCTACAGCTCGTTACGACAAATACACAAGAATGGTTGAACTTTACAAATAATAAAGTTTCCATTGCTTAATCTATATTTTGTAACTACATAGACTAATATTTTGCACCCGCAGTTATACTGCGGGTGTTTTTTTTCTTTTATAGTTGAATTTGTTAATAAAAGATACTATAATTGAAATAATATTATGGTATCATGGAGGCGTAGATACCTTTATTTTTGTGTTTAGAAAGAAAAAACAAAATACCCAATACCCAACATAATAAAATTGAACAAAACAAACGAATTAGAATGCTAGTAGAAAGAGATAGAAAGAGAGATGGAAAAAGAAAATCAACAACAAAACATTCTTAGTAAAATCAATTTTATTTTGCTATTGTTTATCTTCTATGATGTTTTAGTGATTGTGGGATCCTTCGCTGCAACATTATGGATTCGTTTCGACTGTAGAGTCAGAAAAATACCAAAAGAATACAGCGAGTGGTATTTTAAATCAATTATCCCTTATATTGTACTTTGCATTATCATCTATGCATTATTTAAACTGTATAATACAGTTTGGAGATTTGCTGGATATATCGAATTATTTAATTTAATTATCTCCAATGCGATTTGTAATATAATTTATATCGGAGTGACACTTTTGATCCATTGGCGTATGCCAATTTCCTATTATTTGTTTGGAACCATATTGCAATTCCTGTTTACTTCTTTGATTCGATTCTCCTATCGATTATATTTATTGATTCGAGGAAGATATGACTACAGTAATAGTTCCAAATCTATCATGATCATTGGCGCAGGAACCGCAGGGCGAATGATTGCCAGAGATATCAGCAACCGTTCAGAAATCAATGAAAAAGTGCTTTGCTTTATCGACGATAATCCGGCAGTGAAAAAACATTTCATTGATGGAATTCTGGTTTATGGTGGAAGAAATAGCATCCTTGATGCAGTGAAAAAATTTGACATTGATAAGATTTATTTCGCGATTCCAAGTGCCACGGCGGAGCAAAAAAGAAATATTCTTGAGATTTGCGATAACACATCCTGTGAAATTATGAGTCTTCCAGGCATTCATCAGCTATACACGGGCAAAGTTACCGTAAGCAAAATGAAACAAGTGGCAGTGGAAGACCTTTTAGGAAGAGATCCAATCAAAACAGATATGACAAAAGTCTTCCAATATATCGAAGGAAAAATCGTTTTAATTACTGGCGGTGGCGGCAGTATCGGAAGTGAAATCTGCAGACAGGTGGCAGAACATAATCCGAAGACCTTGATCATTTTCGATATTTATGAGAACAATGCTTATGATATTCAGTTAGAATTGAAGAAGAAGTATCCAGATTTAGATCTTCATGCGATTATTGGCTCTGTTCGAGACAGCCGAATGATTTTTAAGGTATTTGATACCTACCGTCCGGAGATTGTTTATCATGCAGCAGCACACAAGCATGTGCCTTTGATGGAAGATTCTCCATGTGAAGCTATCAAAAATAATGTAATTGGTACCTACAAAACAGCATATGCAGCCATGACTCATGGATGTAAACGTTTTGTTTTAATCAGTACAGATAAGGCAGTGAATCCAACCAATATCATGGGCGCTTCTAAGCGTTTGTGTGAGATGGTAATTCAGTCCTTTGATTTTAAAATTAAAGAAGGCAAGGCATATGAACTTCCACAGCTCTTTACCCATACCATGGAAAAAGAGGTGAAGGAAAAGGTTGTAGAACAGTTGCACTGTACTACTACGGAGTTTGTGGCCGTACGATTTGGCAATGTATTAGGAAGTAATGGCTCTGTTATTCCATTATTTAAGAAACAGATCGCGCAAGGTGGTCCGGTTACCGTAACCCATCCTGATATTATTCGTTATTTTATGACGATTCCAGAGGCAGTTAGCCTTGTATTGCTTGCAGGAACCAATGCAAGAGGCGGAGAAATCTTCGTCTTAGATATGGGAGAACCTGTAAAAATTGTTACTTTAGCGAAAAATTTGATTCGTCTTTCTGGATATAAACTGGGGGAAGATATTGATATTGAGTACACAGGTTTACGTCCAGGGGAAAAACTGTATGAAGAAAAATTAATGGCAGAAGAAGGGTTGAAGAAGACAGAAAATGATTTGATCCATATTGGATGCCCAATTCCATTTGATGTGGATGAATTTTTAAAACAGTTGGAAACCCTTATGTTTCTTGCTTATGAAAATAAAAGCAATATTCGCGAAAAAGTAGCAGAAATTGTGACAACTTATCGGATACAATAATTTTTAATATATTTTATGACAATGCAAAATGAGAAAAGAGGTATGTGTATGAAAGGTATCATTCTTGCTGGAGGATCTGGCACACGACTTTATCCATTAACTAGAGTAACATCAAAACAGCTTTTACCAATATATGATAAACCAATGATTTATTACCCATTGTCCGTATTGATGAATGCGGGAATTCGTGACATCTTAATCATCTCCACACCACAGGACACTCCAAGATTCCAGGATCTTTTAGGGGATGGAGAACAGTTCGGTGTGAAGCTTACTTATGCGGTTCAGCCTTCTCCAGACGGTTTGGCACAGGCATTTGTAATTGGAGCAGATTTCATTGGTGACGATACAGTTGCCATGGTATTAGGCGATAACATTTTCTATGGTCACGGTTTGAATAAACGTTTAAAAGCTGCGGTACAGAATGCAGAAAGTGGCAAAGGTGCTACGGTATTTGGCTATTATGTAGAAGATCCAGAACGTTTTGGTATTGTTGAATTCGACGAAACAGGAAAAGCTATTTCCATCGAAGAAAAACCAGAACATCCAAAGAGCAATTACTGTGTCACTGGCTTATACTTCTATGATAACCGCGTTGTTGAATATGCGAAAAATCTGAAACCATCTCCACGTGGAGAACTGGAAATCACAGACCTTAACAGAATTTATCTGGAAGATGGCACATTAAATGTTGAATTATTGGGCCAGGGATTCACATGGCTGGATACAGGAACCCATGAGAGTCTTGTGGAAGCAACCAATTATGTAAAAACAGTAGAGCAGCATCAGCATAGAAAGATTGCCTGTCTCGAAGAGATTGCATATCTCAATGGCTGGATTACAAAAGAACAGCTTGGTGAGATTTATGAGATTATGAAAAAGAACCAGTATGGTCAGTATCTCAAGGATGTCATGGATGAAAAATTCCTTGATGTAACCCACAAAGGAATTATGGATTTCAAAAATAAATAATTAAGGACAAAACAAAAGATGAAAGCAATTGAAACTAGTATTCCGGGTGTAATTATTGTTGAAACAGATGTATTTGGTGATCACCGTGGATACTTCACAGAAACCTATAACAAACCCAAATACGAAGCATTAGGCATCACTACAGAATTTGTGCAGGATAATATGAGCTTTTCCGCACAGAAAGGTACTTTAAGAGGACTTCATTGGCAGAATCCTCCATATGCTCAGGCCAAACTGGTATCTTGTACCAAAGGTGCTGTAATTGATGTTGCTGTAGATATTCGTAAAGGTTCTCCTACATTTGGTCAGTGGGAATCCGTTGAGTTATCTGCCGAAAATCATAGACAGTTATTTATCCCAAGAGGATTTGCCCACGGCTTTTTAACATTGACAGAAGATGTTGAATTCAGATATAAATGTGATAATGTTTACAATAAAGCTTCCGAAGGCGGAATGAGATATGATGCTCCAGAAGTGAATGTAGACTGGGGCGCATTACTTCAGGGAATTGAGCCGGTTTTAAGTGAAAAAGACATGAATGGCCCTACTCTTGAAACATCAGACAATCAATTTATTTATGAGGAGAATTGTTAATTATGAAAAAATATTTAATTACTGGTTGTGCAGGATTTATCGGATCTAACTTTGTTCATTATATGTTAAAAAAATATGATGACATTTTATTAGTAAACTTAGATAAACTTACATATGCAGGTAATCTTGAGAACTTAAAGGCAGTGGAAGGAGATTCCCGTCATGTATTCGTACAGGGTGATATCTGCGATAAAGAATTAGTAACTTCTTTATTTGAAAAATATGACTTTGATTATGTAATCAACTTCGCTGCAGAAAGTCATGTAGACCGTAGTATTGCAAATCCTGAAATCTTCGTTCAGTCCAATGTAATGGGTACTGTAAACCTTCTTCAGAGAGCAAAAGAAGCATGGTATGATGCAGAGGCAAAAACATGGAAAGAAGGTAAAAAATACCTTCAGGTATCCACAGATGAAGTATATGGTGCATTAGGTGCGGAAGGCTACTTCATGGAAACTACTCCACTTTCTCCACACAGCCCATACAGCTCTTCTAAAGCAAGTGCAGACCATTTCGTAATGGCATTCCACGACACATACGGTATGCCAATCAACATTACTCGTTGCTCTAACAACTATGGCCCTTACCAGTTCCCAGAGAAATTAATCCCTCTGATGATCAACAACGTAAAACAGCATAAGACATTACCAGTATACGGTGATGGTATGCAGATTCGTGACTGGTTATATGTAGAAGACCATTGTAAAGCCATCGATATGGTTGCAAATGGTGGAAAAATCGGTGAAGTTTACAATGTTGGCGGACACAATGAAAAACCAAATATCTTCATTGTAAAAACAATCATTGCTCAGCTTCATGATCGCCTTCAGGACGAAGGAATTTCCGAAGATTTAATTAAACATGTCGAAGACCGTTTAGGACATGACCGTCGTTACGGAATCGACCCAACTAAGATTAAAAATGACCTTGGCTGGTATCCAGAAACTCCATTTGAAAAAGGAATTGTTCTCACAATTGACTGGTACCTTGCAAATGAAGAATGGATGAACAATGTAACTTCTGGTAACTACCAGAAATACTATGAAGAAATGTACAAGGGGAAATAAGATGAAATTTTTTGTTACTGGCGTCAATGGCCAGCTGGGCCATGATGTTATGAATGAATTATGTAGTCGCGGATATGAAGGGGTTGGCTCTGACCTCTCCGCTGAGTATTCCGGTGTGGCGGATGGTTCTTTTGTAACAAAAATGCCATATATTTCTTTAGACATTACCGATAAAGATGCGGTAGAAAAAGCTATCCAGGACATCAAACCGGATGCAGTGATCCATTGCGCAGCATGGACGGCAGTTGATCTTGCAGAAGATGACGATAAAGTTGATCTTGTAAGAAAGGTAAATGTGGATGGTACACGTCATATTGCAGAAGCCTGCAGGGCAGTGGACTGTAAGATGGTTTATCTTTCCACCGACTATGTTTTTGATGGACAGGGCACAGAGCCATGGAAGGCAGATTGCAAAGATTACAAACCACTTAATGTTTATGGACAGACAAAATTAGATGGTGAGCTTGCCGTTAGCGAGATTCTTGACAAATACTTTATTGTGAGAATTGCATGGGTATTTGGATTAAATGGCAAGAACTTCATTAAAACGATGATCACGGTAGGAAAGACTCATGATGAAGTAAGAGTTGTGAACGACCAGATTGGAACTCCAACCTATACTTTTGATTTGGCCAGACTTTTAATTGACATGTGTGAAACTGAAAAATACGGTTATTACCATGCAACGAATGAAGGCGGTTACATCTCCTGGTATGATTTCTGTAAAGAATTCTACAGACAGTATGGTTTAGAGACCAAAGTAACTCCTGTCACTACAGCGGAGTATGGTTTGAGCAAGGCCGCCAGACCATTTAACAGCCGATTAGATAAGAGCAAATTGGTTGAAGCAGGTTTCACACCACTTCCTACATGGCAGGATGCTGTTCGTCGTTATTTAGAAGAGGCACAGTTATAAATTCAAATGATATAAGAAGCACTAAGGCTTATGCCACAGTGCTTCTTTTTACGAGGAAATATGTCATGATAGCACAAGATGTGCATCTCGTAACAAGAACGCTAAGGTGTTCTTGAATGAATTGTGAAATCGAAAACAAAAATATTGAAATAGAAAGCTGGAAAAAAACATGTACGATTACCTTGTAGTGGGTTCAGGCCTTTATGGAGCAGTGTTTGCCCACGAAGCCAAAGCGGCAGGAAAATCCGTTCTTGTCATTGACAAAAGACCGAATATTGCGGGCAATGTCTATACTGAAAAAATAGAAGGAATTCATTTTCATAAATATGGAGCACACATTTTCCATACCAATAATACAAAAGTGTGGAATTATATCACACAATTCGCAACATTTAACCGATTCACTAACTCTCCGGTAGCCAATTACAAAGGGGAGCTTTACTCCATGCCATTTAACATGTACACATTTAATCAGATGTGGGGTGTGGTAACTCCGGAAGAAGCAGCGGCTAAAATTGAAGAACAGAAAAAAGAGATTACCGGTGAGCCACAAAACTTAGAGGAGCAGGCTATCTCCTTAGTTGGCCGCGATATATACGAAAAACTGGTAAAAGGCTATACAGAAAAACAGTGGGGAAGAGATTGTAAGGAACTTCCAGCCTTTATTATCAAAAGGCTTCCGGTTCGACTTACCTTTGATAATAATTATTTTAACGCGCTATATCAGGGAATCCCGATTGGTGGCTATACCAAGATGGTGGAAAATCTCTTGGAGGGTATTGAAGTTCGACTGAACGAAGACTATCTTGAGAAAAAAGCAGAATATGATGCTATGGCTGAAAAAGTGGTATATACTGGTGCCATTGATGCTTATTTTGATTATACATTAGGTAATCTGGAATACCGTTCTGTGCGTTTTGAAAATGAACTTTTAGATATGCCGAACTTCCAGGGAAATGCCGCAGTCAATTACACAGATCGCGAGACTCCATGGACTCGTATCATTGAGCATAAATGGTTCGAATTTGGCAAAGATGAAAATGGAAATGATCTTCCAAAGACCATCATCAGTCGCGAATATAGCTCCGAATGGAAGCCGGGCGATGAACCATATTATCCGGTAAATGACGAAAAAAACGGTGCCCTTTATCAGAAATATAAAAAACTGGCTGATAAAGAAGAGCATGTGATCTTCGGCGGACGACTTGGCGAGTACAAATATTATGATATGGATGCGGTGATTGCATCTGCACTGGAAATGTGTGAAAAAGAATTAAAAAAATAAAAATTTATGAATTTTATGTAATTTTTTCTAAATTATAGTGTATAATATTTAGAAAAATCAAAACGGGGGGTTTTTACCTTGAGAAATACAACACTATTAATCATGGCAGCCGGAATCGGATCCCGATTTGGTGGCGGAATCAAACAGTTAGCACCTGTCGATGATGCGGGCCATATCATCATGGATTATTCCATTCATGATGCGATTGAAGCCGGGTTCAATAAGATTGTTTTTATCATTCGTAAAGATATTGAGAAGGACTTTAAAGAAGTCATTGGCGACCGTATTGAAGCAGTATGCAAAAAACATAATGTACAGGTGGCGTATTGCTGTCAGGATGCCAGAGATATTCCTGGTGAGTTTCCAGAGGGAAGAACAAAACCATGGGGTACTGGTCAGGCTGTTCTTGCAGCCAAGAATTTGATTGATTCATCCTTTGCGGCAATCAATGCAGATGATTATTATGGAAAAGAAGCCTTTGTGCAGATGCACTATTGGCTGGTTTTAGATCATGAAGATTATGCAATCTCCATGGCAGGATTTATCCTAAAGAACACTTTATCAGAGAATGGCGGTGTTACTCGCGGTATCTGTAAGGTAGAAGGTGGACATACTCATATCGTAGATGTCATTGAAACACAGAATATTATGAAAACAGAACATGGTGTAGAGGCAGATGGTGTAGCGCTCGATCCAGAAGGCTTTGTATCCATGAATTTCTGGGGCTTCCCGGGAAATGATGGCGAAAAACCACCATTTATGAAGGTTTTAGAAGAAGGATTTGTAAAATTCTTTGAAGAGACAGTTCCAGAGAATCCTTTGAAAGCAGAATATTTACTTCCAATCCTCATTGGTGGTATGTTACGTGAACAGAAAATGACCGTAAAGGTACTTCCAACCCACGATAAGTGGTTTGGTGTTACCTACGCAGAAGATAAGGAAGCAGTTGTAGAAAGTTTTGCTCAGCTGATAAAAGAGGGAGTTTATCAGAAAGACCTTTTTGCAGATTTAAAATAATATTCCACTAGAATTCGAAAAAGTTTTTAAAAAAAGAAAAATCTTTTTGAAAAAGCTGTAACATAAAATTGAATCATGTGTATAAAATAGCAGATATTTTGGACAAATATCTGCTATTTGTTGTATTTGGGTATTTTTCATTATTTTATTTTTGAAACTTATTTTGATGTTTTTTCGAAAAGTTTGGGTGCTTTTTTATATCAAAATAAGATTTAAAACAATGCAGTATCTTTTTTTCATAAAAATGAAGGGTATGGCAAGTGCCATTTTTTTCGATCATACGGATACTTACACTTTCCGTGTGTGATTTGTTGTGCCATTTTATGAGAACAGAAGATGGCTGTTCGGGTAAAACTGTCGTATCTTTGACCAGATTATTTGCTACCGTTCTCATATGTTCAAAATGAACCATAATATTTTGAAGCCATTCCGGGTAATTTGTGAGAAAACCATTCTGTATTTCCCGGTCAAACTGTAAAGAATATGGACCAACCAGGATCCAATTCACCGTATGATAGAGCTCACTGTAAGCTTCGTAATGCATCATGATTTTAGCATGTTTATTATGAAGCACTATTTCACAAATGGTTTTTAAATAAGAAAATGGCTCTAAATCATGAAAGGTATTGTTCCCTGCGATACAGAGGATAATCTCCATTTTTTGTGGACCAAAGACCAGAATATGGTCAAGGATTGTGGATAAAACTTCCTGAAATGGTTCATGAAGCTTAATGTATATGGTCTGGTCTGGGTCAGCACGATGCAATAATCTGTACAATTCCCGAGTGACCGAAGGATGATTTTCCAGTAAATGAAAAAATGGATCGGTATTACTTGACGTACTTTTAGAAAGACTGTATATCTCTTGCTCAGTAAGTCTATTCATTTGGTTTGTGAGATTTGTGCCCATTATGGGATCCGAGTCTTCAGAGAGAGGCTGATAATGATTCATTTCCTCTTGCATATAGTCCAAAAAATCTTTAATGGTGCGATAATTATGGTAATTTTCTTGTCCAAATAA
This sequence comes from Eubacteriales bacterium, assembly GCA_030531555.1. Taxonomy (GTDB): domain Bacteria; phylum Bacillota; class Clostridia; order Lachnospirales; family Lachnospiraceae; genus Anaerobutyricum. The sequence goes on along the minus strand of JAUNNI010000055.1, from coordinate 568 downwards.
GGTGTTCAAATAGGCGTTTTGTAATAATTTCTTTTCCTGCAAGGAAAGGAACATCCCTTCGGATAGAAGATCAACCATGGTATGGGAAGAAGGAGTTCTCTCACCATAACACCATCGATAAATTACACTGGTATCAAGATCGCAGATTCTGGCCAGATCAACAATCTTTAAATGATGTTCTTCTCTGACCTTATTTAGATATTCTGAAAATAAGCTCATATTTATTCTGCCTCCTCCAGTAAGGTTTGATAAACTTCATGGATATCTTTTCCATAATAGACGCTATGATTCAGGCACTTCTGAAATACCTTTTCCGTTTGGCGGATGATATTGGCATCAAAAGTTAAAAGACCGGTAAATGTATCATCAATCTTTTCCACTTTTAACATTACGGTTTTTGTGAAATACAGGCCAAAACTACAGTTTTCCATATTGGCATCCATCTCAAGAATGTAATAAGAAAAGTTACCTTTTTGAGAAGATACACCGAAGTGTTGTAGATAAGAAAGATAAATATGGCTCTTCAGGGGTAATGGTGGGTTAAAAACCGCCACAACCCCAGTGTTTA
>JAUNNI010000137.1 GCA_030531555.1 Eubacteriales bacterium | reverse complement strand
GATACAGATTCCCATTTGCCCCTATACCAATCCTGTGTCTGTTTAATCGGCAGATCGGATAGCTGTCAATGCAAAGACTCTCATGACGCTCTGCGGGTCGGATGGTATACGCCCTTTCCTTTGGAAAAAGCCTAACCGTTTGCCAAAAATTCACAACCATCTTTCGTGGCTTTTTCTTATATAGGCTTACCATATCAAGGATTTTATCATAGTATTCCTCAATAGTAAGACAGGCATCCCCAGCGTTTTCCCTCCATCTTGGAGCCTCGGTAGTTCTTATGAAACGAGTCTCTTCCACGCCCATTTCATCTAACCGTTCCATAGTTTCATTAAGCACATCTAAATTTTTTCTATGCATCTGGGTCTGGACTTTTACTCTAAAACCTTTTTCAATACAAAGCCTTATTGCTCGAAGTGTAAATTCTTCGGCTCCCTTATGATTTCTCATCCAGTCATGATGACCAAATCCATCAAAGGAAATCTTGAAAATAACATTTTTGTTAAGTTTTCCAATCCGTTCCAAAACTTCTTCGTTAATATAGAAACCATTAGTATTTATTTCCCGAAGTCTCATTCCTGAATTCACGATATCCTCTGCAAAATCAAAAAAATTAGGATGAAGTAATGGTTCTCCCCCTGTTATGATAAAATCTTTTATGTCAGCTATGGCGGCTTCTTTTATAAGTTTCTTTCCTTCTTCAAGAGTAAACTCGTGATTTAACGGTGCATTATCTTTTGCATTAAAGCAATGAAGACAGTTCAGATTGCATTTTCCAGTAATTTCCCAGGCAATAGTATCAAATCCGTATAGATTTGGCTTACTGTGTACAGCGTCTTTTAATTTTTTCTCCCAGTCTCCCTTAAAGAATTCACATAGGATGTCGTCCGTTCCGTAATAATCTCCTGTTTCTGTCTCAGACGCCCCTCTGCAACCCATTTTACAAGAAGTAAGGTGAGGGCATGTTTTACATTCTTCGTTTTCTGAAAGAATCTCATTAAAGGATAGAGTTCTAAAATTATTAAACTCTTCTCCGTTAAAGGCCTCTATTCCATAATCAGCTATACTTAAGAATCTATCTTCATTTCTGCTGCCTGCCATAGCGGCACAGGGGATAACCCTTCCCTCATCTGTGATATATCCTGAAAAATCCACAGACTGACATACCTTGTCAGACTCTATACTCGAACAGCTGTGGGATATAGGAATAATGGAATACTTAGACGGATTACTTCCATCTATAGTTATAACTCCCTGTATCTTTAGAGTAATGGAAAGCTTCGATAAAACGAATTTTGATACATAGTCCGTATATATTTCAAATAGTTCATGGACTGAAAATGTCTCTACCCCGTTATCTTCATTATACCGACCAAAAGAAGATACCGGACATATCCTGATTGCCTTGCAACCTAATTCATCACATAGTTTTACCGTATCATGAAGAGAATGTACATTCCCTTTGTGAATACACATAGCGGCTGTAACAGAATAGTCCCTTTTTCGAAGAAGTTTTATGGCCTTTATGAGCTTTTCTTCCGCTCCTTCTACGCCTCTTAGCCAGTCATGGCATCCAACTCCATCGAAGCTAAGCTGAAACGCCGGATGCATGCCATAGCCTTCAAATATATCAAGAATTTTATCATCTAAGAGAATACCATTGGTAAATACGGAAAAAATCTTGATATGATTCTTTGCCATACGTTCCAAGAGAACAGGCCAATCTTTTCGTACAAAAGGGTCTCCCCCTGTTATACAAATCCTTGTAACAAAGTTTTCCCCAAGATTATCTATGGCTTTTAGCATGGCTTCTGTATCAAGGTCATTTGTCACCTTACCTGGAGCCCCCTGATAGCAGTGCTTACATCTTAGATTACACTTTCCTGTGACAGACCACTGTAACATGCGAATTTCACGCAATGATGTCTCTTTATATTCCTGATAGGGCAAGATTTCATCTCTTGTCTCTTTAATGTCTATATATCCGCAATCAACCAGAGTCTTAAGAATCTTTTCATACTCAAGAGGAAATACTGGCAAATCAAAATCCACCCTACCGTTGCAAAGCTTTAATACTTCTGCAACAAAAGGATCAATAGAAATATGTTTTCCATTAGTATCATCTATAAGAGCAAATGTCTTCCCTGAAGAAAATCCTCTTAATGCAAATCTTTCGTTAAGTTTATAGTATCTCATATTATCTGTATGCTTCCATTACCTTATCTATTTTTTTTGCCCATTCGCCTTTAAAAAAGTTACATCTGTACTCGTCTTTACCATAAAAACTACCGTTACTTGCAGCAATACCTCTGCAGCCGCAACCACAATGGCAAATATATTGACAGTCTTTGCATTCTTCATTGTTGTTTACTACATCTCTCGCTGATATGGACATGAATTCCATAAAAGCCCTCGAAGAAAAGCTATCCGCTCCAGTCTCTGTAATTTTTTCAAATCTATTCTCTACGATATTTTCCGATAGCCTCATACATGGCATTACCCTTCCTGTATCGGAAATATAAATACTGTCCATAACAATTTGGCAAACCCTATTTGTTACTAAATCCATACAATTGTGTTGCATGGGAGGAATCTCATAATCCCCAGGTTTTTTTCCATGTACACTTATGAAATTTCCAAATTCCAGAAAAATATCAAGGTTCGACTCTACAAATCGAGGTAAATAAGCAAGATATGCGTTATAGACTTCATTCTGGGATAAAAGTCTGACTCCGTTTTCATTCGAATAATTATTAAAGGCTGTTACCGGGTTAATCTTTATTCTGACACATCCAAGACTTTCTGCAAGCTTTACGGTGTCTTCGAGAGAATGAATATTGTCCTTGTGAAGGCAGGTGGCCATCACAACCTTTATATCATTTTCCACACACAGCTTTATGGCTCGGATTACCTTTTCTTCTGTCCCGGGAACGCCCCGAAGCCAGTCATGGCACCCCACTCCATCAAAGCTTATCTGGAAGGAAGGATGCATATCATATTTTTTGAATAAAGAAATCATCTTCTCATCCAGCAAAACCCCGTTGGAGCTAACCGTACAAAGCTTTATATGATTTCTTTTAAATGCAGCTAAGATGTCTTCTATATCTGGTCGTACAAGTGGTTCCCCTCCTGTAAGATTCACGCGGGTAATAAAATTCTCTCCCAGAATATCTATGACATTAAGAACTTCCTCAGTGCTCAAATCGTATATACTTTTATTCGGAGTCCCTTGAAAACAATGCTTACATTTAAGATTACATCTTCCTGTAACAGACCAGAATGCCTCACGTATATGCCTAATATCTGTTTGTTTATATTCCTGATAGGGTGACAGGTATTCCCCCCGCATGCAGGGCATAATAACCCCCTTTTTTTCGAGAAAACCTAGAATTTTTGGGATATCAGAAGGAAATCCCAGTAAAG
>JAUNNI010000136.1 GCA_030531555.1 Eubacteriales bacterium | reverse complement strand
GCACTTTCAGGGACCTTTAAAGATTTCATTCGTTACAGAAAGGCCTGCAATCGTTGGAATGAATCTTCTTATGAAATGAATCTATTGCTTTTTGACAAGTATTGTCTGGAAAATTTCCCAAATGAATCAGACCTCTGTCAGGAAATGGTCGATGGATGGTGCCGTCAAAGAAAGAGTGAGTCTAATAACGGTTGTATATCCAGGATATACGTAATCGTAACTTTGGTACGTTATCTTCAGGAAAGGGGACTTACAAATGTTCAGATTCCCATCATTCCTGTAGCCGAAAAGAGACTTTATATCCCGCATTTTTTTACGGATGATGAGCTTCGGAGATTCTTTGCTGCGTGTGATAGTTACAAGCCTTTCAATTTCCGGACAGCTTCGCACCTTGCGGTTAAGTATACACTCCCCGTATTCTTCCGGCTGCTTTACAGCAGTGGACTGAGAACTACTGAAGCAAGACTGCTTCGCTGTGAAGATGTTAATCTTGAAAACGGGGTAGTATGTATTGTCAATACAAAAGGATATGAAGAACACTTCGTAGTCCTTCACGAAAGCATGCTGAAACTGATGAAGGATTACGATCAGGCCATAAAAACACTCTATCCTGAAAGAGTATATTTCTTCCCTCAAGGAGCAAAAGGATGTATGAACAGGACAAAGATCGCTCGCTACTTCAGGAACTTGTGGGCACAAGTGAGCGAAGAAAAAGCTCTTCCTTATGAACTCAGGCATAATTACGCTATAGAAAATATAAATAAGCTCGTAGATAAAGGAATGTCCTTTGAAGACAGCATAATCTATTTAAGCAAAAGTATGGGCCATACGTCGGTAGATATCACAATTCAGTATTACTATCACCTGGTTCCATCTCTTTCGGAGATTTTACAGCAGCACACTGAGGTCGGATTCAATGCACTGATACCGGAGGTGGATTATGAAGAAGGCGAATAAAGAAGCTTGTGAACTTGCCGGGTATATATACTCTTTTTTAAATGACTATGCTCCCAATCAAAGGACATCCAGTAATCATACACTGAAATCATACAGCATAGCACTTACTTTGTATATCGGTTTTTTAGAAGAAGTCAAACAGGTAACCCCAGATAAACTGACGGCTGAATATTTTGGCCAGCCGGTTATGGAGGAATGGCTTAACTGGCTAAGAGATGTCAGGGAATGTAGCCCACAAACATGTAATATACGACTCGCCTCGATACGTGTTTTTTTAACTTACCTTGCATCCAGAGATGTAAAGTATTTACATCTTTCCAACAACGCTTCTCACATAAAAGCAAGAAAGACCATGAAAAAACACGTAGAAGGAATGAGTCGCAATGCCGTAAAAGTGATAACAGAGCAGCCAGATCCAGCAACTAAAACAGGGCGTCGTGATCTCACATTTATGGTATTGCTTTATGCGACGGCAGCTCGAATGGACGAAATGCTGGATATGAAAGTATCACAGCTTCATCTATCCGCTGACAGACCATATGTGACACTCATTGGCAAGGGAAGGAAGACACGAAATATCTATCTTCTTCCCAAAGCGGTAGCGCATGTTCAGCGTTATCTGAAAGATTTTCATGGTTCCAATCCCAATGATGATGACTTTCTATTTTATTCGAGAAATACTGGGAAAACAGGAAAGCTTTCTCAGACCGCAATTGATAAAATGTTAAAAAAACATGCTAAAGCTGCACGCAAAAAGTGTTCTGATGTACCGGAAAAGCTGCATGCACATCAATTTCGCCATGCAAAAGCATCGCATTGGTTGGAAGATGGTATGAACATCGTTCAGATCTCATTTCTGCTTGGTCATGCAGATGTAAAAACCACGATGGTCTATCTGGACATCACAACAGAGGCTGAACTTAAAGCAATGGCGACACTTGATGACGAGGAGGATAAAAAGATCCCGAAAAAGTGGAAAGCTGATTGTAATAAGCTCAGTGCCTTCTGCGGCCTCAAAGCAATGGCAAAATAGAATTTTAATCCCAACCTTTTTTGCTGATTAAAGAAAGTTTTTCATAGAAAACAGAAAAGGTTGGGATTTATCAAAGGTTTGGATAAGCAAGCTCATGAATCATAGCTGCCATTGTCTGACGTTCACTTAAAGAATCATTAATTACAATTCTTTTTTCAATTTGATGATAAAAACCATCCTTATCTTCCATTTCTTCAAAATCAATTGGAACAGGAGAGATATTTTTTATAGCCTGTAAAAATTCCTGAAAACTCTCTACATTACCATCCAGATTGTCCACAATCGAAGGAAGTGGTGGTCCACTAGTCTGAGAAATATCAAATACATTTGTTACCCGAAATGTAGGGATTGTTACTTCAACTTCTTCTTTACGAATAGAACCATCCGGGTTTCTTGATGGTTCTCCAGTGACAGCATCTATAATGTCCACTTCTTTTTTACGTTTTTGAGCCATAGGAGCAAATATTTTGATAGCCTTTTCACCTTTATTTACATGCCTGCCAAAGTTTTTCTGCCACGCTTCATATCCGGCAACCATTGATGCGGTTCCACCTGTCTGCATGGCTATTAATATGGTATTCCTTACAGAATAATTCGTAAATTTCGACATAATCTTCAAGTAGTCAGCATAGCGTGTTGACTCAAAAACATCACGAATTCCCTGCTGCATGATTTCAGTTAATTCATCAATCTGCTGACGCCGCTGTTCATTTGTCAACATATATTTTTTTCCTGCCATATAAACACATCCTTTCTTTTTTTATGTTTGCTTTAAGATAAACGAACCTTGACAATATCTATAAAAATGCGTATTGTAGGTGCATAAATCTTTTTTTAAAGATTTTAAGGGGAGTTTTTTCAACCGTCACTTTGTGGCGGTTGTTTTATTCTCTCCTCAATCAAGACTAACCGTCTTCTTTTTCTCCTTATTCACTTTTGTACTCGATTCCTGTTGTTTCTGTTTCATAGCTGCAAGTCTTTCATGAATACTGGGTTTGCTTTTTGAAATGGATACATTTTCCTTTGAATCAATTTCTGTAGACTCCTTTCCTGTAAATTCCATATTTTCTTTTTCGTCCATATTCAGCAATGCATTTAGTTCAGAAAGACGTTTCAGCTTTTGATTCAGTTCCGCTTCCTTTGGAAATGGTTTTCCCACCTCTTCTTTTGCACTTTCTAATTGTCCCTTGACAGTTTCCAGTCTTTTTTCAGCCTCTTCCAGCTTTTGTGGTAAACTCTCAAGTAGGTTATTGATACGTGTAATGTTACCTAGAATATCCATTCCAAGCTTTGTTGTATGAACAGATTCATGTTTCAACGAAACAGAAAATTCTTTATAAAAAGAATCAAATTTAATTCTCATATGAAATCCCTGGTAATTTCCTGCATCAAGTGCCACATCCGTTTGTTTCATTGCCCTGCAGGCAGCCAGAAGAGCAGC
>JAUNNI010000054.1 GCA_030531555.1 Eubacteriales bacterium | reverse complement strand
TTCTCTGAACACCACGAAGAAGAGCACCGATGTTATCACCAGCCTGAGCTTCGTCAAGGAGTTTACGGAACATTTCAACACCTGTTACAACAACTTTACGTTTTTCTTCTACGATACCAACGATTTCAACTTCGTCAGATACATGAAGAACACCAGCTTCTACTCTACCAGTAGCAACTGTACCACGACCTGTGATAGAGAATACGTCTTCTACAGGCATAACGAATGGTTTGTCTGTGTCACGTTCTGGGTCTGGAATGAAGCTATCAACTGTGTCCATGAGTTCCATGATTTTGTCACCCCATTCGCTGCTTGGATCTTCAAGAGCCATAAGAGCGGAACCCTGGATGATTGGGCAATCATTGAATTCATATTCTTCAAGAATTTCAGAAATTTCCATTTCTACTAATTCTAATAATTCTTCGTCGTCTACCATGTCACATTTGTTCATGAATACTACGATGTAAGGAACACCTACCTGACGGGAAAGAAGGATGTGCTCTTTTGTCTGAGCCATAACACCATCAGTTGCAGCAACTACGAGGATAGCACCGTCCATCTGAGCAGCACCTGTGATCATGTTTTTAACGTAATCGGCATGTCCTGGGCAGTCTACGTGAGCGTAGTGACGAGCTGCTGTCTGGTATTCTACGTGAGCTGTGGAGATTGTGATACCACGTTCTCTTTCTTCTGGAGCTTTATCGATGTTTTCGAAATCTACTTTAGCGTTACCTTCTACTCTTTCTGCAAGTACTTTTGTGATAGCAGCTGTAAGAGTTGTTTTACCGTGGTCAACGTGACCGATTGTACCAATATTACAATGTGGTTTGGTTCTGTCAAACTTAGCTTTTGCCATTTTTGAAAATCCTCCTTAAACTTTTGCCATTTGTGGCTTAATCTAATAATATATCTACGCCTAGCCCAAAGACCAGGCATCACTGGTCATAGCCAGACTACGGTTTTTCAAAAAAACCGCATCTGCTATGATTATATTTCATTTTATACTGTTTTGCAAGTACAAATGTTATTAATTATCTTTTTTGTCGAGTACTTTCTCCTGTACATTCTTTGGTACTTTTTCATAGTGATCAAAGAACATGGAGTAGTTACCACGACCCTGTGTTCTGGAACGAAGATCTGTGGAGTAACCGAACATTTCGGACAGTGGAACAAATCCATGAACGATACGTCCACCACCAACATCTTCCATACCTTCGATACGTCCACGACGGGAGTTGATATCACCGATAACATCACCCATGTATTCTTCAGGCATTGTTACGTCAACTTTCATGATTGGCTCAAGAAGTACTGGTTCACCTTTTTTCATAGCATCTTTGAATGCGAGAGAACCTGCAACTTTGAATGCCATTTCAGAAGAGTCAACTTCATGGTAAGAACCATCGTAAACAACAGCGTGGATACCTACTACTGGGAATCCGCCGAGAATACCGGACTGGGAAGCTTCTTCAATACCTGCACCTACAGCTGGGATGTATTCTTTAGGAATGGAACCACCAACAACTTCGGATTCGAATTTGAATGTTTCTTCACCGTTAGCATCCATTGGTGTGAAACGAACTTTACAATGTCCGTACTGACCACGACCACCGGACTGTTTTGCATATTTAGAATCGATATCAACAGCTTTTGTGAAGGATTCTTTGTATGCTACCTGTGGTGCACCAACGTTAGCTTCTACTTTAAATTCACGAAGGAGACGGTCAACGATGATTTCAAGGTGAAGTTCACCCATACCAGCGATGATTGTCTGACCTGTTTCCTGATCTGTATGAGCACGGAATGTTGGATCTTCTTCAGCAAGTTTTGCTAAAGCTTCACCCATTTTGCCCTGACCAGCTTTTGTCTTAGGCTCGATAGCGAGCTCGATAACTGGTTCTGGGAATTCCATGGATTCAAGAATTACAGGATGCTGTTCGTCACAGATTGTATCACCTGTAGATGTTGTTTTGAAACCAACAGCTGCTGCGATATCACCTGCGTATACTTTATCAAGTTCTGTACGTTTGTTAGCGTGCATCTGAAGGATACGGCCAACACGTTCTTTTTTACCTTTTGTTGCATTTAAGATGTAAGAACCGGAATTCATTGTTCCAGCGTATACACGGAAGAATGCAAGTTTTCCAACGAATGGGTCTGTCATAATCTTGAATGCAAGAGCTGCGAAAGGCTCATCATCGGAAGATTTAACGGAAATTTCGTTTCCATCTAAGTCAGTACCTTTGATGTCTTCTACATCTGTAGGTGCTGGTAAGTATTCAATGATTGCGTCAAGAAGTTTCTGAACACCTTTGTTTCTGTAAGCTGTACCACAGCAAACAGGAACCATTGTACATTCACATGTACCTTTACGAAGAGCTGCTTTGAGTTCTTCAACACTTGGTTCTTCACCTTCAAGATACATCATCATTAATTCATCATCGGATTCGCAGATTTTTTCTACCATATCTGTACGGTATAATTCTGCATCATCCTGCATATCTTCTGGAATATCAACGATGGAAATATCTTCACCTTTTTCATCATTGTAGATGTAAGCTTTCATTTCCATAAGGTCGATAATACCAACGAAATCATCTTCTGCTCCGATAGGTAACTGGATTGGAATCGCATTTTTACCTAAACGAGTTTTGATCTGTTCTACTGCTCCGTAGAAATCTGCACCCATGATATCCATCTTGTTGATGAATGCCATACGAGGTACGTTGTATGTGTCAGCCTGACGCCATACGTTTTCAGACTGTGGTTCTACACCACCTTTTGCACAGAAAACGCCGACTGCACTATCTAATACACGAAGGGAACGTTCTACTTCGACTGTAAAGTCAACGTGTCCTGGAGTATCAATGATATTGATACGATGCTCTAATGCACCATCTTTAATTTTGCAGTTTTCCTGCTGAGTCCAGTGACAAGTTGTAGCAGCGGATGTGATTGTGATACCACGTTCCTGTTCCTGCTCCATCCAGTCCATAGTAGCTGTACCTTCATGTGTATCACCGATTTTGTAGTTTACACCAGTATAATAAAGGATACGCTCTGTTAATGTAGTTTTACCTGCATCGATATGAGCCATAATACCAATATTTCTGGTTCTTTCGAGTGGATACTCTCTTCCAGCCACGGCCTAGTCCTCCTATTATTAGAATCTGTAATGTGCGAAAGCTTTATTAGCTTCAGCCATTTTATGCATATCTTCTTTCTTCTTTACAGATGCGCCAGTGTTATTAGCTGCATCTAAAAGTTCTTTTGCAAGACGTTCTTCCATTGTTCTTTCGCCTCTCTTACGGGAGTATAATGTGATCCAACGAAGAGCGAGTGCCTGACGACGGTCAGGTCTAACATCGATAGGTACCTGATATGTAGCACCACCAATACGTCTTGATTTAACTTCGAGTGCTGGCATGATATTGTTCATAGCTTCTGTAAATACTTCGAGTGCATCTTTGCCTGTTTCAGCAGCGATTCTTTCGAAAGCGCCATAAACAATTTTCTGTGCAACACCTTTCTTACCATCTAACATAATGTTATTGATAAGTTTTGTTACCACTTTGTTATTATAAATAGGATCTGGTAAAACATCCCTTTTTGCAATATGTCCTTTACGTGGCACGGTTCTTCCCTCCTTAATAATAATTCTCTGATTTGATCAGACATTAAATCATAGGTACTCACGGTTAATTTTGTTTTTCCATGTACATGCTCGGACTGCGAATCTATATTTTAACTGCAACCAACAGAGAAAATATTGCTATTCCGGCATTTTCAATTATAATGTCTTATTTTTTAGGTCTCTTAGCACCGTATTTGGAACGAGCCTGTCTTCTGTTAGCAACACCAGCTGTATCAAGTGTACCACGAACGATGTGATATCTTGTACCTGGTAAGTCTTTTACTCTACCACCACGGATAAGAACAACACTATGTTCCTGAAGGTTGTGGCCTTCACCTGGAATGTAGCTTGTTACTTCGATACCGTTGGAGAGACGTACTCTGGCGATTTTACGAAGAGCGGAGTTAGGTTTTTTAGGTGTAGCAGTTTTTACTGCTGTACATACTCCACGTTTCTGTGGTGCGCTAGCATCTGTAGATTTCTTCTTTAAGGAGTTAAAACCTTTCTGAAGTGCAGGTGCTGTGGATTTCTTTGCTAAAGACTGTCTTCCTTTTCTAACTAACTGGTTGAAAGTTGGCATTCTTTCTTCACCTCCATGCATATTTTCTAATGTGGTTGCTTGTGTCTTGACTGCTCTCAGTCATCTGGAGTAAAATCTTCTTAAATATTTTACTCAATCTGTGTGTCGCGATTCCTTGCGCACACTTCTCAAATTATATAGGTTGAATAATATTTTGTCAACCTATTTTTCTCACAAAAAAAAGCTCATAATTGTCCTCTTTTCATTCATTTTTTCTTATCTCTTCCTATATATAATAAGAAGAAACTATTTTCCTCTTTTTGCAGGGCTTCCTTTTCTTGTTTGTGTATAACTTATCCACATCATCCACCTTTTTTTGTGGATAAAGTGGATGATTCTTTTAAAAAGTTTATAAAGAGCGTTAAATAAAGCTTTTTCGCCATTGTTCCATAAAGAAGAAAATGTGGACAAATTCTGCACAAATATGTATTTATCAACAATAGAAATAATCAAGATTTTTCAAGGGTAAATTTTGAGTTTTTCCTCTGTTTTCACAAAAGAAAAGGACAAGTTTTGTCATTGACAAAAACAAATGTTCGGTATAGTATAAATGCAATCGAATAAAAGGAGGTTTTATTTTGGATATACAGATTCAAAATAGACAGATTCAGAAAAGGAACGGCTCTATTGTTCCATTTGATCTGACAAAGATTTATAACGCCATTTTACGTGCTTGTATTGAAGCCGAAGATGATATGACAGAATCCGATCTTGTATACGTTACCCAGAAAGTTTGTGAATCCGCATTAGAATCTGAGATTCCTACTGTGGAACAGATTCAGGATCTTGTAGAACAACGTCTGATCCGATGTGGCTTTGCTCCAACGGCCAAGGCCTATATCATTTATCGCGCGGAACACGCAAAGATTCGTAATTCTGAGTCTTCTTTGATGGACATTTATAAAAAACTCACTTATTCCGACGCAGCATCGGAGAACATCAAGCGTGAGAACGCCAACATTGACGGCGATACAGCCATGGGAACCATGCTTAAGTACGGTTCCGAAGGTTCCAAATATTTTATTCTCAACCATGTTCTTCCAAAGGATATTGCCGCTGCACACATGGATGGTGACATCCATATTCATGACATGGATTTCTATATGCTGACAGAAACCTGTTGTCAGATTGATCTCCTATCCCTTTTTAAAAATGGATTTTCTACCGGACATGGATATGTTCGCGAGCCACAGTCTATCCACACCTATTCCGCACTTGCATGCATCGCTATTCAGGCGAACCAGAATGAGATGCATGGTGGACAGAGTATCCCAAACTTTGACTACTCCATGGCAAAAGGTGTCAGCAAATCATTTGAAAAAGAATACTTTCGAGCGCTTGCCACATATCTTCAGATTCGTTTTGGATATGAAGAGAATGACTGCAAAGAAATCACGAATAAGTTAAAATCTGTAGCAGGACACAGTATCACTATGGCAGATTATGATCCTCTTCTTTCTATATTAATAGATAGCGATTTACTTCCAGGATCCATCACTGCAGAAGATCGTAAAGCTTGCCACGAATTTTCCTGGAAACAGGCGATCCATTTCACTCGTATTCAAACAAAACAGGCCATGCAGGCTCTCATTCATAATCTGAATACCATGCATTCACGTGCTGGAGCTCAGGTACCATTTTCTTCTATCAACTATGGTACGGATACCAGTCCGGAAGGCCAGATGGTTATTGAATGTCTCTTAGAATCCACGATGGACGGTCTTGGCAATGGCGAAACACCGATCTTCCCTGTACAGATCTTCAAAGTGAAAGAAGGAATCAATTACAACCCAGGAGATCCAAACTATCATTTGTTTAAGCTTGCCATCGAAACATCTGCCAAGCGTCTCTTCCCGAACTTCAGTTTTATTGATTCTCCATTTAATCTTTCTTATTATAAAGAAGGAGATCCTAATACAGAAGTTGCTTATATGGGATGTCGTACTCGTGTTCTTGGCAATTCATATGATCCGGACCGTTCTATTACATACGGTCGAGGTAATTTAAGTTTTACCTCCATCAACCTTCCAAGACTTGGATTGGAAGCAAAAGAGAACATTGATACATTCTATCGCTTACTGGATGAAAAGATTGATCTGGTCATCCGACAGCTTTTACATCGTTTTAAGATTCAGTGCATGAAGAAGGTTCGTAATTATCCGTTCCTCATGGCTCAAGGAATCTGGATTGATTCTGAAAAACTGAATATTGATGACACCATCGGGGAAGTATTAAAACACGGAACCTTGAGTGTTGGATTTATCGGGCTTGCAGAAACACTGGTTGCACTTACCGGAAAGCATCACGGAGAAAGTCCGGAATCTCAGAAACTTGGTCGTGAAATTATTGAACACATGCGAAAACGTATGGACGATGCATCACAGGAATACCATTTGAACTTTACTCTTCTGGCAACTCCGGCAGAGGGTCTTAGTGGTCGTTTTGTAAAAATCGACCAGAAGAAATACGGAAAGATTTCTGGCGTCACAGATCGTGATTACTATACAAACTCTTTCCATGTTCCTGTTTATTATCCAATTCGCTCTTTTGAAAAGATTCAGATTGAAGCCCCATATCATGCATATACTAATGCAGGTCATATCAGCTATGTGGAATTGGACGGGGATACCTGCCGTAATCTGCCTGCCTTTGAATCTGTCATTCGTTATATGAAAGAACAGGGGATTGGATACGGTTCCATCAACCATCCGGTTGACCGTGACCCAATTTGTGGTTATACTGGTGTTATCAATGATATTTGCCCTCGATGCGGAAGACGCGAAGGAGAAGGCATTAGCTTGATCAAGTTAAAAGAGTTACAGAAAAAATACCCAAATGTACCAAATTATGTTTGGGATACGGAAGAAGAATGATCACTTGACTGATTTTTGGATCAACAGGTGATACAGGAGAAATATTATGGAAAATAAAACAAAGAAAAACGTAGAAGTCATTGGTGAAGGCGTTGGTTTTGATCGTATCCGCCGTATCACCGGATATCTTGTAGGTACTGTTGATCGATTTAATAATGCGAAGCGTTCTGAGGAGAAAGACCGTGTAAAGCATGGCATCTAATCTTAGAATCCATTCTATTATTCAAGAGTCCATTGTTGATGGACCAGGCATTCGCATGACGGTATTTACCCAAGGATGCCCACATCATTGCCCTGGCTGCCACAATCCCCAGACTCATGATTTTTACGGAGGACAACTCATTGATGTGTCCTCCGTTTTTAATCAGTATAAAGAAAATCCTCTGCTTCGCGGCATTACATTTTCTGGGGGAGAACCATTTGCACAGCCAGAAGCACTCTTTGAACTCGGCCAAATGGTAAAAAGTGTTGGTGGAACTGTTATCACTTATACCGGTTATCTATATGAAGATTTATTAGAAATGGGAAAAAGTAATCCTGCCATTCTTTCTCTTCTCTCAGTGTCTGATTGGCTGATCGATGGACCTTATGTCGAGGAATTACGTTCCTTAGAATTAGAGTATAGAGGCAGCTCCAATCAACGCATTTTATTGAAAAAAGGAGATTCTTATGAATTCACAGAAAGAAAGTAAAGAAATCACAATTAAATATTTTAGTGATGAAATTGAAAAATTAACTTATATTGGTGGAAAATCCGATTGGATTGACCTACGTGCTGCGAAAGAAGTCTCTTTAAAGCAAGGAGAATTCGCCTTGATTCCATTGGGAATTGCCATGAAGCTCCCAGAAGGCTATGAAGCACATGTTGTCCCAAGAAGCTCAACTTTTAAGAATTTTGGCATCATCCAAACCAATTCCATGGGTGTCATCGATGAAACTTATAGCGGAGACAATGACCAATGGTTCATGCCTGCACTCGCCATGCGTGATACCGTCATTCATGTCAATGATCGTATCTGCCAGTTCCGCATTATGGAACATCAGCCTACCATTCAATTTACGGAAGTTTCTAAATTAGAAGGTCCTGACCGTGGCGGCCACGGCAGCACCGGAAAGGCCTGATTGAGGGCCAGATTCCTACAAAAGATAAAAGCGAATAAAAACCATTTTTTTACCCGATTTTTCTATCGAAGTAAGGAATTGATTTTACCATTAATCTATCCAAGGCGATGCCCTTTTTGTCAGAGGGTATTGCCTTATTCCTCTTATTTATGCCACACTTGTATGCAACAGCTTCCTCTGATTCACTCTCCCACTTGTTTTCGTTGTGGAAAACCGATTAATCAGGATCGACAGGAATTATGCTATGATTGTCGTATTTTCCCTAAATCATTTGAAGAAGGGTTGGCACTCTTTCTATATAACGATATGACGAAAAGAGCTACGACTGCATTCAAGTACCATAATCAGCGCTATCTTGCTGACTTTTTCACTCATGCTATTTTACGCATGCATCTACAGAAGATAAGTTCCTGGAAGCTACAGGCAATCATTCCCATACCAATTCATAAAAACAAAAGAAAAAAACGTGGTTATAATCAGGCAGAATTGCTGGCAAAACAATTGTCAGATTATCTAAGAATTCCATGTTATCCACATTATATTCTTCGTACCATCGATACCTTGCCACAAAAGCAATTTAGCCCTCAGGCTCGCCTGAACAATCTACAAAAAGCATTTCAGGTAAATCCTCACTATGTGAATCTGGAAAGAACTCCTGAGTCAGTTCTTCTAATCGATGATATCTATACCACAGGAGCAACGATGGAATCCTGTACCAGACTTCTTCATGCTGCCGGAGTGAAAAAAGTATATATTTACTCTCTCTGCATCGGTATGGCCCGAGATGAGATTATTTAAATAAGATATTTTCCGAATAATTAACCCGTAAATAAAAACAATAAAAAACCAGTCTACTAATGGATCAAAGCTTGGATCCTCTCTTTTCACAAGTAGACTGGTTTCATACGTTCTTTATATTCTATGATTCATGGCGGATCCTCTTTCCCTTTCATGCAAGGTCATCCCTTCCAACAAACAGGCTCTTAATCCACTATATCGTTTTTGTTCTGTACTATTATTGATCATTTGGTCAACCATGGCTTCTCTGCCGACGATTGCGACGCATCTCTGAGCTCTTGTCACGGCGGTATATAAAAGATTTCGATTGCAAAGTACTGCCGGACCACTAAGAAGCGGTAAAACCACTGCTGGATACTCACTGCCTTGTGATTTGTGAATCGTAACCGCATACGCCAGTTCCAATTCGTCTAAACTGGTAAATGGATACTCAACTTCACGTTCTTCATCAAAAACAACCACAACTCTCTCTGTAAAAGTATTGATTGCCTTGATCACACCGATATCTCCATTGAAGACACCAAGCCCTTCTTCCACCACAAAACCTTTTCTATTGCGAATCTTCCATTCAATCTTATAATTGTTTTTGATCTGCATGACTTTATCTCCCTCGCGGAAGATGCCATCTCGAAATTCTCTTTCTCCTTTTTCTGGAGAAGCAGGATTTAAGTAATATTGGAGAACTTCATTCAAATGAACCACTCCAAGCTCTCCTTTTCGCATCGGCGTCAGAACCTGCACATCAAATGGATTGATTTTTAAATAATCTGGGATTTTCTCTTTCACAAGATAGATCATGGCACCCATGACTCCTCGAATGTCTGCGCGTGGAAAAAAGAAAAAGTCCTGGCTCCGATTATCTAAAGAAATTCTTTCTCCTTCATTGATGCGATGGGCATTCCAAACAATTCGACTGCTGTCTTCCTGACGATAAATCTTTGTCAGGCGAACTACAGAAAAAGTATCCGACTCAATGATATCCTTCAATACATTTCCTGGCCCCACACTTGGGAGCTGATTGGAGTCACCTACTAAAATTAAGCGTGTCCCAGGTAAAACTGCTTTTAATAGAGAATACATCAAATGAATGTCTACCATAGACATTTCATCCAGAATGATTACATCTGCTTCAATAGGATTGTCCTCATTTTTCTCAAAATGGTAACTCTCTCCCTCAGCAATTCCACCATTCAATTCCAGAAGTCGATGAATCGTTTTTGCTTCATAACCAGTGGCTTCTGTCATACGTTTTGCCGCTCTGCCTGTTGGTGCCGCAAGAACAATCTCCATATCCTCCATCTCAAAGCATTGGATCATACGGTTAATCGTTGTGGTCTTTCCAGTACCTGGACCACCTGTTACAATAACCACACCCTCAGTCATGGCTTTTTCCACAGCCATCTTCTGAAGTTCATCCATATGAAGATCATTTTCTTCTTCCAATGACAGCAGTCTTCTTTGTAAATCTTCTTCGTCTGCTGGAAAACGCACATTCAAATCCAAAAGCATACGAGCCGTATTTCGTTCCATAAAATAATAGGTAGAAAGATACACATGTTCTTCCTCCCCTTCCGTACGAATCATTAATTTCTTATCGATAATTAGATTCATAAGATGGTCTTCTATGAATTCAGCTGGCATCTCCAGAATTGCTCCTGTGTTTCTACAGAGAATCTCCTTCGGAAGAAAGACATGCCCTGCCTGAACACCTTGTTGAAGAGTATAAAGGATGGCAGCTTGAATGCGGAACTCGGAATCTGCGGCAATTCCTGCTTTGGATGCAATATGGTCCGCAATACGGAAACCAATTCCAGAAATGTCCTCCGCCAAACGATAAGGATTTGTTCTTAAAATCTCGTACATGCGGTCTCCATATTCTTCGAATATTTTCACCGCCAGATTATTGGCAATTCCATAGTCTCCCAAAAACATCATGGCATGACGCATCTCCTGTTTTTCCTGAAACTGGATGGCAATGTTCATGGCCATTTTCAAGGAGATCCCTTTCACTTCTGCCAGACGTTCTGGCTCATTTTCTATGATATCAAAGGTATTCCCTTTGAATTTTTTAATCACTCTTCCCGCCAGAGCAGGACCAAGTCCTTTAATGGCACCTGATGACAGGTAGCGTTCCATGGCGGCCTTATCTTCTGGTTCTTTGACAATATATTGCGTCACCTGGTACTGTGGTCCATGCACTGGGTGATCCACAAAATTACACTCTGCCTGGATATATTCACCTTCGTTGATATAATGAAAATTTCCCACGAGGATTTCATCCCCGTGGGTTGTTTCTAATTCCAAAACGGTATAACCATTCTGCTCATTATGAAAGCGAATATGATTCACATATCCTTCTAAATGATCCATTTATCTTGCTCCAAGATATTCAATAAACTGACCAGTTCCGATCGCAACAGCTGTCATTGGATCGTCTGCTGTCATAGTTGTAATTCCTGTTTTTTCTTCAATGAGCTGCTCTAAGCCCTGAAGCATACTTCCACCACCTGTAAGAACGATACCTCGATCGGAAATGTCTGCAGCAAGTTCTGGTGGAGTTCTCTCTAAAACACTGTGTACTGCTTCTACAATCTGTGCAGTTGCTTCACGAAGGGCTTCACGTGTTTCTTCGGATGTTACAGTGACAGTTTTAGGAAGACCAGTAACAAGGTTACGTCCACGTACTTCCATGGAGGATTCTTCTGCACGAGCGTAAGCGCTTCCTACCTGAATCTTAATATCTTCTGCAGTACGGTCACCAATGAGAAGATTATGTTTCTTTCTCATATAGCGAACGATTGCTTCATCAAAATCATCCCCTGCTACCTTAATGGAGGTACTTACAACTGTTCCACCAAGAGAAATAACAGCAATATCACTTGTTCCACCACCGATGTCAACAATCATATTACCGCATGGTTTTGCGATATCGATTCCAGCACCAATAGCAGCTGCTACTGGTTCCTCAATAATCTTAACATCACGTGCGCCTGCAGCGTAAGTAGCATCTTCTACGGCTTTCTTTTCTACCTCTGTAACTCCACTTGGAACACAAACAGAGATACGTGGTTTTCTACCGAATAAACTCTTTCCAACTGCTTTATGAACAAAATATTTCAGCATTTTTTCTGTTACAGAATAATCACTGATTACGCCCTGTCTTAATGGACGAACTGCCACAATATTTCCTGGAGTACGTCCGATCATTAATCTAGCTTCTTCACCAATTGCTTTAATCTTTCTTGTATCCACATCAAATGCTACTACAGATGGCTCTTTTAAAACAACACCTTTCCCTTTTACATATACAAGGATACTCGCGGTACCTAAATCAATTCCAATATCTGTTGCCATAGGAATCTCCTTTCCTCTTTATACTCTAAAATCTATATTTTTCAAGTCGTATCGTTTCTTCATCTCTCGCTGTTCGCAAGGAAATGATTCTCTTCTACAACGGAACATACTTAGTATTATTATAAACGAAATAATGTTTTTTTCCAATATCTTTTTTTATACGGATTTCTTACTTTTCACTATCATAAAGAATGGGTATTGAAATCTTTTCAACACCCATTTTATCACACAAAACTCTTTTACTCATCAATTCCTTTAGAATTAAGATATTCAATAACATCTCCAACTGTTTCGATGTTCTCTAATTCTTCAGCAGGAATCTCAATATTATACTCGTCTTCTAAAGCCATTGTTAATTCAAATAAGTCAAGGGAATCTGCTCCTAAATCCTCTTTAAAAGAAGTATCAAGATCAATTTCATCTTCATCAATGCCGAGCTGCTCAGCAATGAATTCTTTCATCTTTTCTAACATTGCATTCATCTCCTTATTAAAATAAATCGTTCTATTTCACGATGTACTAACTATACTATTCTCTATTTTTTTTGTCAACGTTTTATTGGATTTTATCATTATAAGGATTCCTCGTAATAAATTCACTACATTATCATTGATTTTTTAAGAAATTCATAGTAAAATAATGGAGTCGATTTTTGACAAGCTTCCTTGGCTCAGTTGGTAGAGCAACGCATTCGTAATGCGTAGGTCGCGGGTTCGAGTCCCGCAGGGAGCTTTTTTTCATGCAAAAAGAGGATTCGCATTCGAATCCTCTTTTTCTTCTATCATCACGGAAAATATTTAATTTAGATAATAACACCGTTAATATTCATCTCGGTATCAGAACTTCCTTTTCCATAACCAAGCTGATCATACTGTGCTTTAACAACCTCCCAAGGAAGCGTTTCATGCTCTTCTTTCAGATAGGAGATAATATCTGCAATCCCTTCTCCAGTAAAGGAACTAGTGAAGAAAATCTTTTTACAACCGGCAAGACGCAACCATTCTGCTGCCTGTTCCGGCTCTCCTGCCCAGTGATCACATTTGGTTACAATCCCAACCACTTCACGGTTACTCTGAGAAATACAGTTTGGTGGATATAAGGAAAATGGCTCTGTTGCGCTAATCAGCAAACCAATCACATCAGCCTCAGCACTATATACAGCCAGAGATCCTGCCAGACGTTTTGTCTCAGCGTACTCTCCTGGAGTGTCAATGATTACATCATAATGATTGACATACTGTGTCTTATGATAAATAATCTTTTTTCCTTTCATAGCCTGAGTTAAGGTTGTTTTGCCAGATTCACTTCTGCCAACAAACATAATTTTCCTCATCGATAACCTCCGTGATATAAATATTTAATGAAGTCCCCCTTTATTATACTTGGCATTCTTTGATAATTTTGCCTGATTGAAGGACTCGGAAAAATTTTGGAACGGACTACAATATACAAGATTAAAGGATACCGAAAACAGTATAATTGCAGAAATCACATCGAACACAGAATGCTGTTTTAAAAACATTGTGGAAAGAATAATCAATACACAAAGCACAAAACTTGCATTCTGAATCATTGGATGCTTTTTCAAACGTTCGCTATGCAAAACTGCACAATGAACTGCAAGAGAATTGAATACATGAATACTTGGAAATACATTTGTTGCGGTATCAATAGAATATAAATATTTCGTCATATCTACAAAAATATTGTCTCTGACAAAAAATTCCGGACGTAACTGCAATCCATTTGGGTAAATCAAAGATACTACAATAAATGTAGTCATTCCAATCATTCCAACATACATTAACTTTTTGAAGGCCTCTTTTTCCATCAGAAGAAAATAAACTCCTGCCAGAGCACAATAAAGAAACCACAAAAGATATGGTACAATAAAGTATTCAATAAAAGGAATCCTGTGATCTAATACACTTTCTATGATATGGATCTTATGGGATCCAAAATGTTCAATATAATAAAATGACACAAGATACAATGGAAAATATAATAGTAAAAGAAAATGCTTGTATTCTAATATCTTCTTCATTTTTCTCATCTCCTCAAATTTCTAAATAAAAATATTATCAGAAAAAGACCTAAGAAAAAATGTACATCATGCGTTAAAATAAGTCAAATACTTTCTTCTATTAAACTTTCCTATTTTTTAACATTTAGCTTCTTAAATTCATATTTCCAGTATTCTGGCTTGAATTTTTCTGTAATTTAATTTCTGGAATATTGTAAATATGGCAGACTTCTTTTAAAATCTTTTCAATCTGTTCATTGGCCAGAGGAACACAGATAGTCTTGAAAAGGCTCATCATGGTTTCTGCGGATTCACAAGTTTCCTCTGTTGCTTCTACATCCGCATAAGAAGTTACCACTTCAAGATAGAGATATAAAGGGTGCATTGGATTTCCTACCATGAATTTGGTCAATACAGTTCCGATGGATCCTTTTTTAAATTCTTTTGGCACTTTAATCTGACTATTCGTTGTAATAGGAAGGTTTACCTTCATATTTGGTCCAATGTTATTTTCATAGTTGCATTTATTCACACGATATCCGACTAATTCTAACTTCATAACTTTTCCTTTCTTTCTGAATATTCCTTGATAAAATGAAACATTCTAATTGATATGTTCCTGGCAGCTAAAACTTTGATCCATTTCCTCCTGCCAATGCATCATATCTGCTAAAGTAACAGAATCCACAACGCCTTGAATGGCATCATACATCATACTCCACAACTTCACAGTGACACATCCGTGTTGACGATTGCATGTATTTTCTTCCTCATCGAGACAGGCCACCGGAGAAAGACTTCCCTCCATCACGCGTAGGATCATCCCAGCGGTGTATTCTTCCGGCTTTTTCGTCAGGAGATATCCACCCTGTGCCCCACGAAGGCT
This sequence comes from Eubacteriales bacterium, assembly GCA_030531555.1. Taxonomy (GTDB): domain Bacteria; phylum Bacillota; class Clostridia; order Lachnospirales; family Lachnospiraceae; genus Anaerobutyricum. Next base: position 4,366 of record JAUNNI010000054.1, on the reverse strand, counting down.
CTTAACATAACCTGCTTTATTGAGTGCAGCAATAATCTGTTCAAGATATTTATTGGATAAATTCTGGCGCTCTGCAATATCTTTAATTCTCACCGGCTTATCGGATGTCTGGTGAGAAGCGATATCCAACATTAAATGCAAAGCATATCGACCCTTTGTTGAAATCTTCATTTTTGGCTCCTTCTGTAATTTACTTTTTTCCAGAATTACTCTTTTATCATTTTAACCCTTTTTGTCTATTTTTACAAGGATTTCCCATTTCTGCGTTGCCTTTTTCGCTTTATTATACTAAAATTAATAGTAAGAATATAATGTAAAGGAGGGATATTTGTGAGTCAGGAAAAATCCATTTTTTCAAATGACAATATCTTATCATGGCTCCATTATTATTCCAATAGAGCGGGGCTTGAAATTGAAAAGATTAAATTGGTGGATATCAGTAAGAAGAAAAAGAATCTGATCCCTGCCATCGAAACACATAAAAGAGTATTAGCTTTAGTGGATCAGGGACATCCAAACTTATTCTTTACTTTATGGGAAAGTGGTTTGGGTGATTGTGATCTTTGGTTTAAGACAGGCTTAAGCCCTGAAGAAAAAACGAATATTAAAATATGCAAGATTTCTGACATGATTGATGTAGAGATTACAGAACCTGCGGCTATGTTAATCATCAATCCATTTGCCAGAAGTTCTTACAAGATGGGAATCCGCAATGATAGTTTCTCTCCTGGTTCTGTTCGCTATGTTGCCAGTGAAATTCGTGCTATCATTATCAACAAACTTCATCTTGATGATCAGGATACTATCTGTATTATCAGCGGAGAAAGTATTGCTGTAGAATCTGCGATTATTGCAAGTGATGGTGATATTATTGCAGTCGAATATAAAAAATCAGACCGTAATGCATTGGAAGAAAATATCTCAAAATTTGGTATTCACAACATTAGCATTATTGAAGATACCAGTAAGGAATCCATGAAGAATCTTCCGGTTCCAAGCCTTTCTTTCATCGTTGCAACAGAGCGATTTGAAGAAGAAGTAAAGAACCTGCTTCGTATCAACCCAGAGATGAAGTTCGTTGTTTATACTTTAGAGCTTAATGTCTTATCTAACATTCTCGAAGTTTTCAAAAAATACAAATTAAACCAGACAGAATGTATCCAGATTTCCATGTCCAAGCTTAACAGTAAAAATGTTTTCGAGGCAAAACCAGCTCCTTGGATTCTCAGCGCAGAAATCTCATAATTACTATAATCATTACAAAAGGCCATTTTTTAATGGTCTTTTTCTTTTGTCCTGTAAACTGATGTTAAAATCGTCCTGCAATATGGCACAAAAAAAGAGGATGTCTAGAAGACATCCTCTACTTTGTCTAGGTCATCACTATATTAAAAATCGTTTAAAACATTTATTATCAAAAACTAATTCTTAGCCAAAGATAGCGATAAGAACGAATGTCATGATAAAGATAGCAAATCCAGGACCATCAATGTGGGAATCTGTTCCACTATTGATTGTGCATGTTTCAACGTCGTTAAGGATACCAGCGCATGTACCAGCAATAACACCAACGATGAATGCTGTCATGAGGTTACCTGTAGCACCAAAAGCTTTCATTGCACCGAATGCAGAGATAATGAAAATCTGATGATGTCCGTAGTAGCCCTGGCCACCACAAGCGAATAATAAACCAACAGCTGCAATACCGAATACGAATACGTTGTAGTTTGCGATGAAACCAGCAGCAGCGTCAGCGCCCATAGCGTTAACTACGTAGCAGAATACACCAGCTACTAAGATAGAGAATGTAACGCTCATTGCTAACATGTTCGTAAGAGCTTTACCCTGGGAGATGAATTTGTCGCCAGTGAAGAGTTTTCCACCGAATACAAGACGGATGATAACAGCGCCCCAGAATACTACGAATCCAGGATTATCTGTTCCAAGATGTGGGCCAGAGATAACTGCGCCAACAACCTGTAAGCAGATCCAACCGATAACACCAACAACACCACCAACGAGGATAACGTCAGCCTGATTTAATGTAGAAAGACATGTAACGATGTCAGCACCGTTTTCCATGTAGCCTCTCTTCTTAGCGTATGCAGCAGCACCTACAGCACCTGTAAATGCAACAGCTGGTACGAAGAAAGGACCAAATGCGATAGAACCAACGATTGTTCCACCGATTTCAACTCCACCCATAGATAAAGCGGAACCGAGAATAGCAAAAATACCTGTGAATACGAAAGATTCAACACCACCGATAGCAGCAGCAAAACATCCGCCACCAAAAGCTGCTAATAAAGCGAATACAGAGAAATCCATAATTTTACCTCCTCCAAAAAATTAATAAAAAGTGATTCACTAGTGTTATAGTTAATATACCATATCTCCATAGAATTGTCTTTTCACATTATTGATAATATGTAAGAATTCTTTCATATTTCTTACAGTGAATTCTTATCATTTGATGAAATAACAATTTTTTTCTAGTTATTTTGCTTGTTTATCTATACAATTTAGGGGAGAAAACTATTCAATATACCGAAAGTCATTCTTTTCCTGCTTCAATTTCTTTCTCAATTCTTAAGAAAGGCAGATAATGGTCCGTAAGGAAGGAAAGATTCTGCTGAAAAAGCTCCGGATTAAAGATTTCTTTTTCCTGAATACTTCGAAAAACCATTTCCACAAAGGCACCACTGATGAAAGAAATCACAAAATCTTTGTTTTCTTTTCGCACACTCCACACCGTGTCTTTTGAAGTCAGCTCAATGATTTTTCGGATTCTTTTTTCCAAAACAGGGGCAATCTGTTCACGGATTGCATCCTTTCCAAGCTCATTAAAAATTCTCTGGTAGAATTGGCGATCCTTCTGAAAGGATTCTGTCATTTCATCTATCCATAAAAGAAAATCTTTCGTTTCTGGCAATTGATTCAAGACTTCCACCTCAATGATCCAGCGAATGATGTCAAATTTATCATGAAAATGATAATAAAAATTCTCACGGGTCATGTCACATTCTTTTGCGATATCACTGATTGTGATCTTTTGAAATGATTTTTTGCATACGATTTCTTTAAATTTCTGTGCAACTCTTCCTTTGGTACTGTTCATCACTATGCTCCTTCACTGATTTTCTTACCAAAGACTTGGTTTTACCTGAGTGATCAAACGACTCTCTGCTTCAATATAAGCCTGATCCACAGCCTTCCTCTGTTCTTCTGTCAACATATTTCTCTCACAAAAGCTCTGCCAGGATGACATGGCAATCAATAAATCGGTCATAGAGTTACATGATTTCATTTTCTTTTCAAATCTGGCAATCTGCTGTTCCATTTTATCTCCTTTACGAATCCTGTTTTGAATCTGATTTAATAGTTAGTAATCTAATGATTTTAAAGCGTCTCTCAAACTGATTCCCTGATCGATCGCAATTTTTCTCAGGTCATCATACTCCACTTTACAACGGGAAAAGTCACCCTGCTGCGACTTTTTCATTCTGATTTCTCCTGCCTTTGTTTCAATGGTTTCCACGGTTCGGTCAAGGGTAATTCGATCCATCGTTTCAAAGCGGATGCCAAGCGTTGTTGTATAACGGAAGAACGCGTTCTGACAAAGTTCTTTCTTTTCTTTAGAACAAATGCAGGAAAGCATGGTTCCCGGGCGATTTTTCTTCATGGATATTGCTGTAGTATAAACGTCAAGCGCTCCGCAATCCCAAAGCATTTCCTGTGCAAATCCAATCTCTTCTGCTGTCATATCATCAAGATTGGCATGAATCACAACCACCTGTTCTTTCTCCTGTTTCTTCTCTCCCAGATGAGCAGTGATACAGTTTACAGCTTCCTCGAATTTCTTCGTTCCCATGCCGTAACCAGATTTCTTAATCGTCATGGCAGGCATTTCTTCATATCTGTCTACATAATATTTCAAAATTGCTGCACCGGTTGGAGTACATAATTCTCCCTGAATCTTTCCACCATATACCGGAACGTCACGAAGAATATATGCAGTAGCTGGTGCAGGTACCGGCAATACGCCATGGGCACATTTTACTCGTCCACTTCCCACATGAACAGAAGAAGCAATCACCTGATCTGCTTTTAACTGATGCATCATGACACAGGCTGCTGTTACGTCTGCGATGGCGTCCATGGTTCCAACTTCATGGAAATGAATCTGATCTGCTGTTTTATGGTGCACATGACCTTCGGCTTCTGCAATCATCATAAAAATATTACGGATATCCTTTTTCACTTCTTCTTCCAATGGAAGTTTTTCTACATGAGCCATCACTTCTTTCACTCCATTTCCATGATGGTGATGATGATGCTCATGATCGTGATGATGCTCATGGTCATG
>JAUNNI010000135.1 GCA_030531555.1 Eubacteriales bacterium | reverse complement strand
TATTCCCCTTATGCCGATTTTTTATTAATGCCGATTTTTTTGATATCTACTGCAACAGCATGGACTGTCACAGTAAATATCGGCATTAATTATTCAAGACCAGCCAGTTTTTTTAATACTGTTTCATCGTTGGCATACTTAAAGGCATTGTCATCTTTAAATACAGAATCTTCTTTTTCCTCAAGTTTTTTCTGTGCCTGACGTTTCATTTCATCTGTTGCTTTCGCATAAATCTGTGTTGTTTCCATACTGGAATGACCAAGCCACTCTGATACCAATGGTAATGGGACTCCCGCCATATATAAATGCATTGCACGAGTCCGTCTCCAAAGATGCGGATGCAGATGAGGGATATCTTTTTTTACACTTTGTGCAAGTTCCTCATATTTTTTCATGAATCGCTGGACATTATCTTGTGACATCTGAGCCTTTATTCCATTTCGGATGGTATAGAACAGGAATTCATCCTCGTTTTTTCCTTGTTCAGGATGAAAAAGATTGCAATACTCCTTGAAATATGGCACGATATCTTTTGAGAGTGGCGTACATCGATGTTTGTTTCCTTTTCCAAATATATGAACATCGGGTTCGCCTTTTCTATTTAGTATGATATTTTTCAGTTTCAGATTCAGTATCTCATCATTCCTACAGCCGCTTTCATACAAAAGTGACAGAAAAAAACGGTCGCGGATTCCGGTCTTTTTATTCGTATCTGGCTGGCTCAGTATAATCTTGACATCTTCAACTGAAAGCCATATGAATTCAGTTATTCGCGTATCCTTATATTCAGCTATCTCACATATTTCGCTGTAAGTTTTAAAAGATAATAGGTCCTTTTTCTGGATATACCTGCAGAATCCTTTTATGTGGGATAATCTTTGATTTATGGTCGTACTCTCATTTTTTCGTACTTCTTGAAGCCAGTGTAGAAATGCCGTGATATTTTTCTGGTTAAAATCAGATACACTTAGGTCTTTCATGTCTATACCTTTTTCTTTTTCAAGAAAGAGCACATATAGATTGAGCGCATCTTTGTAAGCTTGAACTGTATGTCTGCTCTTCTGTCTGATATCAGGAAGATAATTCGTAAGAAAGCTTTTTATCAGACGATATAATTCAGGATCCTTAATCTTCAAAGTCATCACCTGCCTTATAGATATCTGAGAACTGGCTCCAGTTTATGCCTGCAGAATTACGTATTCTTTCCGGTAGAAGATGTATGTAATAAAAAGTACTGCTCAATTCAGAATGCCCCATATATGTACTGAGGTATGGCAGGAGACGATTTATATCCATTCCTTCGTCAATCCACCTGATCAGATTTCTGGTCGCAAATGCATGACGCAGATCATAGGCTCTTGGGTTTCCATGTGCAGTCAGCCCACTCTTTTTCCAACAGTGTCGGAATTGTTCAGTTATCCATTTCCGTTCATATGGTCTTGATTGGTATTCAAAGAACCATTCCCGCTTACCAGCAAGAGAATCATATTTCCTGCACAGACAGAGCATGTCATCGGACATGATGATATGGCGGTCTTTATGCCTTTTTGTCTCAACTATATAAATATCTCCTGAATCAAGATTTACATCTTTACATCTGAGTCTCAATGGTTCTGCAGGTCTCATACCACAACAGTACATCATACGAAAGATTGGAGATACAACCAACTCTGGTTTATACTTAGCGTTATTAGTAGAGGGACCATATCCATCTATTGTATTAAACAACGTTTTCAGTTCATCATCTGTAAAGATATAAGGTCTATATGCAATCCTTTTTAAAGAATAATCCTCATCAGGAATATATGCTTTGATACCTAGAAAATTTATATACTGACTGTATTTTCTCAGACATGCTATAAATGTTGCCTGTGTATTGTTTGTATATTTTTTATCTGCCAGCCAGTTTTCCAACATTTCTTCGGTAAGATTTTCTGCATCCGGATACTTTGAACAGCAGAAATCAATAAATGGCAGCAAGGTTACTCTGTAGGTTGTTATTGCATAACCTGTCGCCTCTCTGTATTCCAGCATATGAAACAAATATTCTTTCAGGTAATCAGTTATTTTCATCATGATCACCTCCTGCATATATACCGTTTACAACAGGTATTTCCCGGAAATCAATCGCACAGAAAGCAACCTGTTCACGATTGTATGACAGATACGGCTTATCTTCAGCAATGCTTTTATGCCCCAATAATTGTGAAATTGTTTCAATGGATACACCTGCTTCGGATAACTCGACTGCAAAGGAACGTCTGAGGCTGTGAAATCCCCTGCCTGAAATCTTTTCTATGCCTGCATCAAAAGCATAATTGTCTAAAAGATTCGAAAAACCATATCTTCTTTTATTTAATGGTTTATAAGGAGCTTTTGTTGTCAGGAATACTTCATCATGTTTGCTATCAGGTCTCGCATTCAGTATATATTCCGCGATAGCATTCATTACTTTTCCGCTCAAAGGTAACTGTAATGGAACGTTGGTTTTTGATTGTCTGACCTGGATTCTGCCATTATACCAGTCGATATCCTTAAGACAAAGAGCTTTGATATCAACACTTCGTAAACCAGTGTCAAAAGCAAGAAGGATAATAGCCAGATTTCTCACTCCCACTTTAGTTGAGGTATCTATTTTTTCTATTAAACTTTTTAATTCAGCTTGCGAGTATGGTGGAATGACGCGTACATGAGAACTTCTAGCATTTAGCTGTGAAAAGTCCAACTTTAAATCTGACTGTTTCAATGATTTCAGATAAGCGGACAGATATTTTATTGCTCTTAAAGATCGTCCCATACTTCCCTTATTGGTAGAAGGAAGTACCTGGGTAAAAAAATCCATCAGAAGTTTATCGGTCACAAGTATATCTTCTGATCCGGTTATTTTTTCTGCGTAGTGAAAAAAGTGCCGCATAACTATATCCATCTCGACTCTTGATTCACCCATAAGGTTATGGTAGTCGAGTGCCTGCTGGATAGTCGCATATGACTTTTCTGTAACTTTGTACATTCTGTGATTTCGTTGTGTTGCTGAAAAATCAACTTTTCCTGTTACGGCCATTGAATCTAACATGCGGATAACACGATGCTGAAATCTTCCATACTCATAGCAGAACTTTCCATCTTTGACTTTAGAATCAATGAAAGTATCAAACTCTTCTCTAAGTTTAGTATGATAGTGATCATAGCCACTTTCATTCGCAAATGAAAGAATCCTTTTTAGCACAATCTCATACTGCTCACAGCTGATATCTTTAATGCCATAGTTACGAATTTGGGATAATAGTGTTCCTGCTAAGTGTTGTAGGTCTAAATCTTTTTGTTCCATGATAAGAACCTCCTTATTATAAAATCTGCAATCTTATAATAAGGATTAATACCGATATTTTTCCAGTCATGCCTTACTGTTAACGGGTATTTGAAAAATATCGGCATTAATGAAATATCGGTATAAGGGGAATAGAAACCTCATTTAGAGATTTAAAATATAGTCTGGGAATGTTGA
>JAUNNI010000053.1 GCA_030531555.1 Eubacteriales bacterium | reverse complement strand
GTCCCGTATCTCCGAGAAGTTGGCTTGAAGGCATATATGATTATGCATCCAAGGTTATGGAAATGGATCCAAACTGAGCGAAGACATCTATGCCGATGTTTCCATCATGGATATCGACCAGAACCAGGCACTTAGAATCAGCAGTGGAAGTACAAAGATGATCGTGGATGATAAGCATTCCACTGTAGGTAATAACATTGTACTTGGAACAAAAGCATCTTCCGGATATAGAAAACATCTTGTAGATACCGGAGTTCCGGAAGACCAGCTGAAGTATTGTTTTGTGGATGAATCATTTTCCAACAAAGACCATTCCGAAGCACACAATGGAAATTCCCTTGCAGTAAGACTTCATTTTAAAGCAGCTGATGAGATCAAGACAGGAGTGAACCAGTTTACTTACTGGTTTTTCTCTGGAAGAACGGATTCCAGTCAGGATTACGGGGAACAGACAGGTGGTGTTGTCATGTGGTTCGCCCAGACAACGGATGCGGAAGACAAACCGGAATATCCTAACCCACCAAAGGTTACAAAGAAGGTAAATGGTGTGGAAAGCTATACCATGACTGATCCAACAGAGACCCTTAAATTCAGTCTGAACAGTTCTATCCATGAAACTGTTGCCAGTGCTGCAAAAGGCGGAATGATGACGGTTACCCAGTATGGATGGACGGATACGATTGAAAAGGTACTGGAATTCGATAAATCCTGGGATGTAAAACTGAATGGCATTTCTGTAAAGAGTAAATTCGATGCCACATTTGATGGGCAGAAGATATCTGTTATGATGAAGGATCCTTCCAAACTGGATGAGGGAAGTTATGAATGTACATTTGGTGCGAAGATCAAAGACAAAACGGATCCAACCGGATATGTCAGTGATGCAGGTCTTTTTACTGTAACCAATAAAGGTCAGGTTCATTTTAAGGTGAAAGATTCCGATAAACCTGACAGCAATGACAGTAATACCGTTACCGTGAAATGGCAGGAGCCATCCCGTCCGGATCCGGTAAAAGAAGTATCCAAAGCACATCTTGATAACGCAGACCAGACATTTACTTACTATGTGACCCAGAAGATGCCTGCATATACCTATGCCATCTTTGGATACATGACCAAATTCGAGATCGTGGACCAGATCGATCCTTGTCTTAAGATCGATGCGAAAAATGTATTGATCGGTACAGAGAAAGATAAAAATGACCTGGCAGAGCATTTTATGATCACTGTAAAAGATAACAAGATTACAGTTACAGCAAAAGACAGTGGTCTTAAAAATGATGATCTTCTCTATGGAAAAGCTGCAGGCAAGAACATTATTTTAACCGTAAAAGATGCTCATTATTATCACATCAGTGATGAGTCCTCATATGAAAGCAAACGATATAAGGATATCAAATCCCATGAAGCAGCTCTTACGGACTCTACAAAGTATGATCATGTAAATAAAGAAGAAACTTCTGTTGTTACAAAGAATAATGCAACGGTAGAGATCACATGGCCACACTGGTTTGGAAACTGGAATAAAAAGCTTACCACAAGCACGGTTTCTACCGACGTGGATGTACCTAAGATTACGGTTCCCGTGAAAAAAGTCAGTGACCACAATGAAGATACCGTAAAATCCAATACTCTGACAGATTCCAATGAAGTATGGACTTATACCATTGAGCAGAAGATTCCTGCAAAAACAGCAGCCATTTACCGTTATTCTTCCTTCAAGATCATGGATCAGATCGATCCTTGTATTACCATTGGAAAAGACATCAAGAGTGGAAGCAATAACATCAGTGATATCACGGTGAAGATCGGGGATAAGACCATGGATACCATGGCAGTCAGTGTGGTGGAAAAAGATAATCTCCTTACATTTACCCCAAGTGCAGAACTGTTGAAAGGCGGCATGGATAATCTTTTCTATGGTGGGAAAGACTTAAAAGAACAGACTATTCGTATCACGATCCCTGTTCACATTTATTCTGGTGGTTCAGAAGGCGGCTCCAAAGCCAGCAACCAGGCGAAACTGGAAGAAATCCGCAAACACAGTCATATCAAGTCTGATGACAAAGGAAATGAAGTTTCCATGTCCTTTAAGAACAAAGCTACTACCACAGTGGATGATATGATCGCGGTGACTCCGGATACCTTTGATACCGAAGAAGTTACCACTACTTTAAAAATTCCTCAGGTTGATGATCCGGTAAAAAATGTTTATGATACCGATGATCTTAACTGGGAACGTGAAGTAGGCAAGATGAATGAGGCAGACGTTGCCTTTATCAAAGAACATAAAGCAAAAGCAGTACAGACCAAGATCCGTTTGTCGGATTCCACAAAGGAATATTATTATGTGGTAACACAGAATATTCCGGAACGCACAACGGATCTTTTCTTTTACAAATCATTTGCTGTGATTGATGCAGTGGACAGCTGTCTGGCATATGATCCAGCCGATGTAAAGGTTTACTTTGGTTCTAAATCAGCCATTAAAGATGGAAAGATGAAGGATGGCCAGGATGTGACAGAACATTTTACCATCGAAAAGCAGGAAGATAATACATTAAAAGTCATAGCCAAAGACGAAGCCCTCATGAATACTGTATTTAATTTCTATGGACAGGCAAAACATGCTTCCCAGGGAGTGGATAATGCGGATACATCTATTGGCAATAATATCACAGTGGTATTCCCGGTTCACATTAATACAGAACTGGATCAGCCTGTGGACACCGTGTCCGGAAGCAAAAATGCATCTTTCGTGAATACCACACTGCAGAAACATAATAATCATCTCATCCAGAACGAAGACGGTACCTATGTATATGACATTAAAAATGGTGACAAGAATTCCGTGACAAAAACAGTGATCGACAATCTTGTGATCGCCACTAATAATGCAGAAGGTATGACTACGAAACCTGATGAAAGAAAGACCAACGAAGTGGAAACCCAGTTTGAGGTTGCGGATCCTACAATCAGCAAAGAAGCAGACCGTTTCGAATGGGAAGTTGGAGAAGAGGTAAAATATACCCTGACCATTAAAAATAAAAACAAATATTCCATCATGGACAGAGTCACTGTTACAGACCGTGATCTTCCAGACGCTCTCCAGTTAGATCCATCTGATGAAGATGCTATCATCGTCTATGCTTCCGGTGCGACGGAAAACTTCAGCCAGCCTGGAGATGAAAAGGCGATCGATAAAACCAGAGGACCACTTGAAGAAGTGGAAACGGATGCGATTACTAAAGCGCTTACCAGTGAACAGACTTGGACCAGAGGTGCATGGAATTCAGAAAAACAGACCGAAGAAGTGGATATCACAAAACAGTGTGAAGTAACCTACTTCAATGACCAGGGAAAAACAGGCAATGGATTCCAGGTCATGATCCCAAAACAGTACCGAGGCGAGACCATTTCCATCACTTTCCTCTGCAAAGTAAGAGAAGATTATAACCACTGTAATTATGAATCCGGCAACTGTGCAAATGGTACGGTAGTGGAAAACACTGCTTATGCCTATGCATCCCTCATGATTGCCAACGAAGAGATTAAAGACAGCGAACGTATCTGGATCAATACCCCTCACCTTACCATTGAGAAATCAACCGGTATCTGGGAGTACGATGCAGACAAGAAACAGTTCGTATGGAAGACAGAGAACAGCACTAACTATGAGGCTGGCGATACCATTTCCTATTCCGTATTAGTGAAAAATCAGCATCCTGGAACACTTGCCAGGGATGTAAATGTTACTGATGCCATCCAGGAAGACGGCCTTTCCATCAATAAAGATTCCGTGGAAGTTTACACGGTTCGTCTTGATGACAAAGGAAATGTTATGAAGAAATACGGAGAGACTGGATTCAACAAGATCACGGATGCTATCCAGGTATCCTTATATGGCAGTAAATATCTCGACGTCTTCTTTACCGGAAGAAATCTCAGATATTATGGAGAGATTCCATTTGCCACAGAGATTCCGGAAGGAGTTCATAACAGAGCTTTTGAATTAGGAAGCAAGGATGATGAAAAGGTTCCAGGACTCAAACTTGTAAATGAATCCATCTATAAGGAAGAATACATGGCAGATCCATATCTTGATTTTAATTACCAGGATATGAAGATGATCAACCGTGATTCAGCCCAGCTCATCGACATGAAATGGAATGGAAACGAAGACCGTGTGGCAAACACATGGAGCAAATATCCGGTTGGATATCAGAATTCCAATATAACAGGAACTCCATCCGAAGATGTATGGAAGTCCATCCGAAGCGTCAATCATCCAAAAGAATGGAAGGAAGCAGATGTCGCTTATATTGTAACCTATACCGCTACGGTTCAGGATGGCGTAAGCTTATCCAAATCCATCCGCAACAATGTTACGGTAGACGCAGAAAATGCAGAGCTTCAGGATGCCAGCAGCATTATCACTTTCCTTGGCGCAGAACTTAAGATTACGAAAGAATCTGACCAGAAGGAATATGCCGTTGGTGAAACTGGCCACTATATCTTAAAGGTGGAAGAGACCAAACAGGAAGTGGATGCGAAAAAGGTTGTGATCAAGGATGCCCTTTCCAATAAGGATGCAGATATCGATTACGATACCATCAAAGTCATTTACTATGCTGACAAATCCAAATACGATGTGGATGAAAATTATCTGGCTGTTGGAGGAGAAGATATCACTGGAAAATGCTTATTCCCAAAAGAAGCAAATAAAGACGATGCCTTCTATATCAACACAGGCAAGGACCTTTCCTATAATGGAATGATCGTGGTTACATATGATGTGAAATTTGTCGAAGCAGCACTTACCGATTCCAATGTGCCAAACATAGCAAAAGCCAAAGCCGATAATGCATTTCCTCAGATCCCTGAGAAGACAGAGTATGTTCCTGTAGGGGATGCGATCCAGGCAAGAAAGATGTCCAACCCGTATACAGGACAGACGGTAGCCCGTGGAGAAACCATTGAATACCATATCGATGTTGCAAATGGTACCGATGAAGATCTTACACAGATCATGGTTAGGGATTTCATTCCGGAGCATGCGACTTATGTAGATGGCAGTGCTTATGTAGCAGATAAGAGTGGTATTGCCAAAGCAGTTACTATCGATGAAAAGACTGCAATCGCAGCAGTCATTCCTCTCATCCATGCCCATGAGACAAAACAGGTTTACTTCAAAGTCACTGTAAATGAAGATGCCATGGATGATGATACCATCGATAACGTGGCAGAAGTTTATGATAGTGCAAATGAAGAAATTCCTGCAAAAACAAGATTTGATGCGGATAAAGATTATCCGGATGAGATCCTTGCTCTCTTTGGAGGAGCAGCATTTGTGATGACCAATATGACATCCCATCCATTATCTTACTGGGCAGTGGATGACAACATCGTTCATATCATTGGCGATGTGGCAAATCCGGTAAAAACATCAGATAAGACAGAGTATCTTGTAGGAGAAACCATCCATTACAACGTAACCCTTGAAAATGCAAATGAAGGATTTGAAATCAAAGAACTTGCTTTGGAAGATGCATTTGCTGATACCGAGTATGCAGAGATCAAATCTACAGATACCTTTAAAGTCCTCTGGACAAGAGATGGAAAACAGAAAGATATCACAAAAGAAGTTGAGATCACTCTTAAAGAAGGTGGTTCCGGCTATGATATCAATTTCGGCAGAGACTTTGATTATCATGATAAAGTGGAAGTTCTTTACGAAGCAGTTGCTGTGAAATCCACGGAAGAGACCGAAAAAGGTACTCTTGTGAATAAGGCAGTATTCAATGAAAAATTTGAAGCCACTGCAGAGGTTAAGATCAAAGAACCGGAAAACTGGCTGGAAGTAGAGAAGTCTTCTGATAAAGAAATCTACAAATGGACGTCAGAAGCCATGATCGAAAACGGTACAGAAGATATCGCCCATTACACTGTGAAGGTTACCAACAACAAAGATGGAGAATCGAAAAATGTAGTGATCCGTGATGCCTTCCAGCTTACCGGAATGCAGATTCTTCCAAAGACACTAAAGGTCACCGTGACCAATAGTAAGGAAAAGGATGCCGATATCACAGAAAGCTGTAAGATCACAGCAGAAGATAACCATTATGAGATCGAGACTGGAAGAAATCTTGGACTTCATGATTACTTCACCGTAACCTATGATGTTATATTTACCGATGTTACTTTAGCAGATAAAGACATCGTAAACGTCGTGAAAGCTACCGATGATGCCGGAAATGAAGGAGAAGACGATAATAAAGTTATCATCAAGGTACCTGAGCTGACTCCTGAAAAATCTTCCGATGATCATTCCTACATGGTTGGTGAAAACGGACATTATACCGTAAAAGTTACTCAGGATGAAAAAGATGTGGAAGCATTAAATGTAGTGATCGCCGATGAATTATCTGCGCCAGTGGAAGGCTATCATATCGTAAAAGAATCCCTGAAGATCACAGACAAGGATGGTAAGGACATCACAGAAGAAATCGGACAGAATGAAGACGGTATCCAGATTCAGGACAAATCCTATGTGATCCATACCCATAAGAATCTGAAAACCGGAGAATTCTTTACCGTGGAATACGATGTTGCATTTGCAGAGCCGGAGCTTAATGGTACTGCCATTGCCAATATCGTAAAAGTGAAAGCCGATAACTGTCCGGAAAAATCTGCCGACAACCTGGTGGGTATTCCAGACGGAAATGGTCTTACCGGATTAAAAACTTCTGATCCAGTGACAGGAACATCTGTAAAAATCCCTGTTTATGATGAAAAAGGAAATGTAGTCTACGATGAAAATGGTGAGATTACATTTACCAACGATGAAATCCTTTACTCCATCACCATTGAAAATACGACCAAGGAAGAAAAGAAGAATATTCTGGTAAGGGATAAGATTCCGGAAGGTAGCGAATTTATCAGCAGTGAAGACGGCCAGATCATGAAGATCGGGGAAGAGGATTATTTCACAGCAGTGATCGACAGTATCGAAGCAGGCAAGAGCGCAACCGTATCCTTTAAGATCAAGGTTACTGCAGAAGGATTTGCCCTGATCCGTAACCAGGCAGAGTATAAACTGACTGATCCGGAAGGAGAACCTGATTTTGAAGAACCTGGATGGACTCCAACCAACAAGGTGGAACATCCGGTACCAAACGTGGTAGTGATCCGTGATGCAAAACTTCAGATTGAAAAAACTTCTGATAAGGAAACTTATGCCGTAGGTGAAACAGGAAAATATACTCTTGTAGTAACTAATGTCAGCGAAAAAGTTACTGCAAAGAATATCGTTATCTCTGATACATTTGCAGAGGAAGGAATGGTAATCCAGAAAGATAATATCAAGGTCTTTGATGCAGATGGCAAAGAAATTCCTGTGGAAGCTCAGATGAATGAGAAGAACAATGGATTTACCATCATGACAGGTAAGGATCTTGAAGCAGGAAAGACTATGACAGTAACTTATGATGTATTGTTCCAAGCAGAAACTCTGGCAGGAAAAGACCTTAAAAACATCGCAGTTGCCAAAGGAGATAACACAGAGAAAGCAGAAACAGAGCATACAGTTAAGATTCCTGGCAAGGATCCGGAAAAAGATCCAGAGAAGAAACAGGATAATCCAGACAAAGATCCGGATAAGAAAACCAATAAGAAGAATAATGATTCAAAAGATACTTCTGAGATTATCAAGGCGGTTAAGACTGGTCTTGTAGATAATGCGGTATATTTTGCGGCTGCAGGGGCAGTGGTACTTCTTATCCTGGGAATCCGTTTCTACAGAAGACGCAGAAGGGGAACTACGATTCGTAAGTTCTAAATAAGATTCCAAAATAGTAACTCAATAATCAGGAAAAGCGTCAGAAATGGCGCTTTTCCGCATTTATAAGGAGGGCAAGCTATGAACACAACCCATGGACATGGCAGTACCATGGAAAGTATCGATGCATTATTCCAGAAGAGGGAATCCCAGTACCAGAAGATGGAAGAGATGCATGAAAACAGAAGAAGACAGCTGAAAGAGATGGAAGAATCCATCCAGATTAAGATACTGGAATTACAGGAAATGGAAAAAAGGGTTGCAGACAGAGAATCTGTCTGTGAGCAGAGAATCCTGGTATTGGATGAAAGAGAAAAGAAACTCCGTGATCAGGATCGCAGCCTGTATGAGGATAAACGTTCTTACGAGGAATCAAAGAAAGCGTCGGAGATTGAGCTAGAGCATCGCAAGGAAGCTGTCCGATTGGAGCTGGCAGAAGCAAGATACCAGAAAGAACTCTATGAAACAAAGATTTTTGAATTAGGCGAGAATGGAGAAGGATTGAAACTGCAGTCCGTTTCTGCCCAAAAACAAATCCAGTTGCTGCAGGAAGAATTAGAAGTCAGAAAAAGAGAACTGGAAGCTAAGCAGCAAGAGCTTGAATTAAAACAAGAGCAATTAGTTTCCAGAGAAGAAGAAATTCAGAAACTTCATCAGGAATTATTCTCTGCAAAGAGCAGTCAGGAACAAAATGATTCTAAGATTCAGGATCTGACTGAAGAACTTGAAGAGAAGGACAATGTAATAAAAGTCTTAAAAGACAATTGTCAGTCTGTAACTGAACTTCAGAATCAGAAGGAAGAACTGATAAAAAGATGTGGGGAGCAGACAGTTCATATTGAATCTCTGCTGAAAGAAAATCATGATCTTGATATGCGTCTACAGGAATCAGAGCAGAGAAAAAATGAGCTGTTTCGAAAAATGTTTGGTTATCAGTCAAGCGATGAAGAGGATGAACAGGAAAGCATCGAAGCCCCACTTCCTATATTAGAAGAAGAGGAAGTTGACCAGGATATTCATTACAAAACTCAAAAATATACAGACAGATCCGTCTGGGAAAAGCCGCCAATCGAAGTTCTTGATGAAGAGATGGAGATTCCGCTAACTGCAGAACTACTGAAACAGTATCTCGATAAAGAAGGCGTAAAGAATCAGTTAAAACATACCGCCATGGGAGATATGGTTGAGATTCTTTTTGAAAAACTTCGCATCATGATCGGTTTTACGGAAGAACCATTTTATGCAATCCATAAGAAGACAGAGAACAGCAGGGCAGTACGTGTGGCCATCAAAAATCTCAATGCATCCCAGGATGAAGTGGATTTCCAGTATGACCTTATAGAAAAAGAAGTGATTGCCCAAGGTTCTTTTGAGATTCACACCACAGCAGAAGAACTGATGCTTTACATGCTCTCGGTAAAAGAAAGATATTTCGAGGAGGACGGTGAATGATCAGACTTCCCTTTGATGTATCGATATCATATGAATACCTGATTTATTATGTTGTGGTTGTCGCAACCCTCACCATTGGTGCCATTCTCTATTTCATTGTTAAGGACTCGAAAAGTCCGGATTACATGAATCCAAAGAATCTTCCGGCCGTGATCTATGAAGTGGAAGACCGTAAAAAGTTCTATGAGTATTATCAGCTGACAGGAAATATTGAAGGAATGCTTTATTACTATGCAAGACACAGTGGGAATAAAAAGCAGAGAAAACGTGTCATGGAAGCCGAGCGATATCTGAAATTCAGCCGGTACCGTGATTATGAGACAGCTCTGTTTACCTATGTGTCCGATGGAAACACAGCCACAAATATTGTTTTAAACGATATCATTTTACAGGATGCCCGCAGGAGAACCGGGCTTCCCATGAAGAAAGAAGGATAGACTATGAGAAGAAAGAATAACTCTTTGACCATCATTATGGTACTGGTTGCGTTCCTTGCAGGAATCGCAGCCAACTTTGCAGCAAGACATTTCCTTCCTGGATTACTTCCGGACACCGTGTCCCAAGCTGCGGGAACATTTGCTTTCCTGATTCAGGTAGCCGTATCGTTAGTGATCATTCTGATTGCAGGACTGATCATCCGACATAAGAACAAACAATAGGAAATGAGGTGAAAACAACATGAGAACAAATGTTAGAGAGTCCCTGACAGCATTCGGAAAAAAATATAGTCCTTTTCATGCACCGGATGAACAAAACTGGAAGAGCATACAGAACGGACTTCTTGCTATTATTTTCTGTATGCTTCTTCTGATGATCTTCCGATGTCCGGTATTTGCTGCAGATAAAACAGGCACCGGAGCCATTACCAATGCATTTAATTCCATTTACCAGATTATTGCTGCCATCGTATCGAGTATCGGGCAGCTTTATTTATTATGGGGTGTTTTTGAGTGGGCTACTGCATTGAATGGTAATGACGGTACGGCACAGTCCATGGCATTCAAACGTATTTCTGCCGGTCTGGTTGCCTGCCTGGCCCCACAGATCATCACACTGATCAACATTTAAGGAGGAAGATATGCCTGATTGGTTTGTCGATTTTCTGACAGGTATCTCCATGAATGCAGCAAATGACAAGCTCTGTATTACACAAGAAAAGTTGGAAGGTTAGGGTATGAGGCTGGAGAGATGCCGGAAGGAGACAGCAGGATCCACACCATGTACAGAGAACCATTCCCTGCAAAGAATAAGATGAAACGGAAGAAGAGTAAAAATAAGAAAGGGGATAAGTAAGCATGGCCATCATTAATGCCAACGCAAAATTTGTGGGATGCAAAAAGATGAGTGTCCCCATCGTGAAGATACCCAAGAATGTAAAACAGATTTTTAATATAGATAAGATGTATAAAAACGGCATTGCCAAGCTGGAGCCGGGGAATGGTCCCTGCCTTTATGACCGTTGTTATCTCTTTGATGAGATCAATTATTTTAACAAGGACCCGGATGAAAAGGATCGTTTCTTAAATATGCTGATGTCATGGTTTAAGAGCATGAACCTGGATTTTAAGATCACGGTGGCAAATGAATACCAGAGTATCTCTGATTTCTTAGAAGGGATTCGTGGCAATAAAAATAAAAATCAGTATCCGGATATCGATGATGGAATCAGCCAGTGGATCCATGAAAAACTGGAATCCTCCAGTCCCAATGTCAATAAGGTAAGACTTCTTACCGTCTCCTGCCGAGGGGAAACATCGGGAGATGCCATGACACATTTAAATACCATTGATACCACCATTGAAAATATGTTCCAGTCCTGGCATGGAAAGATCCTTCAGATGAATGGAGAGGAGCGACTGTTGTTACTGCACTCTTTATTATGTAATGGAAAGAAGGAAGAGGAAGAATTCATTTATCTGGATGAGAAAAGATATCATGACTGGAAGAATGATGTATTCCCTAAGTCTTTACGTGAGCATGACGTAGACTATGTTCATATGGATGATACCTATCTTTCTGTCATGTTCGGCTGGAAATATGCCAGATCCATTGATTCGGATGACTTTATCCATGAGTTATCCAACATGGAATTCCCATCTTTTGTGACTATGGATTTTGCTCCGGTTCCTCCCGGAGTAATCGTGGATAAACTTGTTTCCGCCAGCATGGATAATGAGAAACATATCAGTAATGAACAGACGAAGAAGAACCGTGCCGGTCTTTATTCCCAGGGAGTATCCTACTACCGCCAGCGTAAAAAGGACGAACTGGAAGCCCTTCAGGATCAGATGAATGTCAATGATGAGACAGGATATTTCATGAATCTTCTAATCGTGGTAACCGCAGGAGATATTGAAACCCTGGAAAAACGTATCAAAGAGACAGAAGAGATTGGAAAAAATGTTGGTGTGAAGATTTCAACAGCCTATGGCAATCAGCTAAAAGCATTAAATACAGCCATGCCATATGGAGGAAGACAGGTTGATTATATGCGTTTTATCCTGTCATCTTCAGCCGTTGCTTTCCAGCCTTACCATGCTCAGGACATCGCAGAAAAAGGCGGCTACATGTATGGACTCAACCGCACCACAAAACGTCTGATCTTTGGGAACCGTAAGCTTCTGATGAATCCACATGGCATTATCATCGGTCACAGTGGTTCTGGTAAGTCTGTGATCATCAAGGTGACAGAAATCCTTCAGACTCTGCTCAGTACCGATGATGATATCCTGGTTCTGGATCCCCAGAACGAGTTTGCGGATATCATCCGGAATAATGGCGGCTCCTATTTTGACTTTACACCGAAAAGCAATATCTATCTGAATGGTTTTGAAGTGCCGGAAGAAGTATTCCAGGCAGATAAGCTGACCAGGGAAAAGTTCATTGCTACCCAGATGAATTACGCAAGAAATGTTACGGCTGCCATTATGAGCAATATTCCTTTTACCGGGGAACATGGAGCATTTATCGAACGCTGTGTCAGAAGAATGTACGATAAGGTCTTTTCCAAAAAGAAGATGAAAGCCCAGCCGACTCTTCGAGATTTCCGAGAGGAGATCCGAAAAGAGATGGACAAGGCAGATAATTTTGATGATGCACGTATCCTGCGCCCAATTTATAACAGCCTGGAACGTTATACAGAAGGAAGCTGCGATATGTTAGCTTATCCATCTAATATCAGAATGGATAACCGTATGGTGGGATTTGGATTGAAAAATGTGCCGGAGGAGAACTGGGAAGCTGTTATGGTCACTATCATGCATTATACTTCATCCCGTATGGAATACAATCAGAAACTGCAGAGAGCCACACATTTCATCGTTGACGAAACCCAGGTTATCAGCCGTAAAGGAACTTCTGCAGAACAGCTGAATGCTGCCGTTGCCACCTTCCGTAAATTTGGAGGTATCTGTACCATGGCCATGCAGAACCTGACTGCAGCTCTTGAAAATCCAAAACTTAAGGAACTGTTTTCCAACTGTTCTTATAAATGCTTCTTAGACCAGGGTGGTGTGGATGCAAGGGCACTGGCGGAGATCCAGGAGCTGTCCCAGACAGAATTTAATGCCTTAAACACAGATGAAGTTGGTAAAGGAGTTATGGTATGGGGGAAGAAAGTCGTTCTATTCGATGCCAGAATATCGAAAGAGAATTCCTTATACCAGTCCATTTCTACCAACTTCTATGAAGAACGAAGACCAAAAGAGGAGGATGGATTGATGGAAGGAAAATATATCGCTGAAGTGCTTGCGAAGGATGAAGCATTTCCACAGAATCCAATGATTGACCGAACGGAAGAAATCATTCTTCAGATGGCAGAGTATCAGGCTGTAACTGTGAAGGATATCCTGTATGTGATTGACGATATTCACAGGGAAGATTTGGAAGATATCTTATCCTATCTGTGTCAGGCCGGACAGCTTAAAGAGATCAATGATTCCCGTGGAATCTGCTATGAAAGAGTGGTGTAGCCTGTGGCGATTAATAAGACCAAAGAAAGCAGTTTCCGGAAAGCCCATAGCTTTGTAAAAACATCCAGTCAGTCCTTTAATAAAAGCAGGGGAAAGGGTGACTTTTCAGGAAATGTAACAAGGAGTATGCAAGAACTGGATCCATCTGCCTATATGACCAAAAAAGAGAAGAAGGCATGGAATAGACTGTCCGATGCCAGACAGGAAAGGTACAAAGAGCAGGGAATCCAATCGGTGAAATACTATAAAGGGAAACGTGGAATCGCCCGGTCTGATCAGATTCGTTATCAGCAGGACAGGATGAATGCCAGAAAAGGCAGGAGAGGAAGATCTGTTGTGTATTATGGTAGTCAGGAGACTTTTGGAAATCAGTCACAGATGCCACAACAGAATGCTTCATATTTGCCTTATGGCAATTCGAAACAGGATTCAAGGATTCGTAATCATGGACGACAGGATGTTGTAATGAATGGACCGATGAATCCATATGAGATTCAAAGAAGAAATCATAAAAATCAAGTTAGGCAGAATACAAATTCTTTTAATTATGATGTTTCTTCTGGAACCGCTGATTATCAGTATTATACCGATGTAGACCACACGTCAGGATACGGAAATTCAACCACAATGGCAACTACTGCGGGTACAATAGATACATCTTCAGGTGCTCTGTATTCTTCTGCAGCTACCGATATCATAAACGAAGGAACTAAAGCAACAACTGAAACAGCTACAGAGACAGCTACTGGAGCTGCCACAGGAGGTGCTTCAGTTGCTGTAAGAGCTGCCAGGAAAACCGCAGAGAAGTTTAAAGAAGACCTGCTCCGTCAGACAGAAGCCATGAACCAGCACAGAAATGATGCCATCGAAAAGATGGAATCTGCCAAGGAAAACAGTGCTAACATGGGAACACTAAGCAGAGGTGCAGCCATTGCAACGGCAGCCATGGGTGTTGCTATCTTTACGGTTGCTGCGTTTGTTTTGCAAGTGATTGCTATGGCACTGATTGCATTGATCGCCATCTTTCTGGCCGTCATTCTTGTGACAGTGATCATCACTACGATTATCTCTCTGATTGCGGGATTATTTGATTCCAATGATGTGTACTATACCGGTTATGGTGGGGACGCCATTGTAGCAGTAGCCTTGCAGGAAGTTGGATATACGGAAGGTGCAGGGAATAAGACGAAATATGGACAATATACAGGGACAAATGGCCTGGCCTGGTGTCATGCATTTGTCTCCTGGTGTGGGAATGAGTGTGGCTTCATTGATTCCGGGATCATGCCCAAAACAGCAGCCTGTGAAACAGGAAGACAGTGGTACATTTCCCATGGAGAATATCAGGAATCCAATGGCTCATATATTCCCCAGCCAGGAGACATCATTTACTTTGATTTTAAAGGAGAAGGGGAGTCCCATCATGTGGGAATTGTCGAATTCTCTGAAGGTGGAATTGTCCATACCATCGAAGGAAATCACGGATCCAAAGTCGCACAGAACACCTACGATATCAAGAGTCCAAAGATCATGGGATATGGCCAGCCGGCTTATCCGGAAGACGGATATGAAGCCATGCAGGCATTGGAATTCCTTTCAAAATGTCAGGAACTTGCCAATGAGATTGGCGGCAGTGGAAAATGGATCTATTCCAATCATGGGTGTTCGAGTACCTGGGCTGGAAGTAAGAGGGTGAAGAAGACAAACTGTGCCCATTATGCATCTCTCTGCATGCAGGAATTTGGTACCCTTAAGAAAGGACAGACTTTCTATTCCGGAACAAACCATGAGCTTACCTGCAGTGATTCCGTAAAGAAGCAGATCAGGAAATATTATGACATCATCGATGTAGGCGGAAAGTCGCCAAAAGACATTGATCTGAAGCCAGGGGATGTCTGCCTTTATAATGCCCATGTCAACATATTTGCAGGGAAAAATGCATCTGGAAAATATACCTGGTATGACTTTGGAAGAGACGGAACCACAGACCATAAAGCAGACAGTGGCCACTTCAGCCGTATCCTGAAAACTTCTTCCATGGGAAGCCAGAAGATTTATACGATCCTTCGTCTGAAAGTGCAGGACACCTATGGTAGTGGAAAGACCTTTATGATTCCTTCCAATCTTGGGGATTCTTACACCTATATGGGATGGACAACCATCACGAGCAAAACAAGTCCCCAGTACAAGATGAGAGAGCAGAGCGGGCAGCATTATGACAGCAAGGGATTTGCCAGAATTGGAGGACGTTATGTCATCGCCTGTACACCGACCTTTGGTGTGATCGGGGACCACCTAGACTTTGTCCTCAGCAATGGAAAAGTTGTTCATGGAATCATGGGCGATGAGAAAAACATGAATGACAAAGGCTGCAATATGTGGGGTCACGATAACGGACATTCAGTTCTTGAATTTGTAGTTAGCAAATCCAACTGGTATGGTTCCGGAAAAGACCTGGCGAAAGAGTATCCTGCAATCAGAGGAGCCAGAGTTGTGAAGGTTATCAACCTTGGGAAAAACTACTTCAAATAGGCGGACGCAGGAGGCGAAAATGAAGAAAAATATAATCATAATGATCACTCTGATCGTAAGTGTCATGGCATTGTCTGTGGCACTTATTTTTTATATCTCAGGAAGGAAAAAGGAACCTACGATTACAGAAGAAAAGACCGTTGCAAGTACAGAAAAAGTGATGGAATCCACCACTGAAAATGTTGAAGAAGATAAGGAAAAACGTCGGAAAGAAGACGAGTTGTTATCACGATATACCTTCCTTCATCTTGAAAGGATCTATCAGCTTCCAGAGGATGACAGGGAATTCAGACTTTCATTTATAGAGTATATTCAACCCTACAACATTAAAGCGGACAGAATCAGGGTACTTACTCTTAAACAGGATGACGGTTTGGATGATGGGAAAGCCTACAATTATCTTCAGTGCGATGATGAAAATGCTACCCCGATCGAAGTAGTTTTTGATAAGAAATCAGGCAGGTATTCTTTTCAGATTTTTGAAAAATACATTGAAAATGTAACGGACTATGACGGCATTGTATCTTCAAAATCCGAAGCAGAATATCTCTCCACGGAAGAAGACAGGGGAGATGAATCACCGGAAGCTGTCATTCTTCCAAAGGTTCACATCACAGATCTTGATGGGGAACTTTCCACTGCGACAGACATATCTCAGGTGGAGAAAAAACTGGAACAGTTCCTGGCCGAAAACAACGAGAAAAGAAGGAATCTCTATGTGATATCTGTCGGACAGACAGGAGAGGGATTCGAAGCAAAGTTAGCATTTGAAAAGCCAAGATTTGACGGGAAATCCATTCTGATGGAGAAGAAAAAGGGTCAGACAGAATACAGCTTTTCATTGGTTTATTGAGTTTATGATGTACCGTTTTGTGTACATCAGGGGTCTTAGGGGTCTCCCTAACAAGACTCCGGCATTTTTGTATATACAAAATGCGTATCTTGCCATTAGTGAAAATATTCAGTCTGGTACACGATTGTGACTACACTTTGGGTACACGATTGTGAACACATGTACCTGATTGTGGATACGGTAAAAAGCCCGCATTGTACACACGATTTCCTGATTGTACACATAGCAAAATACCGCATCGTGAACACAGGTGGCAGATCGTGAACATACGAAAAATACCGTATTGTACACACATTTTTCCTAATTGTACACACGGAAACACGATGAGGAACATATCGATTTATGAGATAAAAATGGGATGAAAATGACCATTGATAGATTTCAGAAAGGAGGAAACCATGTCAATACATAAACACTACCGATTTCCAGAGAGAACGGATCTTATCATCCAGCAGAGAGATATGAAATTGTATCCATATGAGTCTGGATATGTTATTGCTGCAATCGATTCATTTCAGAAGAATCAGGAGAAGGATCATATTTTTTCCGAACTTTTGAAGATCCAAAGCACCATGAACAAGATATATACCTATCTTGTGAAGAAAGACAGTCATTTTACCGATGATACACCAAAACAGAAAACAAGTTCAGAGGGCTTAAGTGCATTTTAGAAGGAGGCGATGAAAGCAAATGAACCGAACGAAAAAAATCATCATCCGACTGACCAAACGTGAGCAGGACAAGCTGAACGAATATGTTCAGGATTATAAGGATCCGGAAACGGGGCAGAAAGGAAATGTGTCTGCCTATCTCAGAAACTGTGCCTTTAGTCTGATCCATCATCCGGATGAGATCAGTCAGGAAATAAGAAAAGTAAAAACACAGATGCGAAAGGTTAAAGTTCAGTCCGATGTAATCCTAAAAAAAGCAAAAGAATCCGATATATATGAAATGGACATTGTTCGTCTGGAAAAAGATTTAAAAGCTGCGGAAAAGGCAATGTATTCCATGGAAGCAGCTTTTGATCGTTTCCGTGACAGCTTAGAGGAATAGCATGGCCATAACCAAGATCATGAATATCAAGCAATCTGCCCAGGGAAATGCTTCCCATCTGCAGGCCAGCATACGATATATCATGAATCCAAAGAAAACAGAAAACGGCTCTCTGATCGGAGGCAATGCTGGCAGCAGTCCAGAGGAAGTTTTCGAGACCATGATGGAAACAAAGATCTCCTGGGGGAAAGAGGACGGAAGACAAGGATATCACTTTGTCATTTCTTTTCCACCGGGAGAAGCTACGAAAGAGCAGGTATATCATGTGCTGCAGGATTTCTGCGATGAATATCTGGGACAATCTTACGATCATGTATTCTCTGTCCATACCGATACAGATCACCTTCACGGACATCTTGTTTTTAATTCCGTAAACAGCATTTCCGGTTATAAATATCATTACAAACAGGGTGACTGGGAGAAATATATTCAGCCTGTCACAGACCGAATCTGTGAGAGGTATGGACTTCCTCCATTGGTATATGACAAGGAAGCGAAGAAAGGTGTTTCCTATGCAGAAGTTGAAGCAGAAAAACAGGGAAAACCAACCTGGAGTAAGATCATAAAAGCAGATATTGACCATGTGATCCAGGAAGTTAATACATTTGATGAATTCCTACAGAAAATGTATCAGATGGGATACCGGATCCGAGAAGGAAAGCATATGACTTTTTATCCACCAGGAGGAGAAAGGGGAAGACGTGATACGACTCTAGGAGAAGGATATACCAAGGAAGATATCACAGAGAGGATCCTTCATAAAGAAAAGAACCCGACACCAACAAGGTTTGTCTCAGAAGAACTGCAACTGACCTATGACCGTTTCTATCAGAGATACACAGTTACAAGACTTCCTGCTTACCAGAAAAAACGAATGATTATCTTTTACTGTGCAGGACATTATCTCGATAAAAATAATCCTTATATCGTGGATTATAAGACAATCCGGAAGAAAGCCATGCAGATAAACACTCTCTACCGTGAATGTAAATTTATCATGGAACACAATATCCAAAAAGAAGAGGATCTGCAGAAAGAACTTCAGAGCTTGGAATCACAGAAAAAGCTGCTACAGAAAAGGAAAAGAGAACTGAATTCAGACAGAACTGCTTCTGGTTATCAGGGAGAAATCGAAAAAGTAAAAGGAAATCTACGAGAAGTATATAAGGAAATCAAACTTGTGAAATCCCTGATCAGTCAGAAGCAAGAAATGGAGACGAAAGATCCTGTCAGAGATCTGAATATTCACGTTTAAATAAGGGGGTGACATAGAAAATGAAAGAATACAATGAATCAGAAATCAATGCAATCAAAAAGTATCAGGATGACATCATGGCAAATCTTAATGTTTCTGATGCAGCTAGAAAGCTGCTCCAGCCACTTCCACCTTGTCATGCCAGGGAATATCTCTATATGCTCGCATTTAACGGAATGCCTGCAGATGGTATCAAACGTACAAAAGATGCTGTTACAGGACAAAAAGCAGATGTACAGATTGCCGGGATAAAAAGAGAATACAGCAGCTTTATGAAAAAGTTGTTTACCGATAATGCAGATCTTTCCAAAAAGATAGATCAGATCCATGCCAGTGCCAGTTCTGTCGTAGAACAGAATAAAGAGTATCAGTCTTTAGTAATTGCCAATTTTCAGGCGACAGTCAAAAGTCTGGAAGCAAGTGCTGCCAACTTCAAAGAATCCTATCACCTGATGATGGAAGAGAAGAATCAGCAGATTAGAGACAAGCAGGCAATAATTGATGATCTAACGAAAAAACTTGAAGAAACCGAACAGGAGATGGAGACTACAATACAGAAGATTTCGAAGAAAAATGAAGAACTGCTCCGTAAATTAGGTGAAGATGATGGATCTAACAGAAAAAAACAAGAAGTGAATACCAAAAAGAAAAAAGGTTTTTTCTCTAGAAATAAAGAAGAGGTTGCTGAAAATGAGGTTGATCATTTCATTAAACAATACCTAACGAATTCGGAATTTCAGGAAGAACAGAAGGATTATCTTATGAAATGCTTGGAAGACGGGGACTCTCTTGAAGATATCAAAAAATGGGCGATACCAAGCATTTCTGTTCCTATGATGGAACGATTGCGAAAGGTTTATAAAGAAAAGATTTGTGATAAATAGAAATAGTGTGTCTGAAAAATATATTACTATACTATAGATATTATTGAATGGCTTGAAACTATCTGCCTTTTAAGGTATTATTTTGATAAAACATAATTTGATATTTATGTAAAAAATTAATTGTATGAGAGGTAGATTATGAAGCGGGCGATTAAAAAGTATTGACCATTCTATTAATATGTATTAAGGTGAACCCATTTGTCAAGACAATTTTTTAAAAAAATTAAGTTGGATTTC
>JAUNNI010000052.1 GCA_030531555.1 Eubacteriales bacterium | reverse complement strand
ATGATCTCAGTATCTTTTGAAATCAGGGATTTTAAAGCACCACGAAGTCCTTTTTCTTTTTTTACAAGATGATATTCTTTGGATATATTTTTTACTTCAATCATATTCATGATATAAGCCTTTCTTTATTATGAGTTTATACATCTCTTAATTTCTTCTAATTTCCAGCACTTTCATAACGGCGAAGTCCAATCTTAAAAAACGTTCCGGAAACAATCATGACAAGAATGCCTGCCAATAAGGTCCCCATAACGGCAAGAATCGGATTTCCGATTGGTAGTATGCCTTTTTGACTGATTCCTAGAAGATTGGACACCGGGTAGAAGGATACCCAGCCAATGGGAATCAGGTAAGTAAGGATAAATTGCAGGCTCTCCGGATACATGGAGATGGGATACATGGTTGTTTTATCAAAAATCTCCTGGGTGTATTGTCCAAAATCATTGCAGCTTCTGGTAAAGAAAGAAGTGGTTCCCAGGATAATATAAACCCCACCACGAATCAGAGTGGCACCAATCAAAAGAAGAAGGATCAGCAAAACATTTGCCAGGTTCCAGGAAAAGGAAATCTTGTGACAACCGTAAAGGAAGACCAGGATGCCTGGAATCAAATCCGTAAAACCAATACAGTTTATATTGGTAAAAAAGAACTGATATAAAACACTCATGGGTCTGGTCAGATAACGGTCAAATTCTCCTTCCAGGACGATAAATCCCATGAACCAGCCCTGCACAAAGAAAATCATGGACAAAGCGTGGGAGATGACAGAAATGCCATATAAAAAAGCCAGCTGTCCATAGCTCCATCCATTGATACTGCCGAATTCATTTACCACGAATTGAATGGTGGCAAAGCCAACAATGAATTGGATGGGATTGGATAAAACCCAGCCAAGTATCATGGCAGGATACTCGAAAATGGTAAGAATGGACATGCGGATACAATACAAGGTGACATCCAGATAATGAAATAGTGTTTTCCATGCATTTTTCATAAGATCAACCTCCTTGTACCATAACTTTTTTGCTGACGCGGGATGACAGGTAACGATAACAGAGATAAAGACCGATGACCCAGATGATTTGAATCATAAATCCCTGGAAAAGGGATGCCTTATCATATTTTCCAATATAAAGATCAAGAGGAATCTGATAGAGGTAGATAAAAGGAAGGCATTTTAGTATGGTCTTAAGCCAGGCAGGGAAAAACCATAGTGGGATAATACTGCCGGATAGAAGACGGATCAGATGCTTTTTCACCTGAATCAGAGGATCCATGGAGATGGCTGTAAAGGCCCACATGCCAAAAATCACGGCCAGAAACCAATTGATAAAAAAGGCCAAAAGCAGACTTGGGAAAAAGAAAAGCAGGCTTTCTTTCGATGCGGGGGCAGGAATTCCAATGAGCAGGGAGCCAATGAGTAAAATTGGCAGCAGATTTTGGAAGATTAGCGCGACGATGGAGCCAAGATTTTCCGCAAAATATACATGGAAAATATTCACAGGACGCATAAGATCAATGGCCACCGTTCCTTTTTCCACACTTTTCATGATTCTTCGCTCCACATTGCAGGTGAGAAGGACAGAAATCAGGGAAGAGATGACAGTGTAAGTCATCATGGTTTCCACAGTCACACCTTGGATACTGGAAGCATTTTTAAACAATGCTTTCCAAAAATAGGCCGAAGCAATCATGATGATGGTTTGCATGAGAATATTTCCGTAGACGTCAAACTTATAGGCCAGACTTTTTAAAATCTGTGTTTTAAAAACATAAAAAAGGGTGTCTATATTCATATGAGAATCACAACTCCTCTCTTAAATTACTGATATTCAGCTGCAAAACATCATTTTTTTCCTTCAATGTTTTGCATTTTTTACGATAGTCCAAAGGACTCATTTTTGTTAAACTGCGAAAGATTTTTCCATAATAGCTACCATCGGAAAAGCCACATCTTGTTGCAATCTCTGTTACACTAAGATTGGTTTCTTCCAGGAACTGGCAGCTTTTTATCACACGATGCATTTTCAAATGTTCCATTGGTGAGGTGTTTAAATACTTGCGAAATACCGCACTTCCTTTTGTTTTGCCATAGCCTCCGGCATCGCAGATTTCTTGCAGGCTGATTTTTTCCATATAATGATTTTGTATGAAATCAAGCATTCTTTTTATGGAGGATAATTCTTCATTTTCCGGGATTTTTTCTTTTTTTTGCCAGGAAATGTGTTCATAAAGCAGTTGCCAGATGTGGAAAAGCAGCTGAATTACCTGAAGGTTTCCCTGATCATTTTCATAAATACTATTGATTTTTGCAATATCATCAAGGAGAAGCTTTTCCCAATCATTTTCCTGAGAGAAGAGCAAATAAGGGAAATCCGTGTGTTCTAAGACAGGGAGCAGGTAGGTTTTTGTGATATAGCTGGATGCACACAAAAGAGTAGGATGGAAAATCAGACAGTAAAGACGGGTATCCTGATGATTGGATTTGATGACATGAAGTTGTCTGGCATTGACAAAGATGCCTTGGCCACTGTTGATTAGAACATTTTTATCATTGACCTGATACCATACGCTGCCTTCGTATACATAGATGAATTCCACTTCATCATGCCAATGGAGAATTTCCTCATGAAAATCATAGCAAGCCGGTATTTCGTTATTTCTAAAAAAGATTGGATTGTCTGGAATATCATATAATAAGATTTCCGAACGATCTTCACGCATGTTCATTCCCATCTTTTTTTCTCCTTTCAAACTTACTATGTTTATGATTATATTTCACATATTAGGATATATTCAAGGAATATATGCCACATTTTAGGTGGAATCTTTCGCGGAGGGAAAATATGATATCTTAACATACCGATGGTATAAAAATAGAAATCCTATGGATTGCAAAGAGAAAATTATCAAAGATTTGCAGGGAAAATCGGTTTTAGAAAGGCAGATGTGTTACAATAATGATAAATTACAAACACACAGAAGCATTCTTGATAAAGGAGACTTGAAAAAATAAATCGAAAAAAATAGATATGAAAAGGAGGAGTGGATTATGACAACAAAAATGACGGTCATTGTGGATAATATCCCTTCGAAAGAACTTGAGGGAGAATGGGGATTGTCCATTTTAATCGAATATAAAGGAAAGAAAATCCTTGCAGATGTGGGGGCTTCGGAATTATTTGCAGAGAATTTGAAGGGACTTGGCTTTGACATCGAAGAAGTAGATTATGCCACCTTAAGTCATGCTCACTATGACCATTCCAACGGCATGCCAAGATTTTTTGAGGAAAATACCAAGGCCAAATTCTATGTTCAAAAAAGTACAAAAGCCAATTGTTATGCTGTGAAAAAAGGTGTGCACACCTATATAGGCATTCCTGAAAATGTATTGGAAGACTATGCCGATCGTATTGAACTGGTTTCTGGAGATTATCAATTAACAGAAGGAGTTTATCTGATTCCCCATAAGACAGAGGAACTTTCTAAGATTGGGGAGAAGGAAAAAATGTATCTCCTGGTAGAAAAAGAGTGGATCCCAGATGATTTTTCCCATGAACAGAGTCTGGTTTTGGAGACAGAAAAGGGACTTGTCATTATTAATTGCTGTTCCCATGGAGGTGCAGTGAATATTATCAATGAGATTCGACAGACTTTCCCGGAGAAGAAGGTTTATGGTTTAATTGGAGGATTTCATCTTTATAATAAATCAGACGAGGAAGTTTATTCATTGGCCCGAAGAATCAAAGAGACCGGAATTGAATATGTCTGTACCGGACATTGTACTGAGGAGCATGCCTACGGTATTCTAAAAGAAGAGTTGGGAGACCGACTCGAACAGCTTCGCGTCGGCCTTGTCATGGAGTTTTAGATTCGTTTTGATTTTCTGCCCCAACGCACATAATAATAGAGAATTTCGATGGCGCAGCAAGCCATCCAGCCAACCGGGTAGCCAAATCCTACCAGCTGTGGTTCATTTGCTATGAAATGAGTCACGATAAAAAGATAAATCTGGCGTAAAAGAACAAAGTTGACCAGCATGATGATCATTGGTCCGGTGGAATCACCTCGACCTCGAAGGGCACCAGCCAAAGTATGGTTGATACAGTTAAATAATAGGAAGAAAACATTGGTTCTTAAGAAAAGGATACCAAAAGAGATAACTTCCTGATCAGAGGTGAAAATTCCGATGGAATTGTGGGCAAAAACGAAAAGGAAGGTACAGAAGACCAAAGTGATGGATTCCACCAAAACTAAGGAGGATATGGTTCCTTTATGTACACGGTCCAAACGTTTTGCTCCGATGTTTTGCCCAACAAATGTGGTGGCTGCCTGGGAGATACTCTGCATTGGAAGCATGACGAACATGTCCAGTTTATTGTAGCAGCTCCAGCCGGCCATACAGGCTGAGCCAAAATGATTGATGTAAGACTGTACAAAAACATTGGAGAAACTGGTAACAACGGCCTGAATTCCTGTAGGGAGACCGATAATCAAAATATTTGCAAGAATGTTCATGTTACAGTGAAGATCTCTCCAGCTAAGATAATAGATCTCCTTACTGCGGGTAAGAAGAATCAGGATTAACACCGCTGAGATAAACTGAGAGATGATGGTGGCATAAGCAACGCCAGCAATTCCCATGTGAAGTACAATAACGAAGAATAAGTCCAAGATTATGTTGATGACAGAAGTAAGAATCAGGAACATGAGCGGTCTTTTGGTATCACCGACCGCGCGTAAGATTCCGCTGCCCATATTGTAAATCAACAGACCAGCAATTCCACTAAAATAAATACGCAAATAAGTGGAAGCCTCTCCCATAACATCATCGGGTGTGGACATGAACA
Source organism: Eubacteriales bacterium (assembly GCA_030531555.1). Taxonomy (GTDB): domain Bacteria; phylum Bacillota; class Clostridia; order Lachnospirales; family Lachnospiraceae; genus Anaerobutyricum. Next base: position 15,382 of record JAUNNI010000052.1, on the reverse strand, counting down.
AAAGCATTGGTTTTACCAAAAGTATACCAATGATAGTGAATAAAACACCACAGACTAAGGTGATAAAAATGGTGGTTTCCACGGCATCGTGGAGATTTTTCTCATTTTTTGCACCATAAAAACGACTGATGACAACACCGGCACCGACAGAAACTCCATTGAAGAAGAAAACCAGCATGTTGGTTACCATGGTGGTGGCACCCACAGCAGCCAGCGCTTCTTTTCCAACAAAGTTCCCAACCACCAAAGAGTCCACGGTGTTATACATCATTTGAAATAAATTACCAAAAATTAAAGGGACGGCAAATCCAATCAACAAAAGGGGAATATTTCCTTTTGTCATATCCTTGGCTGCAGTTTTTCCTTCTTTGCTCATAAAAATCACTTCCTTTTCCATCCATGATTATATGCTTCTTTTTTCCAGGATGCAAGAGAGGGAAGAACCTTTGATTTTTCAAGAAAATGGATGAAAAAACATAATTCATATGATATAATATTGTCGAAATATTATTTTAATTTTCTAAAAATAGTAGGGGGTATTATTATTATGAAAATTGCATTCGGATGTGATCCAAACGCTAGTAACATGAAGTTAAAATTAATGGAGTTTGTTCAGGGCTTAGGTCATGAAGTAAAAGATTACGGCAGTGATGATCCAATCTACGCTAACACAGCAATCACTCTTGCAGAAGCAGTTGCAGCTGGGGAATGTGACCGTGGTATCTTAGTTTGTGGTACAGGTATTGGTGTTTCCATCGCAGCTAACAAAGTTAAAGGTGCTTATGCTGCATGTATCCATGATATCTATCAGGCACAGAGAGCAGAATTATCCAATCATGCAAACATCATCACAATGGGTGAACAGGTTGTAGGTATCGAACTTGCAAAATGTATGGTGAAAGAATATCTTTCCTGTGAATTTGATGTAAACGGCAGATCTGGAGCAAAAGTTCAGGCTATTTACGATTACGAAAATAAATAGGATATTTGAAAGCGGCTTTTGAAGGGCCCAAAAATTACATAAAAACAAGCAAAGAGATAGAGAATTCGAAAGGATCCTCTATCTCTTTTTTATCTGGCAAGAAAATTCATATTATCAAAGCTGCAATGAACTACTCAAATGGTAGTAATGATCTTACCGCATTGATGATGGCCTGATAGCCGGTGCAGCGACATAAATTGCCGGAGACCCCACGACGGATTTCTTCTTCAGAAGGATTCGGGTTTCTCTCTAAAAGTCGAATGACGGACATAATCATGCCAGGGGAGCAAAAACCGCATTGTACAGCACCGTAATCCACAAATGCTTTTTGTACACGGGAAAGCTTTGGATCATTTTCTACGCCTTCAATGGTCAGAATATCACTTCCGTTTGCCTGGAAGGCTGGGAAGATGCAGCTGTTTACACTGATTCCGTTGACTAAAACGGTACAGGCACCGCAGTCCCCACTGCCACAGCCTAGCTTTGTTCCGGTCATATGGAGCTCTTCACGAAGAAGATGATTGAGTGTGGCATCTGGATCGATTTTTATCGATATGTTCTGTCCGTTGATGGTACAGTTTAAAAGAAATTTATCCATGGTCACACCTCCATTAATTCTTTGATCTGTTGGAAAATGATATTTGCTGCCACTTTTTTACGGTAGGATGCAGTGGCACGAACGTCATCGATTGGGCAGATGTCAAGGGGAAGTTTTTCAGATATTTTCTCTTTTAAGAGCTTCCATTCATTGTCATCGGCTGGCTTTTTCCAGGCAAGTAATGATTTTTCTACTTCTTTTGCACGAACGCAGGTCGGTGCACAGGAACCGATGGCAATGGCAATGTCTTTAATCTGATTTTCTTCAATATTTATATAAGTACAAAGATTGCAAACAGCGATGGCTAGGGCATTTCTTTTTCCAACTTTTTGGAAGAGTGCATGTCCCGTTTTTTTCGGAATTTGAATCTGAGTGAGCAATTCTCCTTCTTTTAAATCCGTTCGTTTGACACCGGTCATGAAATCCTGAATGGCAACTTGTCGGCTGCCTTCAGAGGATTGTAAAAGTAATTGAGCATCGAGTGCCATAAGAACGGGTAGGGAATCTGCGGATGGGGAGGCGGAAATGATATTTCCCCCGATGGTGCCACGGTTTCGAATCTGTGGTCCACCGACCAAAGAAGCCGCTTTTGATAGTGCTTCCAAAGCTCCGCTTCCTTTTAAAGTATTTTCTAACTGGTCAAAAGTCACCATGCTGCCGATTAACCAGTAATCTTCATATTCTTCTATTCTTTTTAATTCATCTATAGCATGCAGACTTACGAGATCTGGCTCAAGCATTTTGCCAAAATAGCGATCCACGTAAAGATTGGTAGCTCCAGCGCAGGCAATTCGGTTTGGGCTTGCCAGGAGTTCACATGCTTCTTTTACAGTTTGGGCGATAAATACATTTGACATACTTGTCCTCCTACTGACTCATAAGCTGGTCTAAAATGGTTTCCGGATCAAATGGCATGGAGTGAATCTGGCATCCCGTTACTCCTTCGATGGCAGAAGCAATGGCCGCAGGCATTGGAACGGTGGAAACTTCCGCACAACCTTTGGCTCCCATTGGACCTACTTCTTCAAAGGCGTCCACATATAGACTTTTGATTGGTGGAACATCCATGGCAGTTGGCATGAGATAGGTGGAAAAACTGTCATTTTTTAGGCGCCCCTGATCAAATTCACAGGTTTCACTTAAAGAATAGCCAACGGACATTCCAATTCCGCCCTGCACTTGTCCTTCCATTCCCAGTGGATTAATGACTTTTCCGGTTTCGGTGGAAGCGATGATATCCAAAAGGCGAATCTGTCCGGTGAGTGGATCAATGCGTAGTTTTACGGCCTGTACCACAAAGGAGAAAAGGGCATGTGGGAAGCCTGCAATTGAAAATGTCTCACGGCCCTGTGGGAAGGAGGCATGTCCGGTCACAGTGATGGAATCGTGATCTTTTGTCGGATCTGCCAGTTCCTTTTTCAATGCGGAAACGGCATCTAAGATAGCATTTCCTGCGATGAAGGTGGAACGGGAACCAGCTACAGAACCACAATCTAAGGTTAGTGCAGTATCTGCCATGATCAGTTCCACATCTTCTTCCGATGCATGGAGAGCTTCCGCAGCCACAGCATGAAGGGAAGTGGTATTGCCTTGTCCAAGGTCCACCAGACCACAGTAAACTTTATAATGATCTCCTCTTTTTTCAATGCGAACGGCAGCATCATCCGGGATATTTTTTCCCATACCGGAGCTTTGATGGCCACCGGCAATTCCATAGGCAATATAAGGGTCGGTATTGTCTTTTTGATTTTTCCAAAAATCGGACTCTTCGATTAATTCTAAAGCACCGATATAGTCGATGTCATGAAGCATTTCGTTGCCAAGGCCGGCAGTGAGACCTTTGATTAGTGCGTTCTTTTTGCGGATGGCAATCTGATCCATGCCCAGTTTTCTGGCAGCTCTTGAAAGAAGGATTTCTGTGCCGAAGCAGGCCTGTGGAGCTCCAAAGCCACGCATGGCGTGTGCAACTGGTTTGTTGGTATAGCATAAATGACCTTCCACACGGACATGTTCGATAGAATATGGTCCGGCAAAATGTTCCATTAAAGCGCTAAGTACCGCAGGACCAAGTCCGCCGTAGGCACCGGTATCCAAGAAGCCAATTCCCTCAAAGGCCACGATGGTTCCATCATTTTTTAGTCCCATGCGAACGGTCAGATCAGCGGAATGTCGCTTGTAAGAGCATTGTAAAGATTCCTCTCTGGTGAAGACTAATTTGGACGGAAGCCCGGTTTTATGGGTGACTAAGGCAGGGTAAAGCTGGGCGGTATTCCCATCTTTTCCACCAAAGCCTCCACCGATGGTTGCCGCCATGACATGAACGGTGGAAGGGTCTCTTCCAGTGATGTCACAAACCATTCGCTGATCATGGAATACATTTTGTGTAGATACATATAAAAGAAGATGATTGTTTTCATCCATGGTTGCAAAGCAGGCTTCCGGCTCCATATATCCGTGATCCTGGATTGGCATGTGGAAGCTATCAGAAAGAATCAAATCTGCCTCAGCAAATCCTTTGGAGATGGAACCCTTTTCATGGGTAAAGTTCATCACGTCATTGATGGTGTGATCGTGGACACGGACACAGCCTTCTTTCATGGCCATGGCACAATCCGTGACAACAGGAAGAAGTTCATAAGTTACTTGAATTTTCTGTAAGCTTTCTTCTGCTTTTTTCAAGCTGTCAGCTGCAAGGATGGCGATGGGTTCTCCAAGAAAACGTACCTTTTCTTCAGCCAAAAGTGGTTGATCTTCCAGAATATCCTGCACATTATTGATGACAAGGTCCTTTGCAGTAAATACATGGACATCATCTGGAACCATGGAAAGATCAATGTTCAGAATCTTTGCATGAGCATGGGGAGAACGAAGCAGCTTCACATAAAGCATGTTTTTTGCCGAGTAATCTGCGGCATATCTGGCCCGTCCGCGGGCTTTTTCTAAACCCTCTAAACGGCCTTTACTTTTCCCAATATATGTCATAATTTCAACCTCATTTTTTAGTCTTTGTTTATAATTTATTGTACAGGGAAGATTTAAATTTGTAAAGAAAGCACCAGGGGTGTATTTTGCATATTTTTTCAAAAGCAGTATTTTTTTAGAAAATATCATTGAAATATTTGTACGTTGAATTATAATTAAAATGTGCTATTGCGTGATATGATCATGCAATTCTTATGGTTATAAATTTCATATAAACAAGTTGAAAAGAGGAAAGAAACTTGAGCGAATTATTGAGAATGGAGCATGTCAGTAAACGATTTGGCGATTTCTATGCCAACAAAGATGTAAACCTTTCCATTGAAAAGGGTGAGGTTCATACTTTACTTGGAGAAAATGGAGCCGGCAAATCCACACTGATGAATGTTTTGATCGGTTTATATCAGCCGACAGAAGGAAAAATCTTTTTAAATGGAAAAGAAGTTCGAATCGAAACTCCAAGCCAGGCGGTAGATTATGGTATTGGCATGGTGCATCAGCATTTTATGCTGGTGGAAGCAATGACAGTTTTCGAGAATATGATTCTTGGAGATCGTAAGAACAAGGGATTATTTATTGATAAAGAAGCCAGAAGAAAAGAAATTTTAGAATTGGCAGATAAATATGATTTTAATATTGAGCTGGATAAATACATCACAGAGCTTTCCGTTGGGGAACAGCAGCGTGTAGAGATTTTGAAAGCGCTCTATCGAGGCGCTGATCTTTTGATTCTGGATGAGCCTTCCGCAGCTCTTACAGACATTGAAGTAGAAGGCTTATTTGCCATGATGCGCCAGCTGACTGCAGAGGGTAAGAGCATTATTTTCATCAGTCACAAGATGAGAGAGGTATTACATATTTCAGATCGTATCTCTATCTTAAGAGCCGGTGAGTTAATTGCCACAGTAAAAAATGAAAATATTGACGGACAGGATCTTGCCAATATGATGATTGGCCATGAACTGTCCGAAGCAAAATATGAAAAAGTAGTAAGTGATCAGGAAGAAGTGATTTCTCTAGATCATTGCTCTTTCCAGAAACAGTCCAAACATAACAGTATCAACGGCGTGTCTCTTTCCGTTCATCGCGGGGAGATTGTTGGTATTGCCGGTGTGGATGGCAATGGACAGACTCAGCTTGCCCAGCTGATTACCGGTGTGATTCGTCCGGAGGAAGGACATATCAATATCCACGGTCATGAAGTGAAAATGTATGATCCCGGACACTTTATTGATATGGGTGTGGCTCATATTCCGGAGGACCGTAATCTTCAGGGTTTGATCGGAGATATGTCCATCGCAGAAAATATGGTTTTAAAAGCGACTCATAGCCCTCGTTTTAGTTTTTTAAATGGCTGGAAGCTGAAACATGGTTCCATCCGTAAAAATGCCAAAGAGATGACAGAGAAATACGATGTCCGCTGCCGTTCGATCAATCAGGATGTAAGAAGCCTTTCTGGTGGTAATCAGCAGAAGATCATTCTGGCACGTGAATTTGAATCCAATCCGGAAATCATCGTTGCAGCCCATCCTACCAGAGGTCTTGACATTGGAGCGACCCGTTTTGTTCGTGATTCCATGGTGGAAGCCAGAGACAAAGGAACCGGTATCCTTTTGATCAGCGCAGATTTTGATGAGATCATTGAAATGTCAGACCGTATTTTAGTTATTTTTGAAGGTCAGATCATGGGTGAATATTCTGGACAGAATCCACCGATTGAAGAAATCAGTCTGGCAATGACAGGAAAGTAGAGGGAGAGAAAAATGAGTAATATCCTTAAAAATTTTAAGAACGTCATTGTATCGATTCTTTCGATCCTGCTGGCGTTTGTCATAGGTGCCATCATTATGGCGGCACTTGGAGCCAGTCCAATCACAGCATTACAGTATCTGATGATTGGCGCATTTGGCTCGGCACAGAACATTGGTACCACACTTGCAAAAGCAACACCGTTGATTTTTACTGCACTTTGTGCATGCTTTGCCTATAAATGTGGTGTATTTAACTTAGGAGGAGAGGGACAGTTTATTATCGGTTCCATCGCTTCTTGTTATGTGGCCCTTCGCCTTGGCGTAACAGGCTTTTTTGGAATGTTTCTTTGTCTTCTTGCCGGTGCACTTGCCGGTGGAATCTGGGGAATGATTCCCGGCATCTTAAAAATTACCCGAGGACAAAATGAAATGATTATTTCCATCATGCTGAATTACGTTGCTACCTTATTTATGGGTGTTGTATATACCAACTATCTTCGTGATGGCAGTGTACCTCAGACAGTTGCGGTTCCAGAGGAGGTTCAGATTCCTCGTATGTTTCCGAAAATGCGCTTTACCTGGGCATTTTTAATCGCTGTTTTGTTGGGCTTCATTATTTATTATTTCCTTTATCATACATCCTCAGGCTTTAAGCTTCGTGCTGTAGGGATTAATATGACAGCCAGCCGTTTTAACGGTGTTCCTGTCACAAGATATATTTTAATGAGTTTTATTATCTCCGGTGCCATCGCTGGTCTCGGCGGCTCCGCAGAATTATTGGGAACCCAGTATCGTCTGATTAATGGATTTGCTTCCGGTTATGGTTTTGATGGCGTTGCCATGGCTTTGATTGGTATGCTGAATCCAATCGCAACTGTGATTGTTGCTATCTTTTTTGCAGCCCTTCGATCCGGTGCGACTACCATGCAGGCAGCCACTGGTGTTCCAACCAGTGTTTCCGATATCATTCAGGCCCTTGTAATCGTCTTCTCTGTGGCAGGTATGGCTCTTACCAAGCTGCCGGAGTTCGAAGCATTTCTTGGTCGTTTTAAGAGAAAGAAAGGAGAGGAATAGAGATGAGTTTTGTATCAAATTTAATCTATGCTACCGTACGTATGGCAGTTCCCCTCATGTTCATTGCTCTTGGTGAGTTATATTCGGAACGTGCCGGAATGGTGAATATCGGTTTGGAAGGGATTGCTGCCATGGGCTCCCTCATCGGTTTCATCGTAGCTTTTACCACAGGAAGTACCTGGATTGGTATCCTTTGTGGTGCTCTTGCCGGTATGGCAGTTAATATGATTTATGCCTTTGCCACCGTTACTCTTTGTGCGGATCATACTGTTTATGGTATGTCCATCAACATCTTCGCACCGGCATTAGCATCCTTTATCTATCGAATCTATTTTGGAACAGGTAGTGATCTTTCTCAGATTGAGCTGATGAAGACAGTGAATATTCCGGTTCTTAAAAATATTCCATTCTTTGGAAAATTACTGTTTGACCAGACACCAATGGTTTATATCGCATTTTTATTGGTTATAGTCACAAGCATTTTCTTTAACAAAACAAGATTTGGTCTTAATTATAAGTCTGTCGGGGAACATCCTCATGCAGCAGCAACCCTTGGAATTAATGTTGTAAAGATGAAATATCTTTCCTGTATGATTTGTGGTGCATTGGCCGGTATTGGTGGTGCATACCTTACAACATGTTATTCAAATACTTATACAGAAGGTAATGTGGCCGGTCGTGGTTTCATTGCTCTGGCAGCGGTTATTTTTGGTCGTTGGTCCGGTGTGGGCGTTTTGGTTTCCTGCCTGTTTTTCGGTTTTTGTGATGCCCTTCAGATCCGACTTCAGGTGGCATCTATCGGAATTCCATACCAGTATTTCCAGATGATTCCATACATCGCTACCATCATTGCACTCTCCATCATCGGAGCGAAAAAGCTTGGCCCTAAGGCAGCTGGAAAAGCATACCGCAGAGAGCAGAGATAGGAGATATATATCCACAGGGGATATTTATCTGATATATTTTATTACACATTTATATTACTTAAGGAGGTAAGACATGAAAAAACTTGCAAAAAAAGTTGTTGCAATGGTTCTTGCTGGAACAATGGTTTTAGGCCTTGCAGCATGTGGTGGCTCTAAGACAGATGCACCAAAAGAAGATTCCACACAGGCAGCAGCAACAAAAGATTACAAAGTAGCTATGATTTGTAATTCCAGTATCAACGATGGTGGCTGGGGCTCCGCTTGCTACAACGCTATGGTTGATGCAGCTGAAAAAATGTCCTGGCAGTATGAAGTAACTGACTCCATCAGTCAGGATGCTTACTACGATACAATCATTTCTTATTGCCAGCTTGGCTATAACATGATTTATGCACCAGGAAATGAATACACAGATGCAGTTGTTCAGGCAGCAGAAGAATATCCTGACATCGCATTCGCTCTTTTAAATGGTGCTGAAGATCTTCCAGCTTCCGCAGCAAACAAAAACATCACATCCCTTCTTCCTAACGCTCAGCAGATCGGTTGGATTGCAGGTGCTCTTGCAGGCTTAATGAGTGAAACAGGTACAATCGCTTTCATCGGTGGTATGGAACTTGATACAACTCTTGCAAAATACGATGGATTCGTAGAAGCTGCTCAGTATGTTGCAGCTCAGGAAGGCAAAGAAGTAAAAGCTCTCGATGCAGTATTCGCTGGTTCTTTTGATGATTCCAACAAAGGTATCGAATTCGCAAAAGCTATGATCGACCAGGGTGCAGACGTATTCTTCGGTGATGCTTCCGCAGTTGACTCCGGTGCTCGTCAGGCTATCGACGAAGCAAACAAAGCTGCTGGCGCAGTTAAAATCTTTGATATCGCTCAGCCATCTGACATCCTTGGACAGAACGAATGTATCATCTGTTCTCAGGTAACAGATAACTCCGCTATGATCAGCGCTTGTATGCAGGCAGTAGAAGATGGAACATTCGGTGGTGAAGTTGTTTACGGTTCCCTTCAGAATGGTGCTCTTTCCGCAGGTGCAGTTGCTGACATCGTTCCAGAAGAAATCGCTACAAAATATGCAGATTACCTCCAGCAGATGATGGATGAAACATTCATGAAATAATCATTTTTGAGGTTGTTTATATCATGGAAAAACATATTGAATATTTAAGAATCGCCAATGAAGTGGCAAAAGAAGCCCTGGAAAGTGGTGCGAATCCATTTGGTGCAATCCTGGTGGATGAGGACGGTACCGTTCTTATGAAACAGGGAAATGCTGAAAAAGAACTGAATGATGCCACTGCTCACGCAGAGAGAACTCTGGCTTCTAGAGCAAGCCAGACATACTCCAGAGATAAGCTTTGGAAATGTACTTTATATACAACCTGTGAGCCATGCTGTATGTGCATGGGAGCAATCTATTGGGCCAACATTGGTCGAGTTGTATATGGTCTTTCTGAAAAACAGCTTCTTGAGATGACAGGAAGTGACGAGAAAAATCCTACTTTCGATCTTGACTGCAGAACGATTGTTGCTGCTGGTCAGAAAGCAATTGAAGTCGTAGGTCCAATCGAAGATCCTGCATTACAGGAAGAAATTTCTGCCCTTCACAGAGGATTCTGGAATAATTAAATCAATGAAAACTAAGGTCATATGATTCGGATTTGTCGAATCGTATGACCTTTTTTTCTTTTTCTTATAGATGTCACAATAAAATGTAGAATTTGCGATTTTTTTTTTACAACAATACCATTGCGATACCATGCGAAAATAAGTTACAATAAACTGTAGATTTATATGACGCTGGAATCATAATCAAGTGTCATTTTTTATGCTCATAAGTACATATATAATAGTATTTATAAATAAGATCGCAGGAGGATATTATGGTACGCCGTATTTATGTTGAAAAAAAAGAAGGCCTTCGTTTGGAAGCAGCCGGCTTATTGAACGAGTTACGTACAATATTAGGTATTACATCTCTTACCGGCTTACGTCTTGTAAAACGTTATGATGTGGAAGGTCTTGAGGAAGATGTTTTTGAACGTGCAGTTCAGACTGTTTTCTCAGAACCACAGGTTGACGATACAATGGCAGAATGCCCATCTGGAGATTTTAAAGTATTTGCTGTAGAATCTTTACCAGGACAGTTCGATCAGAGAGCAGATTCTGCAAGTCAGTGTATTCAGCTGATGACACAGAGTGAACGTCCACTGGTTCGTGCTGCAAAAGTTTATCTTCTTTTCGGTGATGTTACAGAAGAAGAAATTGAAAAAATCAAAAAATATGTAATCAACCCTGTTGAAGCTCGTGAAGCCAGTCTTGAAACAGTAGAAACTCTCCAGGTTGATTATGACATTCCTACTATGGTTGAAACCGTAGAAGGCTTCATCACAATGAATGAAGAAGAATTGGGCCAGCTTCTTGACCGCCTTGGTCTTGCTATGGACCTTGATGATTTAAAATTCCTTCAGGCATATTTCCGTGATGATGAACACAGAGATCCAACCATCACAGAAATCCGTGTTGTAGATACTTACTGGTCTGACCACTGCCGTCATACTACATTCTCTACACATCTTGATGATATTACGATCCATGATGAACAGATTCAGGCTGCTTATGACAGATATCTTGCTCATCGTATTGAAGTTTACGGAGAAGAAAAAGCTGCAAAACGTCCACAGACTCTCATGGATATTGCAACAATCGGTGCAAAAACACTGAAAAAACGTGGTCTTCTTCCAGAATTAGACGAAAGTGAAGAAATCAATGCATGTTCCATCCATGTTACAGCTACTGTAGATGGCGAAGAACAGGATTGGCTCCTCATGTTCAAAAATGAAACACACAACCATCCAACCGAAATCGAACCATTTGGTGGTGCTGCAACCTGTATCGGTGGATGTATCCGAGATCCACTTTCAGGACGTGCTTATGTTCATCAGGCAATGCGTGTTACTGGTGGTGGAGATCCTAGAGTATCTCTCAAAGATACCTTATCTGGCAAACTCCCACAGCGTAAATTAGCACAGACAGCTGCAGCAGGTTATTCTTCCTACGGTAACCAGATTGGTCTTGCTACAGGTCACGTAGCAGAAATCTACCATGATGGCTACATTGCAAAACGTTTGGAATGTGGTGCTGTTGTTGGTGCTGCTCCAGCTTACAATGTTCGTCGTGAACGCCCAGAAGCTGGTGATATTATCGTATTACTTGGTGGTCGTACCGGCCGTGATGGTATTGGTGGAGCAACTGGTTCCTCCAAGAGCCACAACTTAAAATCTTTAACAACTATGGCATCTGAAGTTCAGAAAGGTAATGCTCCAGAAGAACGTAAGATTCAGAGACTCTTCCGAGATCCTGAAGTAACACGTCTCATCAAACGTTGTAATGACTTTGGTGCAGGTGGTGTCAGCGTAGCAATCGGTGAACTTGCAGATGGTCTTCGTATTAACCTTGATGCAGTTCGTAAGAAATATGACGGCTTAGATGGTACAGAGCTTGCAATCTCTGAATCTCAGGAACGTATGGCTGTTGTTGTAGAAGAGAAAGATGTGGATCGTTTCATCGCAGCAGCAGAAGCAGAGAACTTAGAAGCATACCGCGTGGCTGTTGTTACAGAAGAAGCTCGTATGGTAATGGAATGGAATGGTGTTACCATTGCAAACTTAAGCCGTGACTTCTTAAATACAAATGGTGCAGTAAAACATGCCGATGTTTCCGTGGCAGAAAAAGACCGTGCAGCGTTCAAAACTGCAAAAGGTGCCAGCCTTCGTGAAATCGCAGGCAGCTTAAAATCCGCTTCCCGTCGTGGTCTTACAGAACGTTTCGATGGTACAATCGGTGCCGGTTCCGTTCTTATGCCATTTGGTGGAAAAACTCAGCGTACACCTGCTCAGTCCATGGCAGCTCTTTTCCCAATCATGCCAGAACAGGAAACAGATCAGGCCAGCGTTATGTCCTGGGCTTGTGATCCAGAGCAGACTACAGTAGATCCATATACAGGTGCTTATAATACAGTTTACACTTCCATGGCCAAATTAGTGGCAGCAGGTGCTGACTATAAGAAAGCATATCTTACATTCCAGGAATTCTTTGAGAGACTTCGTCAGGAATCCGATCGTTGGGGCAAACCATTCTCTGCTCTTTTAGGTGCTTTAGATGCACAGATTGAACTTGGCGCAGCAGCAATCGGTGGAAAGGACTCCATGTCCGGATCTTTCCTTGATCTTGATGTACCACCAACTCTCATCTCATTTGCTATTGCTCCAATCAAGGCGCAGGAAGTTCTTTCTCCTGAGTTCAAGGCAGCTGGCAACCCAGTATATCTTTTCGCAGGCGAAAGCTCCGAAGAAAAGAAAGCAACTTGGGAAAAATTACACGAACTTCATAAAGCAGGCAAAGTAAATGCTGCATGGGCCATCGAAAATGGTATTGCAGAAGCAGTGATCAACATGTCCTTCGGTAACATGATTGGTTTCACAGCAGAAGCTGACATGCCATGGGATATGATCTGCCCAGGTGGAATCGTAGCTGAATTAACAGAAGAAATCGATGGTGCAGTAAAAATCGGTATGACAACTGCAGAAGAAAAAGTTACTCTTGGCGACGATAGCGCAGAAATCAAAGAACTCCTTTCCTTAAATGAAGCAGTTCTTGAAAAAGTATATCCAAATAGAACAAAGACAGAAGAAGTTGAAGTTCCAGTATTAGAATCCAAAGCTTCCTCTTACCCATCTCCAAAGGTTGCAGTTGCAAAACCTAAGCTTGTTATTCCAGTATTCCCTGGAACAAACTGCGAATACGATAGTGCACGTGTTGCAATCAAAGCTGGACTTGATCCAGAAATCATCGTTGTAAATAACCAGTCTGCTCAGGGCGTAGCAGATTCTGTAAGCCGTTTCGCAAAATCTGTAAGAGAAAGCCAGATTATCTTCGTTCCAGGTGGTTTCTCCGGTGGTGATGAACCAGATGGTTCCGGTAAATTCATCACAGCTTTCTTCCGTAACCCAGAAGTAAGAGAAGCTACTATGGATCTCTTAAAACAGCGCGATGGTCTTATGCTCGGTATCTGTAACGGTTTCCAGGCATTAATCAAATTAGGTCTCGTTCCTTATGGTGAAATCATCGATACCGATGAAACATGCCCAACATTAAGTTACAATGTAATCGGACGTCATCAGTCCAAGATCGTTCATACACGTGTTGCTTCCAACCGTTCCCCATGGCTCTCCAAGATGCAGGTTGGCGATGTTGTAACTGTTCCAATTTCTCATGGTGAAGGTCGTTTCTTATGCGAACCAGAACTTCTTAAGAAACTTGCAGCAAATGGACAGATTGCAACTCAGTATGTTGATCTTAATGGTGTACCAAGCATGGATGTTGACTTCAATCCAAATGGCTCCATTTGGGCAATAGAAGGTATCACATCTCCAGATGGACGTGTTCTTGGTAAAATGGGTCACTCCGAACGTATTGGCTCTGAACTTTACAGAAACGTTCCTGGTAACTATGATCTGCATCTCTTTGAAGCTGCAAAAGATTATTTTGAAATCTAATAAATCAAAAGCAAGGATTTGAATCCATAAGAAAAACCCCTTGGTCATGGCTTGACCGAGGGGTTTCTTTTTGTATGAAATAGGATCTTTTATTGATATATATATTTATCCTTTTTCTTTTTGAAAAGCAATGATGTAAACAATAACTCTTACAATCCAATCCACATACATGGCGTACCAGATACCAAGAACATTCATGCCGAGGATACAAATGAAGACATAAGCAAGTCCAATTCGGAAGAGCCACATGGTGGTGATGGATACAATCATGGTAAATCGAGCCTTTCCAATGGCACGGAAATAGTATGGAGTCAGGAAGCCAATCGGCCATATGATCATAGCAATGGCATGGGAAAGAAGAAGCCCAATTCCAAGCACAGAAGCCTGAGGTGATAAGTGGTACATTCCCACAAAGAAGGATCTGCCAATAATCATGATACTGCAGATCACAGCTAGCATGGCATAGTTAATAACGATTAATATTTTGGCGTATCGTTTTGCCTCATCCTTCTGGCCAGCACCGTAACATTGTCCTACCACAGTAAGCATAGCCGCTCCCAAAGCATTTCCCGGGAGATAGAAATAAGTGACCAGATTAGAGGCCGCAGCAAATCCGGCAATGGATGCAGTACCTAAGGTAGAAACCAGACTTTGCAGGGAAAGCTTGCCGAATTGGAAGATTCCACTCTCCAGTCCATTTGGAATACCAATGTTCAGGATTTGTCGGATGATGCTGCCATCCGGTTTGATTTCGCTTAGGGAGGAGATGGAAGCAGGTTGTTTTTTATGTTGAAGTATCCACAAAATGAAAATGGCACCAAAAATTCGGGCGATTAAGGTTGGAATGGCAACACCTTCCACCCCCATTTTTAATAGAAAAATGCAAAATGCATTTCCCCATATATTAAAAAGATTCATGCATAGAGAACAAAGCATGGAAATCTTTGTGTTTCCCACCGCACGAAAGGCTGCAGCACCGGAATGGTATAGAGCCAGGAACGGATAGGAAATTGCCATATATAAAAGGTAGGTGGAAGCATTTGTCATAACATCATGATCGATTTTTCCGAAAAGAAAATGCAGTAAGCCATCTCCTTTGATTAGGAAAAGAATCATGATAACCAAAGTCATGGCAAGGGATAAGAATATAAGCTGAGCGGTTGTTTTTCCAGCTTTTTTCTCATTGCCACTACCAATATGTTGTGCGCAGACAACCGTTCCACCGGCTGTCAAGGCAAAAAGTACCTGTATAATAAGATTACTGATGGAATCGACCAAAGATACTCCTGACATGGCAGCCTCGCCAACGGCTGCTACCATGAGTACATCGACCATACCTACAAGTACAGTCAATAATTGTTCAATGACTAAAGGCCAGATCAGATTCCACAGTTTTTTTCGGTCGAAGAGGACCGGTTTTTCTGTGAGACTCATTGTTTTCTCCTTTTATATAATATACACTCTCGGAATCTCTAGACCTTTGATTTATAAGGCTTTTGAGATTCCTT
>JAUNNI010000134.1 GCA_030531555.1 Eubacteriales bacterium | reverse complement strand
TTTCTTTGAATCTTATTGTAGATCTATTTCGTCCATGGCTGCATCCAGCTGATCCTCCACACGACCGGCGATATTGGTTACGATATCACGCATTTGTCCATGGGTTGTGCAGCCTGCAGCACGAATATGTCCGCCACCGCCAAATTCTTTGGCAATCACACTGACATCCACATATTCATCGGATCGGAGACTTACTTTAAAATCACCGGTTTCCGTTTCGTATAAAAACATGGCAACATGAACACCGTCAGTAATGCGAAGCTGGTCAATCACACCGTTGGTATCGGCAGGAGTTGCTTCAAACAAACGGAAATCTTTCTGATATACGACAGAAAAAATCATTCTTCCATCTAAAATCATCATGCTTTCTAAAAGTGCTTTTCCAAGAATCTGATTTTGGATATATGTCTTCTTAAAAAAAGTATCATTAATGATTTTTTCCGTATTCAGACCATATTCGATCAATTCCCCAGCTGTCGTCATAGCTTCTAATGTTGTGTTACTATGCTTGAACACTCCGGTATCATGAACAATTCCGGTATAAAGTGCCTCTGCACATTCAAAGGATATCTCTCCATTCCCAAAAAGCTGCCCCTGCTTCAGTAGGTGATAAAGTACTTCACAAGTAGCAGAACTCTCTGGACATACCACAGAAACATCGCCAAAACCTTCGTTGGTTATGTGATGATCAATATTTACTGTATGGATTGCTTCCTTAAATATGACATTGGCACGATTCAAGCGTTCCAAATCAGAGCAATCTAAGGAAATGCACAGGTCATATCGAATCTGATCCACATTTTCCTGACGGATTCGATCAGAATTCTTCAAAAACAAGAATTCGGCAGGAATCTCATCCAAATAAACGTCCACCTGCTTGTCTGGATATTGATCCAGAAGGTAGGTACATAAGCCAAGACATGAACCCACACAATCGCCATCCGGGCGAATATGCCCGGAAATTGCGATGGTATTTGCAGATTCAACACAATTGGAAAATGTACGCTCGTTGAGCATAGTGACATAGCTAGTTCTATTCATGTCTATTCCTCATTATTTTCTTCTGCTTCTCTCGCATGGAGATCTGCGTTGATGATGTCAATCTTTCTGGACATGTTAATGCCGTACTCGATGGACTGATCCAGAATAAATCGGATATCCGGTGTATTTCTTAAATTAATACTTCTTGCCAGCTCACGTTTAATGTAGCCATGGGCGCTCTTTAATCCGTCCAATGTATCCTGCTGTTCTTCTTCTGTGCCAAGTACACTGATGTATGCCTTGCATGTCTTTAAATCTGGTGCAACTTCCACAGTGACAACACTTACCATAGGACTGATTCTAGGATCCTTGATTTCTCTGGAAATGATACGACTTAATTCTTTCTGAACCTCAGAATTAATTCTGGTGTTTTTTACACTGTTTTTTCTCAAATCTATCTCCTTTTATCCTATACTGTTAGATAAAACTAACGAGGGATCTCTTCCATAATGAAGGCTTCAACCTGATCGCCTTCTTTTACATCATTGTATTTTTCAAATACAAGACCACATTCGAATCCTGCTTTTACTTCTTTTACGTCGTCTTTGAAACGTTTTAAGGAAGCAAGAGTACCTTCGTAAATAACGATACCGTCACGAACGATACGAACCTGGGAAGCTTTTGTTACATTACCATCAAGAACATAACATCCTGCGATGGTACCAACACCGGAAGCTTTGTAAATCTGACGAACTTCAAGATGACCGATTACTTTTTCTGCAAATACAGGATCAAGCATACCTTTCATCGCTGCTTCGATATCTTCGATGGCATTGTAGATGACACGATATAATCTCATATCAACTTTTTCGCTTTCTGCCAGGTTCTTAGCAAGGGCATCTGGACGAACATTGAAACCAATGATGATCGCATTGGATGCAGATGCAAGAGTAACGTCAGATTCATTGATGGCACCAACGGCACCATGGATAACCTTGATTGCTACCTCTTCGTTAGAGAGACGAACAAGACTCTGTTTTACAGCCTCTACAGAACCTTGAACATCGGCTTTTACGATAATATTTAATTCTTTCATATTACCAGCCTGAATCTGGTTAAATAAGTCATCAAGAGATACTTTACTCTTTGTTTCTTCCAGCATTTTTTCTCTGCCATATGCGATGAATTCTTCCGCATAAGCACGAGCTTCTTTTTCATTTCCATGAGCGATCATAACTTCACCGGAGAATGGTACATCATTAAGACCAAGGATTTCTACTGGTACAGATGGGCCAGCTGCTTTTAAGCGTCCGCCCTTATCGTCGATCATAGCACGAACACGGCCAAATGTATGACCAATACTGATGGTATCACCTACATGGAGAGTACCTTTCTGAATTAAGATTGTTGCAACCGGACCACGGCCTTTATCAAGTTTTGCTTCGATAACAAGACCACGAGCCTGACGTTTTGCGTTAGCTTTTAATTCAAGTACTTCTGCAGTAAGAGTGATCATTTCGAGAAGATCTTCGATACCTTCGCCTGTCTTAGCGGATACCGGTACGAATACAGTATCTCCACCCCAGTCTTCTGCAACAAGACCATATTCGGTAAGTTCCTGTTTTACACGGTCAACGTTAGCGCCTTCTTTATCAATTTTATTTACTGCTACGATAACTTCAACTTCTGCAGCTTTTGCATGGTTGATCGCTTCTACAGTCTGTGGCATAACACCATCATCTGCAGCAACGACTAATACAGCGATATCTGTTGCCTGTGCACCACGAAGACGCATGGATGTGAACGCTTCATGTCCTGGTGTATCTAAGAATGTAATCTTTTCTCCATCAAGGTCAACAACATAAGCACCAATATGCTGTGTGATACCACCAGCTTCCCCTGCAGTTACCTGTGTGGAACGAATGCGGTCAAGAAGAGATGTTTTACCATGGTCAACGTGACCCATTACACAGATAACAGGTGGACGTTTTGTCATTCTGGATTCATCTTCTTCTTCCTCTTTGAGGAGTTCTTCGATTACGTCTACTTTTACTTCTTCTTCTGCGATGCAGTTGTATTCTAATGCGATTTCAGAAGCTTCTTCAAAAGAGAATTCTGTATTGATTGTTACCATCTGGCCACCTAAGAATAATTTCTTAATGATAACAGCTGGAGCAATCTTACAAGCATCTGCAAGATCTTTTAAAGATACTGGATCTGGTAAAATGATATTGCGGATTACGTCTTCCTTTGGTTCTTCTTTCTTTGGTGGCATTACAGGAGCTGATTTTTTACCATTTTTCTGTTTTCTTGCTGGACCGTTATTGTTGAAATCATTATTTCTTGCATTGTTCTTACGGTTATTACGTCCACCACGATTGCCATCATTGTTGTTATTGTTCTTTTCACGGCTATACTCACGATTGATATCATGACGGTTGCCTTTATCACTTCTTGTTTCTTTTGTTGCGATTGGTGTATCTCCACCTAACATTGGCTTGCGATCGCGATCTTTGTTTCCGAAGGAACGATTGCCGCCTTCTCCATTGTTGCGATTGAAGTTACGATTATCACGGCCTTCTCCGTTGTTGCGGTTAAAGTTACGGTTGTCACGACCTTCGCCATTATT
>JAUNNI010000133.1 GCA_030531555.1 Eubacteriales bacterium | reverse complement strand
TATTAAGACTTCATTTGGACAGACCTTGTCATGGGAATATTTGTCTTATGTAAGAAAGCATCAGATAAATTGGACAATTCCAACAGATATTTTATATGGAGAAAAGGATGCTATGACTTCATTTGAAACTATAAGTAAATTTGCAAAACAGGTTGGAGCCAAGCTGACTGTTATGAAGAATGGAGAGCATTGGTTTCATACAGAAGAACATCTGAGCTACAGACATTGTTCTGATGAAGACATTGCGGGTATATTTGAAAGGTCATATCAATAAAATATCCGAATTGTTAAAAATTATGATTATAGTTTTGAAGAAAAATTATACTCGGGGGCTCATTTTTGCGTTATGTCGGGCAATTTAGTAGAAATGCTAGCGGAAATTTAAAACGAAATATCGGAAATTGATTGATTGAATTTCCGATAAATGTTATTATATTTCCGAAGGGAGTGACACTATGACTGATAGAAAGTATATTTCAACAAAAGAAGCAGCCAGTATAATGAGATTATCAACCAGACGAGTTGTGGGATTATGCAATGACGGAAAACTGGAAGGTGCAATAAGAGCAGGACGAAGCTGGAAGATCCCGGAAGAGACGGTATATACTTATATGGGAGAGGCAAAACCTGAAGAAGAGAAAGAAACGATACTTTCCTGTGCAGTCGGAAATACCTCTTATATGGATGTGGTAAAGAACAGCTATTATGTAGATAAAACACTCCTGATCCGTGATTTAATTGATGATCAGGTTCCTGTCATTCTGTTTACCAGACCGAGGAGATTCGGAAAGACACTGGCACTTGATATGTTGAAGATTTTTTTTGAAAAGACAGGGGAAGATACATCTGTATACTTTAGAGATAAGAAAATCTGGGCATGCGGCGAAAAATACCAGAAGATGCAAGGTGCATTTCCTGTTATTTCCATCACTTTTAAGGATGCGAAGTTTTCTGATTGGGAAAGCACCTATACTGCAATCAAAAATGTGATTCGTGATGAATTCATGCGTCATGAAGAACTTTTTTCCAGTGACAGTCTGAATCCGGTAGAAAGAGATTACCTGTCCAGAATGCAGTCCGATGAGCTTGGTGAAGTGGAGTATACCAGAGCGCTGCTGAATCTGAGCCGTATGCTGGAGAAGGAGCACAAGACAAAGGTTGTGATTCTGATCGATGAGTATGATACACCGATCCAGCAGGGACATTCCAGAGGTTTCTATAATGAAGTGATTACTTTCATGCGTAATTTTATGTCTGGAGGACTTAAGGATAATGCATCTCTTGCTTTTGGTGCGCTTACCGGTATCTTACGTGTTTCAAAAGAAAATCTGTTCAGTGGACTTAATAATCCGATTGTGAATTCGGTATTGGATGAAAAGTACAGTAAGTATTTTGGATTTACCATAGATGAAGTGAATGATATGGCAACATATTATGGTCAGGAAGAAAAAATTGATGAACTTCGTGAATGGTATGATGGTTATCGTTTTGGAAGTACAGAAATCTATAATCCATGGTCTGTTGCAAACTATTTTTATAACAACTGTCAGGCAAAACCATACTGGACCAATACCAGTGATAATGAGATCATTCGTGAGATCATGGCTTCCATTACTCCCGAGATTGCGGATAATCTGCTTGCATTGATGCAGGGCGAGATGTTTCAGACATCTTTAAATATGGATGTCATTTATCCAAGGATTACAGATGGAACAGATACCATCTTCAGCTTTTTACTGATTGCCGGATATTTAAGACCGGTAAATGATGCAGTGGAAACGGAATTTGGTACCTTCATAGAACTGGAATTACCAAATAAAGAGATCCGCAGAATGTACAATACAGAAATCTTATCCTGGCTCAGAGGGACTTTGGATGGCAATGTCATGGCAGGACTGGAAAAGGCACTTTACCTGAATGATGGAAAGAAGCTTCAGGAATCCATCAGAAAATATATGATCACATGCATCAGCTGCTTTGATGGAGCAACGGAGAGCTTTTATCACGGCATGATGCTGGGACTTGTAGCAGGAATGTCTTCCAGATATTATATTCGATCCAATAGAGAGTCTGGAGATGGACGATTTGATCTGACATTGGAACCGAAGATTTCGTCTATGCCTGGCATTGTAATGGAATTTAAGGCGATAAAGGACCCGGCGGGATTGCCTGCATCTGCCAGGGAGGCGCTGATGCAGATCGGTGAGAAACACTATGATACGGATATGAAAGATCGTGGAATCAAGGAAATCGTGAAATACGGTGTCGCCTTTGCGGGAAAAAATGTGGAAATCATCAAAGAATAGCCAACTCGTTTAGACTTGCAGTTATTCCAATTTCCGATGCTGTTAATTCGTGTATCGTCTTATCCATCAGAGTAACCATTTCTTTCTGAACCATGAAATGTATGTGGTTGGTTCTACCTACTGGAACATGGCACATCTTCTTAGTGCAATGAACAAGAAGTTTAGCTGTTAATCAGAAGTTTATATTTTTACATTCTTTTTTACATACCAGATACAACATAAATGCCAGGCAAACAGCCTGGCATTACTATTATTGATGTGCTTTATTGTATAGTTTTTGAATCTCTATTGGAAGCTTGTCCGGAAGCATCGCATGGATGTTATCTTCATTGCCATCTTTTATCGCAGTCTCGTAATACCAGCATTTGAACTCAAGCATAGCCAGAGTTTTTTCCAGGTGCTTTATTTCGGATAAAACAGCTTCTTTTCGTGTTTCAAAAAGTTTCTTTCTGTCTGGATAGCTGGAAGGGCCTTCCACAACCCACTTGAAGAACTGCTTGATGTCTTTGATCTCAAGCCCTGATTTTTTTAGACATTCGATCACGTGAATCGCTTCGATATCGCTATCACTGAAGTAACGTATATTGCCTTTCCTTTCAAGATGTGGGAAAAACCCTTCCTTGTCATAATATCTTAGTGTTGAAATTGGGAGATGAAACATCTCAGAAACCTGTCCAATCGTGTACATAATATTACCTGCCTTCATAATACAAAAAAAAATCTTGACCTAAAGTTAGGTTTAGGTGGTATGATGAACTTATTATAAGATATTTTCTCATAATATTCAAGAAAAATGACCTAAGGAGGATAAAAATAATGATGAAGACAGAAGAACTGAAGCTGGTAGCAGAGTGGGACAAGACATTTCCTAAGAGCGACAAAGTGGATCATAAGAAGGTTACTTTCGTAAACAGATACGGTATTACCCTTGCTGCTGATATGTATATTCCAAAGAATGCAGAAGCTAAGCTTCCAGCAATCGCAGTATGCGGACCTTTCGGTGCTGTAAAGGAGCAGTGTTCTGGTCTCTATGCACAGATCATGGCAGAGAGAGGATATTTGACAATTGCATTTGACCCATCCTTTACAGGTGAAAGTGCAGGTCAGCCTAGATACATGGCATCCCCGGATATTAACACAGAGGATTTTATGGCAGCAGTTGATTTCTTAACTGTTCAGGAAAATGTTGATGCAGATAAGATCGGTATCATCGGTATCTGCGGCTGGGGAGGTATGGCTCTTAATACAGCTGCACTTGATACAAGAATTAAGGCAACTATCGTATCTACTATGTATGATATGACAAGGGTAAATGCTAACGGATATTTCGACTCTGAGAATAGCG
>JAUNNI010000132.1 GCA_030531555.1 Eubacteriales bacterium | reverse complement strand
TATATTATATCACATTCTTTATCTTGTGTCCACTTCTAATTGGGTAATAGTATGACAACTTTAACGAAAAACCCTGCTGAAAGCATTCCTGATTTGCCGCTCAATATCGGAGAAGTTGAGCTTAACATCCACTTTTTCTTCCTTCTTCGCTTCCTGCTGTTTATTCAGTTTTAGTTCATTCCTACATGCCTCAATACACTGTTGCTTTATATCTGGTATTGCGTCGTTTATCATTTTAGCGCACATTGCCCTGAACTCTAAAATGTGTTCATCGTGGGCTGTCTGCGCTTTTATTCTTTCCATTTCGGAAACATATTGTTTGAAATAGTCAAAATCTGCCATAGTTATTCCTCCGTATCGTTACCTCTGTTCAAAGAAGAAAGAACAGAAGTATTATTCTTTTTATAATCTGATAAAGTACCCGATTGTAATGATTCAGCAAAATCAAGGCGTTCTGGCTCGTTCTGGATGAAGTAAAGCAGAAGCTTGTCTGCTTTTTTGGGTGATAGATGCGTTTTGCCGCTGCTTTTCCATTTATAAAGGGTATTCGGCTTAATGCCTGTTGCTGCCGCTATTTCCTTAATGCTGTTTCCTGGAAGCTCAATGGCGGTTAAGAGTAGGGCTTCCGTTTCTGCGAATGTATTGTAATTTTCCATCATAAGAAAATCACCTCCCGAATGGAAGGTGGCGGGGTTAGGAAGGAAATTCACATTTTTCTTCTATTTATGAAAAGACGTGAAAAGAGTATTAAGGAGCATTGAAAA
Organism: Eubacteriales bacterium; assembly: GCA_030531555.1. Taxonomy (GTDB): domain Bacteria; phylum Bacillota; class Clostridia; order Lachnospirales; family Lachnospiraceae; genus Anaerobutyricum. The sequence goes on along the minus strand of JAUNNI010000132.1, from coordinate 2,891 downwards.
CCGTTAAATTAATTGCTATAATCATAAACGGTAAGCTACCAATATAAGTGTTCATCGGAGAGGGGAGTATTCTATGAAAAAAGGTTTAGCTATTTCTCTTATTTCAATTTTCGCCATTGTAGCAATAACTCTTGGTGCCTTGTACTATACGAGTAACAATGAGAAGAACAATAGGCGCGTGAGGTGAAGTGGAAGTGACTGAACAGCAGGTAAAATCCAGGGTGTACGTTGCTGACCATGGCGAAACACTATCAACAAAAAGAAAAATGATTCTACCACTACAAGCAGTTCGTGCGATTGCTTGTATGATGATTTTTGTGTATCACGGCATTGGCTCCAGAATCCAGTTTGCTGGTGTTTGGGGTGTATCTGTTTTCTTTGTTCTATCTGGTTTTGTTTTGGTATATTCCTATTGGGATAGACCGATAATTAATCCAACAATAAAAGATGCTGCCACTTTCTCATGGAATAAAATTAAAAAGCTTTTTCCATTACATGTAATTATGCTAATAGTTGGCTTAATTCGTGAACTGTTACAAGAACAAGATACAATTGTTCATTATATAATGAAGTTAGGACTCACAATACCACTACTGCAAACATGGTCTCCAATAGGATACCAAGCACTTAATAGCGTTGATTGGTACCTTTCTGTAACATTATTCTTGTATTTTGTTTTCCCATTTATTCTTAATAGGCTAAAAAAGCAATCACCGAACAGGAATAACGTACTATTAATTATTTCAAGCATTTACTGTACCCAAATTGTTGTAGGCGCTCTCTTCAACTATTTACTCCCAAACATTAACATTAAATGGATTGTATATTGTTTCCCGTTATATCGACTCGGTGATTTTGCCATTGGATGCCTTCTTGGATATCTTTTTACAGTCACTCCTGATAATCTATCTTTGTTGAAAAAGAAATCCAGCATGGCTGAATGGTTGATTGTCCTCCTAACCATCATATCCTGGACTGTGTATTATTTTTCAAATGAATCACTGCAATGGTTGACATACACCTGTCTCTTTTTGCCTTTTTCGGCGGGATTAATTATTATTTTTGCTAAAGGGGATGGGTGTGTATCCAGAATCATCACAAATCGATTAACACTGTTTCTCGCTGGTATCAGTTCATACTTTTTCTTAATTCATCGGCAAATGCTATACTATGTACAGGCAGGAATAAAAAAAATATTCCATATAGAAACAAACACTTATCTCAATCTTGCCATTTTCCTCATCATTTCTTTTGCTTTAACTTTATTAGCAGTAGCGATTTATAAGATGATTGATAAATGGATGCACAAGAAAACTGTTAATAGTTAGTTTGAATAATATACGCTCCTAATAGCACGTTTAGCCCTGACAAGTGTGCTTTTACTGATTCCTGTCATTTTCTGCACTTGCCCGTAGCTTTTGCCTGCGGTCAGCAGTTCAAGCCCAAGCTGAATCTGTGCGTCTGAAAACTTGCGTGGTCTACCATCTTTGAAATCGGGGTTTTGCCGCAATACCATTTTAGCGGATTGGGTTCTTTCCACTATAGTTCCGCGTTCATATTCCGCAAAAGCCAGCATAACAGTCAGTATAAGATTTCCAGTCAAGGTGTTCTCCACCAAGCCCATATTGAGAATGTGAACCTTCACCCCACGGTCAAACAGTTCCCGCACGGTCTGAACGCCTTGAATGGCTGTGCGGGCGAACCTATCCAATTTCGTGACCACCAGCGTATCATTTGCGGTCAGCTTATTCATAAGCGTCTGAAACGCTGGGCGTTCCATCGTTTTTCCCGTGAATGCTTCCTGAATGATTTCCTGACAACCGTATGTGGTGAGGGCTGCAACCTGTTCTTCCAGACTGTTGCCATCCCTGCCCTGCATAGCGGTTGATACCCTTGCATATCCGTAAATCATAGTATTTTTCCTTTCCATTTATGACCCTATCTTTTGACTACATTTGACCCTATGTTCTGGCACGATTTTTTCACCGCACCAGAACTTATAAGTTTTGAACCGTCCAGCCCTGACGGGGCTTATTGCCCCGTCAGAATGTAGTTCACAGCTTTGTCAGCTTTGCTTGCCGCCGAAATAATGAAGCGTTTATCATCTTTCAGCACTTGGAGCCAGTTTTGAATATACGCAGCACTGTTGCGGAAGCTCTTGGAGGTTTCCAGCCCTACATGATGGACAAGCGCCGCGCTTCCGATTTCCGCAGTCAATTCCTCCTTTGAGTATTCTTCGCTACCAAAGTTCGCGGTGCTGTCCAGTCTCGCCAGCCTTTTCATGTGTCCTGTGCTGTGTACCATTTCATGGAAGGCTGTTCCGTAGTATTCAGCAGTTTCCACGAATTGCTTCATCATCGGAAGCACGATGCGGTCAGCGGCGGGCTGATAGAAGGCGGCGTCCCCTTCGCAATGTTCCAGCGTGACGCCTTCCCGCTTCACATATTCCGTGATAATGGCTTCGGCGGCTTCGTCAGCTTTCGCGGGGTTCGGGTTTGTCTGCACATAACGTGCTTTGATGTTCTCACACTGCGAAATATGAAACACATTGTAATATTTCAGGAAGGGGATTTGCTTTTCTTCGTCGGTTTCTTCATCCTTCATGGTGACGAATTTCCAGAAGACCACGAAACGGGATTTTTCACCCTTGTGGATTCTGCCGCCTTCTTCCTGACATTGCTTGAAGGTCAACCATTCGCCAGCCTTCCCTAAAAGCATTTGATTTAAAAGGCTGTAAGGCTTGCCCGTGGTGTGGCTGATTGCGGAACCAGCCGCCATCCAAGGCTTTCTCCAAGGGATTTGACCCTGTTCCATTTCCTGAATCATGCGGTCTGTGATTACGGCGTAAATATCCATTTTTTCTGCTCCCTTCTCTTGTGGGGGAGCATGGA
>JAUNNI010000051.1 GCA_030531555.1 Eubacteriales bacterium | reverse complement strand
AAGTCGAACGTCCTCCTCGATACAACGAACAGAATAATCTATCGGAAAATACTTCAAATGGGTATATGAAGATATATGATGTTTCATATACCAAGATAACAGAGAAAATGGACTATTTTGAGGGTATATTGAGCGCAATTCTTTTTTCTATACCCAAAATCCAAAATGAAACATTCCGATTTGGTAAAATATAAAGGAATTCATTCCGCATACCCAAAATCCAAAATGAAACATTCTGATTTGGTAAAATATAAAGGAATTCATTTCCCCATACCCAACCTTCTGTGGTAATATAAAAGTTAGCGACTATATAGATATCATTGTGAAATTATATCTTCGTCGGAGATGACTCCCACTTCTATAAGTGGGAGCAGAAATTCGCTTCATCAAGTGGGAGTTCACTCTCCGACTTCGATATAAGTCTCCGGCGGATTGCAGGAATGCGCATAGGAAGATTGTCATGCTAAAGCATGACGCGCATTCCGCAGCAAGAACGCTAAGGCGTTCTTGAAAAAAGAGAAATCAAATTCTTAGAGGTGCCAATGTATACAATTATCGATGAACATGCATGGAGCCGTGATGAAAACTATTTTGCGGAAATTGTGCTGTTGGATGAAAAGAATAGAGAATATTTATTGAAGGGCAGTAGTGGGAAAAAACTAGAGTATTGTGTTCTTCCTATTTCAGAAAACATGGAATCTTCAGGGAACCGCGAGTTTTCTGGAAATAGTGAATCTTATGATTCCTATGAGATGACAAAGGATTCAGAATTTGCGGATTATTTCTATATCATAGAGCGCATGCTGGATGAATTAAAAGGAAAAATTGCAAGAACCCGTTATCGTATCCTGGAGAAGCGTACCCGCATGGCGGATAATATTTATGATAAGATTCCAGAGGGAGAGATTGAGATTGCTTTCCCAAATGGAGAAAGTCTTTTCCTTTTTGCCTATGAAGCTGCTTCTTATGCAGAGTATGGAACTTGCAAGCTCAGCTGGTTAGATCAAAATGAGGAAGGATGTCAGATTGATCGTGAAAAACATGTACTAGAATCTTATGATTCTTTGCAGGATAGTTTGCGTTCTCCTTATGCTCCACTCTTTTTGGAGTTGTATGAGATGTTACAGAATGCGGAAGATATGCCAGATGAGTTCTTTGGTGACGAAGATGAATGGGATGAAGACGGCGAACCGATTCTACCAGGCTTCTATCAATATTGATACCTTTATCATTTGTCTTTAACATCATAAAATACAGAAAAAGGATACCAAGATATTATGAAAAAACATACTCTGACGGAAGGATCCATGGTTTTAGGCTTGATTTCTTTTATCATGCCATTGATCCTCGGACAGTTTTTACAACAATTATATAATGTGGCAGATGCCTGGGTTGTGGGCAATTTTGCGGATAACGCTTCTTTTGCAGCGGTCAGCTCCGGTGGAAACCTATCTTTTTTGATCGTAGGATTCTTCATGGGGCTTTCTACAGGAGCCGGCGTAATCATTGCCCGCTTTTATGGGGCGAAAGATGAGGAGAATCTGAGAAAAGCCATTCATACAACAGTGCTTTTTGGTATTGTTGCAAGTATTTTGATGACGATTTTAACCACCATGCTCATTCCAAAGATTCTTATTCTTATGAAGACACCGGAATCCGTATTGCCTCTATCCATCGAGTATTTCCATATATATTGTCTGGGAATTTCTACCATCATCATGTATAACATGTTTATGGCTATCATGCGTGCTTTAGGGGACAGCATTCGTCCACTGATCTTTTTATGCGTGTCCTCTGTGATCAACATTGGTTTGGATCTATTTCTGGTGGCAGTATTCAAAATGGGCGTTTACGGTGCGGCGCTTGCCACGGTTATCGCTCAGGGAATCTCGGCATTTCTTTGCTTTATTACCATGCAAAGGGGTGAGGAGCGACTTCGGATTCATCTAAATCAGCTCCGTATCCATGGAAAGATTCTTCAGAAGATTGTCATGCAGGGTCTTCCGGCGGGAATTCAGTATTCCGCTCTCAGTATCGGAAATCTGGTCGTGCAGTCCCACGTCAATTCCTTTGGGGAATACGCTATGGCGGGCTTGGGAGCTCATGCCAAGATTGAGGGCTTTGTTTTTATCCCCATCATGAGTGTTTCCACGGCACTTGCCACTTTTGTCAGCCAGAACATTGGGGCAAAGCAATGGGATCGTATGAAAAAAGGAACCATTTTATCTTTGGGTGTGACTATAATTTTGGCACAGTGTCTGGGATTCGTTCTTTATCATGCAGAACCGATTTTCATTCGTTTCTTCACGGATAGTCCGGAATCCATCCGTTATGGAGCCATGTTTGCGACAAGAGTGACATTTTTCTATTTCGCTTTGTCATTTACTCATGCAGCATCCGGAATCATGCAAGGAATGAGCCGTTCCATGACAGCTATGGTAACGATGTTATCTTCCTGGTGCATCATTCGAATCCTTTATGTGACCATTGCACTGAAGATTCGCCACGAATTTTCGCTCATTTGCTGGGCCTACCCTATTACATGGTGTATCACGACGGCTATTTTCCTTACCGTGTTAATTCGCGCTTTTCGAAAGCCGCAGGAGTTGATTGCAGCATAGAAGTTACCGTTTCATTTGCTGCAAATGTGGGAAAATGTTTAAAAATAAAGAAATGATATGCAAAAAAGAAAATCTGAGATATCATAACAAATAGAATCAAAGAAAATCAAAATTCGCATATTCAAAGGAGGAGTTGAATTATGGAATATAGAGTATTAGGAAAAACTGGTTTAAAGATTTCCAAACTTGGTTTTGGTGGAATTCCAATCCAGAGAATCGACGAAGAAGGAACGAAAAAATTATTTGAGAAAATGGTAGAAATGGGTATCAACTATATTGATACCGCACGTGGATATACTGTCAGCGAACAGTACATCGGATATGCCATGGAAGGCCTTCGTGACAAATTCATTCTTGCAACAAAGAGTATGTCCAGAACCAAGGAAGCCATGGCAAAGGATATCGACATCAGTCTTTCTAACATGAGAACAGACTATATCGATCTTTATCAGGTTCACAATCCATCTATGGAAAATCTGGATCAGGTGCTGGCAGAAGGCGGCGCACTGGAAGCATTGATGGAAGCAAAGGCAGCTGGAAAAATTGGTCACATCGGTTTAACAGCACATTCTGTACAGGTATTTGAACGCGCTTTAGAGCTTGATTGGGTTGAGACCATCATGTTCCCATATAATATTGTGGAACAGCAGGGCGCTGAACTGATTAAAAAATGTCAGGAAAAGAATATCGGCTTCATCGATATGAAACCTTTGGCAGGCGGCGCCATCGAAGATGCTACATTAGCTCTTCGTTATATCTATGCAAATCCTGCAGTTACTGTTGTAATTCCAGGTATGGCAGAGCTGAAAGAATTAGAACAAAATGTAAAAGCAAGTGAAAATGAAGCACCTCTTAGCCAGGAAGAACTGGCAGCCATGGATGCAGTACGCAAACAGCTTGGCAGCAACTTCTGCAGACGTTGTAATTACTGCGCACCTTGTGCGGCTGGCATTAATATTCCAAGTGTATTCCTTTTTGCAGGATATCTGGAACGTTATGATCTGGAAGATTGGGCAAGAGATCGCTATGGCAGTATGGCTGTGAAAGCATCTGCTTGTATCGAGTGTGGCGTTTGTGAAACAAGATGTCCATATAACCTTCCAATTCGTCAGATGATGAAGAAATGTGCAGAGGAATTTGGCGAATAAATCATATTTCGCTTGATTTTTTTTCTGAAAAAGTTATAATACAGATAATTGAACACGAGATACTGGAGAGATTCATAATGGGAATCTGAGAGAGAATGCCGACATTCTGATCCATTGACCTGATGCAGATCATGCTGCCGTAGGAAGTATTGCGATAAAAATGTTGCTTATATAAGGCAATCAGGTCACGTGACTTGATTGCCTTTTTTATAGATTGGAAATTGTTCCGGAAAGGTGAAATTCGTAGATCAAGAACACAGGTTGAAAACCCGGAAATAAATCATATAGAGTTCAGGTTGAAAGTCTGGATAGAAATCATTTAGAATTCAGGGTGAAAACCTGAAACCTAACTCAAATCATTTACTAGGAGGAAGAGAAAATGAATGCAAGTGTAGCAATTCAGGTTCTGCCAAGTGTGCAGAGCGAAGACGAAGTAATTCGTATTGTTGATGAAGTAATCGACTATATCAAATCCACTGGTTACAATTATTATGTTGGACCATGTGAAACATCCATCGAAGGTGACTATGATGGCTTAATGGAAATCGTGAAAAACTGCCAGATCGTTGCAGCAAAAGCAGGATGTCCAGCCATGAACACATACGTTAAGATTTCTTACAAACCTGAAGGAGAAGTGCTTACCATTGACAAAAAAGTTACAAAACATCACCAGTAAGATACCTGCTATTGTTGCCTTGCTTGTGATTGTTCTTGTCTGGCAGCTGTTATGTAGCTTCGGCATTGTTCCAACCTACATGCTACCTTCGCCAATTGATGTGGTAAAAGCCTTGTTTAATGACCGTGCCATTATTTTTGACCATGCCAAGATTTCCTTAAGCGAATCTCTGATCGGACTGGGGCTTGGAATCTTCATCGCATTTGTTATGGCAACGATCATGGATTATTTTAAAACCTTGAATCTGGCTTTTTATCCACTTTTGATCATCACACAGACCATTCCGACCATCGCCATCGCTCCAATCCTTGTTTTATGGCTGGGATTTGGTATGGCGCCAAAAATCGCATTGGTTATGATCACCACATTTTTCCCAATCGCCGTAGGACTCCTTGACGGTTACAAAAGTGTGGATGAGGATGCCTTGCGATTGATGAGGGCCATGGGCGCAACAAAAACACAGATTTTTATTCATGCCAAAATGCCGGCTGCCCTTCCACATTTCTTCTCCGGACTGAAGATCTCTGCTTCTTATGCAGTTGTAGGTGCGGTAGTTTCCGAATGGTTAGGAGGATTTGAAGGACTCGGTGTATATATGACCAGAGTAAAAAAAGCCTATGCATTTGACAAAATGTTTGCGGTTATCATCGTCATCGTTCTGATCAGCTTACTTCTCATGCTGGTGGTTAACCTGATTCGAAGAGTGGTTATGCCATGGGAGCATGTGGTGCAGGCAGAAAGAAAAAGAGACTAGGCAGATACATTTGCAAATGAGACAAGAATAAGAAAAAGCTGACATATTTACCAATAAGATAAAATAAGAAAAATTCAATTAAAAGAGGAAATAAGAATGAAAAAGAATTTATGGAAAAAAATGGGCGCTGCTCTTCTTGCAGCAACAATGACATGCGGACTTGTAGCATGTGGTTCCGGAGATGCTCCAAAAGCAGAATCCACAGAAGCCTCCGCAAAAGAACTGACTAAAATCACATTTTGTCTTGACTGGACACCAAACACAAACCACACCGGTCTTTATGTAGCAGCAGCACAGGGCTATTATGAAGAAGCAGGTCTTGACGTTCAGATCGTTCAGCCACCTGAAGATGGTGCCGTATTAATGTGTGCATCCGGTCAGGCTCAGTTTGCCATCGACGCACAGGATACCTTTGCTGCAGCACTTGATCAGGATCAGCCTTATGGTGTAAGTGCCATCGCAGCTGTAATTCAGCACAACACATCCGGTATCATTTCAAGAGCAGGGGAAGGTCTTGATAAACCAGCAGGTCTTGCAGGCAAAACCTATTCCACATGGGAATCCCCAATCGAAATGGCTATGATTCAGAATGTTATGGAAAAAGACGGCGCAGATTTCTCCACATTAAAAATGATTCCTAATACAATCACTGACGAACCAGCTGCCCTTGCAGCACATCAGACAGATGCCATCTGGGTATTCTACGGATGGGGCGGCATCAACGCGGACATTGAAAAAGTTGACGTAGATTATTGGAACTTCAAAGATGTGAATCCAGAACTTGACTATTACACACCAGTCATCGTTGGAAATGATGAATTTATGCAGGAAAATCCTGAAATTGCAAAAGCATTCTTAGAAGCAACGAAAAAAGGCTATGAATATGCCATTGAAAATCCAAAAGAAGCAGCAGATATGTTAATTGCAGGCGATACAACAGGTTCCTTATCCGGATCCGAAGAACTTGTATATGCAAGTCAGGAATGGTTAGGCGAACAGTACAAAGCAGACGTAGACCGTTGGGGTTACATCGACCCTGCACGTTGGGATGGATTCTATGCTTGGTTATATAACAACGGATTAACAACAAAAGATCTTTCTGGACAGGGATACACAAACGACTATCTTCCAGAATAATATAACAGGGGTAGTTTCATGGCATTATTAACAGCGGAACATATCACAAAACAATACGGTTCACGAACCATCATTGAAGATATTAACATTCACCTGGAAAAGGGCGAGATCGTGTCACTTCTTGGGGTCAGCGGTTCTGGAAAGACCACATTATTCCATGTGCTTTCTGGGCTCACGGAACCTCAGAAAGGCAAGGTTGTCTTAGGTGGAGAAGATATCACAGGAAAGCCGGGAAGAATCAGCTACATGCTGCAAAAAGACCTTCTTTTCCAACACAAGAAGATCATCGATAATGTGTCTTTGCCGTTGGTTTTAAAAGGTGTGAAAAAAGAAGAAGCCAGAGCCAAGGCCTCCCCATACTTTGCAGAATTTGGCCTGGAAGGAACACAGAATCAGTATCCAACCCAGTTATCCGGTGGTATGAGACAGCGAGCAGCTTTGCTTCGCACCTATCTTTCCTCCACTGGCGTGGCACTTCTCGACGAGCCATTTAGTGCACTCGATACCATCACCAAAACATCGATTCAGAAATGGTATCTGCAGGTAATGCAGCACATCGATTTGTCCACCCTTTTCATCACCCATGATATTGATGAGGCGATTCTCTTATCGGACCGCATCTATATCTTGAGCGGGCAGCCGGGTAGAATCTCCCACGAGATTGTGATTCGCGAGCCAAAACCAAGAAGAGATGATTTCAATTTATCTCCGGAATTTTTAGAATATAAGAAAGACATACTCTCTAAGTTAAATTAGATGGTTTATTCATTAAAAAATGGCGATCCTTTTTGGAACGCCATTTTTTTAATAAGAGAGAAAAGTATGAAAAAATGTTTTAACCAAAGTGCTTATTACTTTGATGTTTCTACTATACCCTAAATGTGTGAACAATGTGTGTACAAATCTTAAAGGATTTCTGAAGAATTCTTGACTCTATACTTAAGAAGTGCAACAATTAGAAAAGAAATAATATTATTAGATAACATTTTTAATAAGAAGAAGATGGAAAGAGGAAAGCATATGATAGAAAAAAGAACGGTTTGTCCATTTGACTGCCCGGATTGCTGTGGCATCATTGCCAGCATTGAAAATGGTAAAGTAGTTGCAGTTCGTGGCGACGATGAGCATCCACGAACCCAGGGTTTCCTTTGCCGCAAAATGAATCATTATGAGGAAATGATCAATCATCCGAATCGTATCCTTTACCCTTTAAAACGCACTGGTAAAAAAGGGGAAGGTCAGTTTGAGCGTATTAGCTGGGAAGAAGCGATCACCAGCATCACAGATCAATGGAAAAAAATCATCAAAGAATACGGTGCCCAGGCGCTGATTCCATATTATTATGCAGGGACGGAAGGGATTCTCCAGCAGCATTGCGGGAAAGCATTTTTTAATTATATGGGAGCCTCCAAGCTGGTGACAACTCTTTGTTCCTCAGGAAAAGGTGCCGGTTGGAAGGCAGTCATGGGAAATACTCTTGGCATGCCAGCCTATAAGCTGGGACAGTGTGATCGAATTCTAGTATGGAGTAGCAATATTGCAGCCACGCGAATTCACGAGATTCCATATATCAAAGAAGCCAGAGAAAAGGGTGCTAAGGTCACTTTGATTGATGTTTATGAAACCCCAGCGGCAGCCCATTGTGACGATACGATTTTAGTAAAAGCTGGAACCGATGGTGCCCTGGCCCTTTCTATGATCTATGTCATGGAGAAGGAAGGTCTCACCGACCATGCTTATATTGAAGAAAATGTACAGGGGTATGACCTGCTTCTTAAGGAATTACCAATGTATGCTCCAGAAAAGGTGGCGAAAATCACTGGCGTGGATGCAGAAACCATCCGTGAACTGGCTCTGTCTTATGGAAAAGCGGAAAGACCTGGTATTCTTTTGGGATCGGGAGCATCCAGAAATAAAGCGGGAGCCATGTTGGTCCGTTGTATCGCTGCCCTTCCAGCTGTTGTAGGTAGCTGGAAGAAAGGTTTTGGTATCTCCGGTATCAAACAGACAGGAGAATGGGGTGACAGGGATCGTATCCATCGATCTGATTTTGCCAGAGAGGATACTCGTTCTCTAAACATGATGCAGCTGGCAAGTATTTTAAATAAAGAAAAAACCAATCCACCAATCATGGGCATCTATATCTATAGCTGTAATCCGGTGGCGGTAACCACTAATATTGTAGAGCTCCGCAAGCAAATGGAGAGAGAAGATCTCTTCACTGTTGTTCATGAGCGTTTTATGACGGATACTGCCAAATATGCAGATATTATTCTGCCAGCCACTTTCTCCGTGGAACATTATGATTTCTTCCATGGCTATGGTATGAATTCTGTCCAGTATTCCAAGAAAATTGTAGAAGCACCGGGAGAGTGCTGTTCCAATTGGGAAACTTTACAGCGCCTGGCAGCTGCCATGGGCTTTGAAGATGAATATTTTAAGAAATCCGAGGAAGAAATCTGCCTGGAATATCTTCAGGAGAAGACCGGACAATTGGCAGAACTGACTCAGGAGGAAATGAATCGTGTTCTGGAAGGCTATGCGGTAGAAAAACGTCTTTCCGGATGTTTTGACATTGCGACTCCAAGCGGAAAAATTGAACTTTACAATCCAATGGTGGCAGATCCATTGATCTGCTATAAAGATATGGATGTGACAGACCGCTATCCACTTCATTTGGTTGCGGCACCAAGTTTATACACATTAAATTCTACGTTCACTACCCAGGAAGGTCTGACCAAAAAGCGCGGACGCATGACGCTGATCGTCTCCCAAGTGGATGCAAAAGCCCGAGGAATCGAAGAAGGGGACTTGATTCTTTGTGAAAATGAACTGGCCCAGGTTACCTTCTATGCCGACGTGAGAGATAACATTTTGCCTGGAACTGTGGTGGCGGAAGGGATTTATATTAAAGACCAGACCATAGATGGAAATAATGTAAACGCTCTTTTCTCCGAAGACTTATCCGATCTTGGTGAGTCCACAACAATCTGCGGTAATTTTGTTCAAATCTTAAGAAAATAAAAAGAATTGCCACATGATGCAATAATGTTGACATCATGTGGTATAGTATTAAAAGAAATCACTGAAAAAGTGAGGAATAAATTAGAACAAAGGAAGAAGTAAAATGGGTGTTTTAACAACTTACGAACCAAAAGAAGTACTTACATTTTTTGAAGAAATTTGTGGGATTCCACACGGATCCGGCAATGTGACGATGATCAGCGATTATTTGGTAAATTTTGCGAAAGAACGCGGATTGAAATACAGACAGGATGATGCTAAAAATGTCATTATCTGGAAAGATGGTACTGCTGGCTATGAAAACTCCGCTCCAGTCATCATCCAGGGACATATGGATATGGTTGCAGTGAAGGAAAGTGGCCTGGAAAAAGATATGAAAACAGAGGGACTGGACCTTGAGGTGTTAGATGGCGATTGGATTTCTGCCAAAGGCACATCTTTAGGTGGTGACGACGGAATTGCCGTAGCTTACGGCCTTGCCCTTCTTGATTCTGACAGCATCCCTCATCCACCACTTGAGGTAGTAATCACAGTGGACGAAGAAATCGGTATGCTCGGTGCAGCTGCCATGGATTGCTCTGATCTTAAAGGTCGTCTTGTTTTGAATATCGACAGCGAAGAAGAAGGAATCTTCACCGTAAGCTGTGCAGGTGGCCTTTCCACCATCTGTAGAATCCCTTATGACAGCGAAGAAAAAACAGGAACGATTGTGAATGTAAAATTATCCGGTTTTTGCGGTGGTCACTCCGGCGTAGAAATCAATAAAGGAAGATTGAATTCCAACATCGTAATGGGTCGTCTCCTTCAGGCAGCGGACGATGAATCCCTTCAGCTTGTGACCATTTCCGGTGGAGAAAAAGAAAATGTCATCTCCCCTGTCAGTGAAGCAAAATTACTGATTGCGCCAGAAAAAGCGGACCTTTTCCTTGATGCATTCCAGGCAGAATTTGCCTTGATAAAAGAAGAGTATAAAACAGTGGAAAGTGGATTACAGGTAACCATTTGCAAGGAAGAAAATCAGACAGTAAGCTGTTTTACCAAAGAATCCACTGAAAAAATCATCGCAATTCTCATGAATATTCCAAATGGAATTCAAAGAATGAACCCAGATATGCCAGAAATGGTGCAGACCTCCTTAAATCTTGGTGTGGTTGAGACTGTGGATGGCATGGTTGTCCTGACAAATGGTTTGAGAAGCTCCAGTGATTCTGAAAAAATGTACCTCCTCCACCGCATGGAATCCTTTATCGGGCTTTTCGGCGGTAGCGTGGAAGTGGAAGGAAATTATCCTGGATGGGAATACAGAGCAGAATCTTATTTGAGAGATATTTGTCTTGCAGTATATAGAGAACAATATGGAGATGAGCCAGTGGTAGAAGGAATCCATGCCGGTTTAGAGTGTGGTCTTTTCGCTTCGAAAATGGATGATCTCGATTGTATATCCTATGGTCCAAATATGCGCGATATCCATTCTTTTAAAGAATTACTGAGCATCAGTTCTGTGGGACGTACCTGGGAATTAACCAAGAATATTTTAAAGAAATTACAGTAAGCGTTTGCAAGAAAAGAATTGCAAATAATAATAACTAGTAGACAGAACAAATTTATGAGGATCATGGATTTGTGACAAAGATAGCATTATGACAGGGAGGATTTTTCTATGGGAAAAAAGAAGATCATTGCTATAGTCATCTTGGTGCTTTGCGGACTAGTTGGGGGAGCTTATGCAGGTGGAAGATATTATTTTACCAGTCATTTCTACCCAAGAACATCCATCAATGGTGTGGATGTCAGCATGAAGACCAAAGAGGAAGCAATCACAGCGGTGAAAGAAGAATTGAATAACTATCGACTGGGAATCCACTCTGCCGATGGGGATATGATCATCTCTGCAGAACAGTGTGCTTTGGAATATACGGATACCAAACCGATTGAACAGTTGTTAGAGGCACAAAATGAGGATTTATGGTTCACAGAAGCGGTATTTGTACATGAAAATAAAGCCATGGGTCTTAAATTAGACGAGGCAAAGCTTCGTGAAACCGTACAAGGACTGTCCTGTATGACTCCGGCAGAGCCAAAAGAGTCCACAGATGCCAGAATCGAGTACGATGAGGCGAGCAAGTCCTTTGTGATTATTCCAGAGACCATTGGAAATATTGTGGAGCCTGATGTGTTCTTTGAAGGAGTGAAAAAGGCCGTTTTAGCAGGGGAAGGCATAGTCGACCTTCGTACTTCAGAGTATTATGTACAGCCAAAATATTTTGCCAAAGACAAGCTGGTGACAGATACCAAGGCCGAACTGGACAAATACCTTGCAACAACCATCCATTATGAAGATTTTGGACTGACTTATGATATGGATCCAGAAGTGATTCACACATTTATTCAAGTGGATAAAAACTTTAAGATCATTTTTGACAAAGAATTGATGAAGACTTATATCCAGGAAAATATTTCTCCTGTTTTTAATACCGTTGGTACAGAGCGAATCATCACTTCTCCAGGCAGCGGTTCCATTAAGGTTTCCGGCGGAACCTATGGCTGGCAGGTAGGCCTCATTGATGAGAGAGAGGCCATGATCAAGGATTTCCAGACGGGTGGAAATATCGTGAGAGAGCCAGCTTATCTGCAGGATGCGCTGGTGAAAGATCGAACCAATGATGTGGGCGATACTTTTGTGGATGTAAATATTGCACAGCAGAAATTATGGTATGTGAAAAAAGGAAAAGTAGTTCTTCAGTCCGATTTTGTTTCTGGCGATTGCACCAATGGGCATGACACCAATCAGGGAATCTACCAGGTGGAAAGAAAAGAACGAAATTATCATATGAAGGATTACAATGTAACCGTAAGTTATTGGATGCCATTTAACCTTGATTTTGGAGAAGGTTTCCATGATGCTTCCTGGAGAGGATCTTTTGGAGGCTCCATTTATGAAGGAAACGGTTCCCATGGATGTGTTAACCTTCCACCAAAGGTTGCACAGGAAATGTTCAAGGTTCTTGAAGTGGGATGTCCGGTTCTCGTGCATGAGTAGTATAAGAAGATAGTTTTTCGTGAAAATATCATTTATAAAATATCGCATTAGCGTGCCATGTCACATCTGAAAAAATAGGATATGCACGTTAATGCGTTTTTCTATTCCCTGTAGGAATAAGAAAAAAGAAAGTTATTCCTAAAATGAGTAACAGGATATGGGTGAATTTTGATAAACTATAATTGTTGAAATTTTTGATTATTTTAGATATGTGGAGGAAAGCTATGGAAAAGAAGAAAAAGAAGAGTCTGGATCTGACCCAGGGCTCCATTGCAACGGTGTTGATTTTATTCGTACTTCCGATTCTTGCAGGAAGTTTGATTCAGCAGCTGTATACTACCGTGGATGCGGTAATTGTCGGACGTTTTGTAGGGAAAACCGGTCTTGCAGCCATTGATTCTGTGGGAACTTTATTCAAATTCCCAATTAACTTTTTATCTGGTTTGTCCGCAGGTGCAACCATCGTTGTTTCCAAATTATTTGGTGAGAAAAATGACGAAGAACTGGATTGCGCCATCCACACAGGCTATACCATCGCCATTGTTCTTGGTATCCTTTGTTCTGTTGTCGGCGTTCTTTTTGCTCCACAGCTTTTACAGATTATGTCTGTTCCGGAAGATATCCGCGGAATTACTTTGATCTATTGTCGTATCTACTTTGCCGGCCTTTGGACCATGACCCTCTACAACATGGTAGCTGGTATTCTCCGAGCATTTGGTGATTCCAAGAGTCCGCTTTATATTCTTATTGCCTGCTGCGTGATTAATATCGCAGGTGATATTGTTTTAGTTGGAGTATTCCATTTGGGTGTTGCAGGTGCAGCCATTGCCACCATCGCAGCACAGCTGATCAGTGCTCTTTTAGCTATGAGACTTCTTAGTAAAGCCCATGGCCATGATTGTGAAGAAGAACATTGTCACGAAGAAGGCCATGATCATGAACATTGTCACAGATCTGTTTGGCAGCTTATTTTCTGTAAAGAACATATGCTTCAGATGGTAAGCATTGGTATTCCACTGGCTTTCCAGGGAATCTTGTTCCCAATCGCCAACTCCATCGTTCAGGCCAGCATCAACACCATGGGTACGGATACCATTGCAGCCTGGGCTGTTTGTAATAAATTAGACTTATTTATCTGGCTGGTGGCCGATGCCATGTCCCCAGCTTTATCCACCTACGTTGCCCAGAATATGGGTGCGCAGAAACATAAACGAGTATTCCAGGGCGTAATGCTTGGTGCATTCATTTCCTTCGCCACGGTTGGACTTATCAGTCTTGCCCTCTTTGTGGCTCCGGGACCACTTGGAAGTCTTTTCGTAACCAAGACGGATGCCGGTGTTATTATTCCATTGGTAATCCACTACATGAAGATGATGGCTCCATTCTATGTATTTTATGCATTTGCGGAAGCGTTCTCCGGCGCATGCTGTGGTCTTGGCGATACAGTAAAACCAATGATCGTTACCTTATGTTGCACCTGCTTACTCCGTGTCATCGCAATCTTCTTTATCCTTCCAATGTTCGGAACGATGGATTGCATCGTTTATATCTACATCGCTTCCTGGATTGCAACAGGTGTATCCTTCATCACCATGTTCCTTATCAAAAACAGAAAACTCAACAAGGCCATGGCCTAAGAGACTTGTATTTCTTGCTTCAAATGGGTATTATGTATTAGGAAATATGACATAAAAACATAATAGGAAATGAGGGAGAAAGAAATGAAAAAGTATTCAGTAGAAGAATTCTATGGAGCAAAAGGGGAAGATCTTGGAGCAATTTCACTCCTGGGATTTGAAGACGTAATCATCAATGATGATGGTTCCCTTTCCATGACCATCAAAGCACAGAAAAAACACATGAATATGCATGGAACCATTCAGGGTGGTATTCAGTATATCATCTGTGATACTGCAATCGGTGCTTATCTGATTCACATCGGAAGACCAGGTGTTGGTATGGAAGGAAGTATTCACTACTATCGTCCAGCCCGCGAAGGTGATTTTCTCACTTCCACGGTACGTGAAAGAAAGAATGGAAGACGTACTGGAAACTATTTTGTAGAACTGACAAACCAGGACGGAAAAATGATCGCGGAAGCGGTATTTTCCACAATGTATGATTAAAAATGGGACTGCCGCAAAAGCGGCTTTCGAATGTCCCTGAAAATCGCTAAAACTGACCGCATCTACGTTTTGGCTCCGTATGGTAGAAAGTGAACGTACGATCAGATGATGCTCATATTAATATAAAAAAAGAGCCAGATTAATCTCTCTTCATTTCTTTCAATGTGCAAAAAAGACATTGGCAGAAGTTACAGAAATTCTTTAATCTGAGCTCAAGTATATTAAATCGAATGGAAAGTCGCAGTATGTGCGCGACGGTAAGGTTCATTTTCTACTCTGGCTGGCTCCATGTTTCTTCTTGGAGCCGCTTTTTTTACCTTTTTTACCTTGCGAGTTTTTCTTTCTTCGTACTCATAGTTATCATCATAGCGAAGATCAGAAGGGTAAATATTCTTCTTGGAATTTTTATTTTTACCAGTTCCCGTGATCATACGGAACACTTTGCGAAGAATCAGGAAGACCATACGGATGGCAGCGAAGATGAAGAACATCCACATAAATCCGCTGAGTCCCGATGTGGCATCGGAGAAATCCATGACGCCGGTGCCAGTGAGGCCTTGCTCAATCTCAAGAGCGAATGCGATAACCACCATTAAAGTGAACACATAAATCCAGGCGATGACTAACACATGTTTTTTTGCTAAGAGAATGAAGAGTGGATAGATGACAAAAAGAAGGGCCATTCCGATGAGCCCCATGACCCAGAAATGAAGCTGTTTGTCTGTCATAACATTTGCTGAGACATCATTCCAATTCAGGATTTTGGTATGGATACGAGAAACAAAATATATCATGTCATAAATAAATTCTTTCATAAAGCACCTCAGTTTTCATAATTTCTCAGAGAAAAAAGGAGCACCAGGGCTCCAAATAATCTTTCATCTGCATCCAATCATAGCATAAATAATCTTTTTTACCAAATCTGAAATTTCATTGTTTTTACCCCCTGAAAGAAAATGAGAGAATTCTCGATAAATTAAATGAGGGCTAGTTTGTAAAAACGATTTACAGATGAGGGAATGATGGTATATATTGGTAGATAGAGTGTAGACGGATGGAAGCTGCCCAGCAGTGAAATCAGTCATAAAACCATTGAAAAATAGAGGGAGAATATAACGATGATTACAAAATATATTCAGGAATTAGTAGCATATGGTAAGAAAAAAGGTCTTATTGACCTGGTGGATGAGGTTTATGTAACAAATCGACTTCTTGAACTGTTCGAATGCATGGAATATGAGCCAGCGGATCAGGTGGAAGCAGATCGTCCGGTTCATGAAATTTTAGAAGATATGATGGTTTATGCCCATGAAAAAGGCATCTTAAAAGAAGATACCATCACCATGAAGGACCTTTTTGATACCAAGATCATGGGATGTATTACTCCAGCGCCTAGTGTGGTTCGTAACATTTTCCAGGAAAAATATGCTCGTTCTCCAAAGGAAGCGACAGATTTCTATTATGATTTCAGCATTGCTACCAATTATATCCGCAAAGATCGTATTGAAAAAGATGAAAAATGGGTGACAGATACGGAGTACGGTCCAATCGATATTACCATTAACCTTTCGAAACCAGAAAAGGATCCAAGAGATATCGCAAAAGCAGGCCAGGCGAAAAAATCTGGTTATCCAGCCTGCCTTCTCTGCAAAGAAAATGAAGGGTATGCCGGACATTTTTCTCATCCTGCAAGACAGAATCACCGTATTATGCCAATGCAGTTAGATTGTCAGAATTATTTCCTTCAGTATTCCCCTTATGTTTACTATAACGAGCATTGTATCATCTTCAATGGGGAACATATTCCAATGAAGATTGATCGTGCTGTTTTCAAGAAGCTTTTAGCATTTGTTGGACAGTTCCCTCATTACATGGCAGGCTCCAATGCGGATCTTCCAATCGTTGGTGGTTCCATCTTAAGCCATGATCATTTCCAGGGTGGCGGTTACACATTTGCCATGGCAAAAGCAGACTATGACCGCACCTTCACTCTTCCAGGACATGAAGATGTGACAGCAGGTATCGTAAGATGGCCAATGTCCGTAATCCGCCTCCAGTGTGAAGATCCGGCAAAAATCGTTGACGCAGCGGACCATATCCTCACAAGCTGGCGAGCATACACCGATGAAGCAGCATTCATCTTCAGCGAAACAGACGGTGTGCCACACAATACAATCACACCAATCGCCCGTATGCGAGGTGATCTTTATGAGCTTGACCTGGTTCTTCGTAACAACATCACCACTGATGAATGTCCATGGGGCGTTTATCATCCATCTGCAGACCTTCATCATATCAAGAAGGAAAACATCGGCCTCATTGAAGTAATGGGTCTGGCGGTTCTTCCTGCAAGACTGAAGAAGGAAATGAGCGATCTGGCCGATGCTATTTTGGCAGAATCCGATCTTCGCGCTAACGAAACTCTGGAAAAACATGCGGATTGGGTGGATGCATGGATTGGCAATTATGAAATCACAGCAGAAAATGTGAAAGAAATCATCCGCGACGAAATCAGTAAAGTATTCGTTAAAGTTTTGGAATGTGCCGGTGTTTATAAACGTACCGAGGAAGGACAGGCAGCATTCATGAGATTTGTGGAATCTCTCTGATTCTTTCGTCCAAAAGGATGAATGATTCAATTTAAAAAATATGGTTTACATTAGCCTGATCTGGCATGGCCCAGATTGGGCTATATTTTTTTCAGTAATGTGAAGGAATAAAGTGAATTTCTTGCATTTTATAAAAAGAGGGTGTATAGTTAAAAATAGTGGGCATTTTTTTGCTCAGTAAATATGATGAAAAGTCACTTGTTTCACGAGAAATTATAAAAGACAAACCATTTACTTTTGAAAAGAAAGGATATTGATCATGAATTACGCAGAAGAGTCATTAAAGAAACATTATGAATGGAAAGGTAAAGTTGAAGTAATCTCCCGCGCAGCGGTTGACAGCAAAGATGCCCTTTCCATCGCTTATACACCAGGTGTTGCTCAGCCATGTCTTGAAATCCAGAAAGACATCAACAAAAGCTATGAACTCACACGCCGCTGGAACACCGTTGCTGTTGTAACAGACGGTACTGCAGTTCTCGGTCTTGGTGATATCGGTCCAGAAGCTGGTATGCCAGTTATGGAAGGAAAATGTGTATTATTTAAAGCGTTTGGTGATGTTGATGCAATTCCACTTTGTGTTCGTTCCAAAGAGGTTGACGATATCGTAAATACGGTTGCTTTACTTGCAGGTTCCTTCGGTGGTGTTAACTTAGAAGATATCTCCGCTCCAAGATGTTTCGAAATCGAGAAAAAATTAAAAGAACGCTGTGATATCCCAATCTTCCACGATGACCAGCATGGTACCGCTGTAATCACACTTGCAGGTCTTGTAAATGCTCTTAAAATCGTAGATAAGAAAATCGATGAAATCAAAGTTGTTATGAGTGGTGCAGGTGCTGCATCCATCGCTATCAGCAAGCTTTTATTAAGTGCAGGTGTAAAAAATCTTACTATCTGTGATAGAAAAGGTGCCATCTACGAAGGTAGAACAGAAGGTATGAACCCAATCAAAGAAGAAATGGCAAAAGTTACTAACTTAGACAAAGTTGCTGGTTCTTTAGCAGATGTTCTTGTTGGCGCAGACGTATTTGTTGGCGTATCCGCTCCAAATATGGTTACAACAGAAATGGTAAAAACTATGAACCGTGATGCCATCGTATTTGCTTGTGCAAACCCAACTCCAGAAATCTTCCCAGATGACGCAAAAGCAGGTGGCGCAGCAGTAATCGCAACAGGACGTAGCGATTATCCAAACCAGATCAACAATGTGCTTGCTTTCCCTGGAATCTTCCGTGGTGCTCTTGATTGTCGCGCAAGTGATATCAATGATCATATGAAAGTAGCTGCAGCAAAAGCATTGGCTGGACTTATCTCCGATGAAGAACTCTCCGCAGATTACATCATCCCAGCAGCTTTTGATCCACGCGTAAAAGATGCGGTAGCAGAAGCTGTAAAACAGGCAGCTTACGAATCTGGCGTTGCAAGAATCTAATTCCTGACAAAATGGAATACATAATTGATATTAAGAAGCCGATACTAGCGTATGGATACGGATCAATGATATGATTACATAAGAAAAGGTGAAGACCCCGAAAGATCTTCACCTTTTTTGTGGTTTTTAAAAGATTATTTTAGTAGATACTTTCATCATCCGGATAAACTTCTATGCTCTGTGATGCAGGGGTATAATAGAAATAGACTGGTGTGCCGTTATAGCGACCTCTGAATTCAAAATTGATTCCCGCTGTAATGTCTCCATAAGAAGAATAAGATGCTTTTCTGGATACAATATAATCGTAAAGATTTCCATCGGAGAATTCAAATGCCATGGTACTTCCTGCATTCAGTACTGGACACATAACATTTACATTCTTTCCATCAATGGTTATTTTATTAGTTTGTACGGAGTGTTCTTCTTCGCCCATGGATGGGTAGTTTGCTTCAAGAATTTCTGTGAAATTCATGGCAGCATTCTGAGGGGAAGCTTTGAAGGAGAAGGAAAACATTCCATTGCGTGTTGTTGGAATTGTAAGTGCTGATGCCGTATAAACTCCATATCTTAATGCTGCTGTTCTCTTGTAAGGAGTGGACCAGTTACTATAGATTGTTTTTTTGCCAATCTTTTTGTAAGAGCGAATACGATAAGTGTAGTCTTTTCCACAGGTAAGACCAGTGTTGGTCCAGTCAATGAAGCGTTTGGTTGTCTTAAATGTTTTGATGGTTTTGTAAGAACCTGTGCCAATTTTTCTCTGGACCTGGTAACCATTTACGGACATACCAATCAAAGAACCAAATTTAAGATTGATGGAGTTCGTGGTGTAATAACCTGTTTCGAAGAAATAGTCATCATATTCTGGTTTGATCAGACCACAATAGTTATAACCATCTCCACTGCTGATCAAGGTTAATTTTCCATTTACCTTTTTGTAAGCTTTTACTGTGTAAGCATAAGCGATTTTTTTCTTTACACTCTTGTCGGTATATGATGTTGTTTTTCCCTTTAAGGTTTTGATCAGCTTTGCTTTCAGACGACCATTTGGAGTAATTTGGGAACGATAGATACGAATCTGTGTACATGGTTGTTTTTTCCATTTTAATGTGATCTTGTAAGATGAATTTACAGAAGATTTTACTTCAAAATAATTTTGTGCATGTGTTTGCGCAGGCTTTAAGCCACAAAGAATGAAAACACATAAGAAAACGAAAACCAGGTTTCTTAACAATTTTTTCATAAGCTCCTCTCCTTTTTAAAAAATGCAGTGTTTAATGAATGGCTTCTGCATCCGCTTCAACAGCAATTCCCTTTGCAACTGTGTCGAAATAGAGAAGAACTGGTGTACCGTTATAAACGCCACCGAAGCAGATGATAGGATTTTCTGTTGTAGTTTTTAAGGTATTATAGAGGTCACTACTCTTGAAGTAGATGTTTATGACTTCATTTGGAGATACTGTGAATGAATTCAGATCTACATCTTTTCCATTTTTAGTGATTTTTACAATTTCAATTTCACAATCGCCCAGACAATCGGATCGGTTAAAGTCACAGCCACAATTAAGAACTGCATTCTTTGCAGAATCGGATTTCATAGCGAGTACGAATAAACCGTTTTCTGAGCTTGGAACAGTAAAATTCATAGCGCTATAAGTGCCATATCTTAAAGCAGTGATTTTGCTGTAAGGAGCGGACCAATTGCTGTAGATTTTTTTCTTACCAATCTTTTTATAAGAACGAACACGGTAAGTATATTGGGTCAGAGTTGTAAGACCAGTATTATTCCATGTAACATTGCTGCGTTTTGTAGTTTTCAGAGTTTTTACTGTTTTGTAAGAGCCATTGCCAGCTTTTCTCTGAATCTGATAGCCGTTTGGAGTCATACCAGAGGATATGCCAAAAACGAGTTTGATGGAATGAGGAGTATACTCGCCTTCTTCGAAGAGATACTCGTCATATTCAGGTTTGATCAAACCACAATATTCTCTTTTTTCTCCGGATGCAACTAAGACATATTTGCCTTTTACTTTTTTGTAAGCACTTACGGTGTAATCATAAGCGATTTTTTTCTTTGTTTTTTTGTCTACATAGGTAGTTGCTGAGCCTTTTAAGGTCTTTAAAAGAACTCGTTTTAAGTTACCGGTTGGGGTAACCTGAGAACGGTAGATACGAATCTGGGAACAGGACTGTTTTTTCCATTTCAGGGTAACCTGATATTTGGAATTCACAGAAGATTTTACAGTAATATCTTCCTGAGCATTTACCTGCGCAGGCTTGATGATAGATATAACCAGAGCACAAGCAAATACAAAAAGTAAGTTTTTGAAAATTTTTTTCATAGTGTGACCTCCTTTTTTGGTGTTGCTATTAATATTGTCTGGCATAGCAACCACATTTATTTAGATATATTTATTTTATCATTTAATATATACGTTAGTTAATAAAAAAAGGTTAAATTTTCATA